>JANNQT010000126.1:0-9122 GCA_031400895.1 Alphaproteobacteria bacterium | reverse complement strand
AGAAGAGCCGCGAGCAATTCGAAATCCGCACCCACAAGCGCGTGCTGGATATTGTACAACCTACGCCCCAGACCGTCGATGCACTGATGAAGCTCGATCTCTCGGCCGGCGTTGACGTTCAGATTCAAGTGCTGGGTTGAGCGCCATGGCCCATTCGCAACGCACCGGCGTGATCGCCCGCAAGGTCGGCATGATGAGTGTCTATGGCGATGACGGCGCCCAGACGCCGGTCACCGTGCTCGATCTTGAAGGCTGCCAAGTCATTGGCCGCCGCACCGTTGCGGCCGAGCCGTTCATGGATTCCGCCGGCGCCGCGGTCGCGCTGAAGCCGAAGAAGTCGCGCAAGAACGACAAAAAGGCCCCGCCCGCGCGTGAGCCCAAGGGTGATGGCTATTGCGCGGTGCAGCTTGGCGCCGGCAAGGCCAAGGCCAAGCGCAAAACTCAAGCCGAGCGCGGACAATTCGCGCGCGCCAAGGTCGAACCAAAGGCCATTGTGCGTGAGTTCCGCGTCTCCGAGGATAATTTGCTGGCGGTCGGCGCCGAAATCAGCGCCGACCATTTTGTTGTCGGCCAGAAGGTCGATGTCGCCGGAATCTCCATCGGCAAGGGCTTTGCCGGGGCGATGAAGCGCTGGAATTTCGGCGGCCTGCGCGCCACCCACGGGGTCTCGGTCTCGCACCGCAGCCACGGCTCCACCGGCCAACGCCAGGACCCGGGCAAGGTGTTCAAGGGCAAGAAGATGGCCGGCCATTTGGGCGACGAGCGCGTGTCTGTACAAAATCTGCAAATCGTCCGCGTCGATCCGAGGCGCGGACTTTTGTTTGTCAAGGGCGCGGTGCCAGGCGCGGAAAACGGCTGGGTCGAAGTGCGCGACGCGGCCAAGAGCGCGTTGCCGAAGGAAGCGCCGAAGCCGGCCGCGTTGCGGCAAGCGGGCGCTGAGTGAGGGGCCGACAATGAAACTCGACATCCAAACCCTCGACGCCAAGAAATCCGGTTCGATCGAACTTGAGGATGCCGTGTTCGGCATCAAGGAAGTGCGCGCCGACATCCTGCAGCGTATGGTCAAGTATCAATTGGCCAAGCGCCGCGCCGGCACCCACAAGACGCTCTCGCGCGGCGAAGTCGCCCGCACCCATGCCAAGCTTTACAAGCAAAAGGGCACCGGCCAGGCCCGCCACGGCGCCGCCAATGCGCCATTGTTTCGCGGCGGCGGGCACGCCCACAACCGGCTGCCGCGCGATTACGCCCACGATCTGCCAAAGAAAGTCCGCGCCATGGCGCTGCGGCACGCGCTTTCGGCCAAGGCCAAGGCTGGCGACATCGTCATCATCGAGGCGGCGTCGCTGAAGCAAGCCAAGACCGCCGCGCTGCGCAAATCGCTGGGCAAGCTCAAACTCGAGAACGCGCTGATCATCGCCGGCGCCGAGGTGGATGTGAACTTGGCCCGCGCCGCGCGCAACATTCCCAATCTCGACGTGCTGCCGAACGCGGGGCTTAACGTTTATGACATCCTGCGCCGCGGCAAGCTGGTGCTGACCGCCGAGGCGGTCGCCGCCATCCACGAACGCTTCGCCACCGCAAGTCCGGCGAAGAAAACCGCCAAGCAAGGAGCCGCGGCATGAGCGCGCTCAAACACTACGACATCATCATCAAGCCGGTGATCACCGAGAAGGCGACGCTGCAATCGGAGCAGAACAAGGTGGTGTTCCGGGTGCCCCTTGACGCCAGCAAGAAGGACGTCAAGGAAGCGGTGGAGCATCTGTTCAAGGTCAAGGTTGGTGCCGTCAACACGCTGCGCCGCAAGGGCAAGACCAAGCAATTCCGCGGCGTGCAGGGCAGACGGTCCGACACCAAGAACGCGATCGTGACCCTGCTGGACGGCTATTCCATCGATGTGACGACGGGGCTTTCGTAATGGCGCTCAAGCAATTCCGCCCGACTTCGCCGGGCCGGCGCGAGTTGGTGATCGTCGACCGCGCCGAACTCTATAAGGGCAAGCCGGTAAAGGGGTTGACCGAAGGGCTGACCAAGTCCGGCGGGCGCAACAACATGGGCCGCCTCACCGCCTTTCGTCATGGCGGCGGCCACAAGCGTACTTACCGCATGATCGATTTCAAGCGCCGCAAATGGGGCATGGAAGCGATGGTCGAGCGGCTTGAATACGATCCCAACCGCACCGCCTTCATCGCCCTGATCAAGTACAAGGACGGCGAACTCGCCTACATCGTAGCGCCCCAGCGGCTGAAAGCGGGCGACACCGTGATCGCCGGAGAAAAGGTCGATGTGAAGCCCGGCAACGCCATGCCGCTGAAATCGATCCCGGTCGGCACCATTGTTCACAATGTCGAACTGAAGCCGCTGAAGGGCGCGCAGATGGCGCGTTCGGCGGGGACTTACGCGCAAGTGGTCGGCCGCGAGACCGGCTACGCCCAGCTGCGCATGGCTTCGGGCGAAGTGCGCATGGTGCAGGACGTGTGCATGGCGACGATCGGCGCGGTGTCCAACCCCGACAACATGAATGAAGTCTGGGGCAAGGCGGGGCGCTCGATCTGGTTGGGGCGCAAGCCCACCGTGCGCGGCGTCGCCATGAACCCGGTCGATCACCCCCATGGCGGCGGTGAAGGCAAGACCTCCGGCGGCCGTCACCCGGTCACGCCCTGGGGCAAGAAGACCCGCGGTCCCAAGACCCGCAAAACCAAGCCGTCGGATCGCCTGATCATCCGTCGTCGTCACGCCAAGAAGGTGAGCTGAGGCATGCCGCGTTCTGTTTGGAAAGGCCCGTTCATAGACGGTTATCTGTTGGCCAAGGCCGAAAAGGCGCTGGGCGGGGGAAGACGCGAGGCGATCAAGACTTGGTCGCGCCGCTCGACCATCATGCCGCAATTCGTTGGCCTCACCTTCCAGGTGCACAACGGCAAGATGTTTACCCCGGTGCTGGTGAGCGAGGACATGGTCGGCCACAAGCTCGGCGAGTTCGCGCCCACCCGCAATTATTTCGGCCACGGCGCCGACAAGAAGGCCAAGAGGAAGTGAGATGAGCAAACCCAAGGCTCCTCCGAAACAAGCCGCCAACGAAGCGCGCGCGGTGCTGCGCACGCTGCGCATCAGCCCGCAGAAGCTCAATCTGGTGGCGCAGTCGATCCGCGGCCTCTCCGCCGAGAAGGCCAAGAACGAATTGCGTTTCTCCCAGAAGCGCATTTCCAAGGACGTGCTGAAGTGCCTGCAATCGGCGATGGACAACGCCGAGAACAATCATGGCCTCGATCTCGACGGCCTAGTGGTGGCCCAAGCCCATGTCGGCAAGAACATCACCATGAAGCGCATGCATACCCGCGCCCGCGGCCGCGGCGTGCGGATCGAGAAATTGTTCTCCCAACTCACCATCGTGCTGCGCGACACCACCAAGCAGCCCGAAACCGCCGAGGCCGCGTAATGGGTCAGAAAGTCAATCCGATCGGGCTCCGCCTCGGGGTCAACCGCACCTGGGACAGCCGTTGGTACGCCAACAGCCGCGATTTCTCGCGCCTGCTGCACGAGGACATCAAGATCCGCAAATTCGTGCGCGAGAAAATGAAGGCCGCTGGCGTTTCCAAGATCATCATCGAGCGTCCGCTGAAGAAGTGCCGCATCACCATCTTCACCGCCAAGCCGGGTGTGGTGATCGGCAAGAAGGGCACCGACATCGAAAAGCTGCGCAAGGACCTCGCCAAGATGGCGCCGGGCGCGGAAGTGCACCTCAATCTGGTTGAAGTGCGCAAGCCGGAGACCGATTCCACCTTGGTCGCCGAAGGCGTCGCCCAGCAGCTCGAACGCCGGGTGGCGTTTCGCCGCGCCATGAAACGGGCGATGCAATCGGCCATGCGGCTGGGCGCGCTAGGCATCCGCATCAACGTCTCGGGCCGCCTGGGCGGCGCTGAAATCGCCCGCATGGACTGGTACCGTGAAGGCCGGGTGCCGCTGCACACGCTGCGCGCCGACATCGATTACGGTTTCGCCGAAGCCGACACCGCCTACGGCAAGATCGGGGTCAAAGTCTGGATCTTCAAAGGCGAGATCCTGGAGCACGATCCTATGGCGCAAGATCGCCGGGCGATGGACGCCGGGGAAAACCGCGAGCGCCGCGACCGTGACCGTCCCGCGCGCGAGGATCGCCCGCCGCCGGGCGATCGCCCACGCCGCGGTCGCCGTCCGCCGCGCGGCGAAGAGAGCGCCGAGCCGGAGGCATAAAATCATGATGCAGCCGAAGAAAACCAAGTTCCGGCGCGCCCACAAGGGGCGCATCAAGGGGAACACCAAGGCCGGCGCGGCGATGAATTTCGGCGAGTTCGGGCTGAAGGCGCTTGAGCCCAACCGCGTCAACGCGCGAGAGATCGAAGCCGCGCGCCGGGCCATCACTCGCGAGATGAAGCGCCAGGGCCGGGTCTGGATCCGCATTTTCCCGGATGTGCCGGTGTCGAAGAAGCCAGTCGAAGTGCGGATGGGCAAGGGCAAGGGCCCGGTGGAATTTTGGGCCGCGCGCGTGGCCCCGGGGCGCATCATGTTTGAGGTCGACGGCGTGTCCGAAGCGATCGCGCGCGAGTCGTTGCGGCTCGGCGCGGCCAAGCTCTCGGTCCGCACCAAGATCGTCGCCCGGATGGAGGGGCTCTGATGAAGCAGCGTCAAATCCACAAGGAGCTGCAGGACTTCCGCGCCGGCGACGAAGGCAAGCTGGGCGACGAACTCGCGCAGCTGAAGAAGGAGCAGTTCAACCTGCGCTTCCAGCAAGCCACCGGCCAGTTGGAGAAGTCTTCGCGCATGCGCGAAGTCCGCCGCATGATCGCCCGCACTAAGACTGTGCTGCGCGAAAAAGCGCCAAAGAAAAAAGTGTAAGGAACCAAGCGATGCCGCGCCGCATTATGACCGGAACGATCGTGAGCGATAAGGGCGACAAGACCGTCGTCGTGCGCGTCGAGCGCACTTATCTTCACCCGCTGCTGAAGAAGACCGTGCGCCGCTCGGCCAAGTTCCACGCCCATGACGAAGCCAACGCGTTCAAGGCGGGCGACCAGGTCAACATTCAAGAATGTCCGCCCAAATCCAAGCAGAAACGCTGGGAAGTGCTCGGGCGTGTTGGAGCATGACGCCATGATCCAAATGCAAACCAATCTCGACGTCGCCGACAATTCCGGCGCCAAGCGCGTGATGTGCATCAAGGTGCTCGGCGGCTCCAAGCGCCGCTACGCCACCGTCGGCGACATCATCGTCGTCTCGGTGAAGGAAGCGATGCCGCGCGGACGGGTCAAGAAGGGCGACGTGGTCAAGGCGATCGTGGTGCGCGTGTCGAAGGACCTGAAGCGCAAGGACGGGTCGACCATCCGCTTCGATTCCAACGCCGCGGTGCTGATCAACAAGCAAGGCGAGCCGATCGGCACGCGCATCTTCGGACCGGTGCCGCGCGAATTGCGCGCCAAGAACCAGATGAAGATCATCTCGCTCGCCCCGGAGGTGCTCTAACATGGCCGCCCGCATCAAGAAGAACGACACCGTGGTCGTCATCGCCGGCAAGGACAAGGGCCGCACTGGCAAGGTGCTGATGGTTCTGCCGCAGGCTGAGCGCGTGCTGGTCGAAGGCGTCAACATGATGAAGCGCCACACCAAGCCCGACATGGCCAATCCCCAAGGCGGGGTGATCGCCAAGGAAGCGCCGCTGCATTTGTCGAACGTGGCGATGCGCGACCCCAAGACCGGCAAGCCCACGCGCGTCGGCTTCAAGATCGTTGAAAAAGGCGGCGTCACTCGCAAAGTGCGCGTCGCCAAGGGTTCTGGAGTTGAGATCGATGTCTGACGCTCCAAAAGAGAAGAGCGAGAAAAAGGCGCAAACGCCCAAGCAGGCCAAGCCTGCCAAGGAAGCAGCGCCCGCTTCGCGTCCGCGCGCGCCCAAGCCGGCCGGTTACGAGCCGCGCCTGAAGCTGCGCTACAAGAGCGAGATCAAGCCGCGGCTGAAAGAGCAATTCGGCTATTCGAACGACATGCAGATCCCGCGCCTGGACAAAATCGTGCTCAACATGGGCGTCGGCGAAGCCACGGCCGACACCAAGAAGCTGCAGTCGGCGATCGCCGCGCTGACCGCCATTGCCGGGCAAAAGCCGGTTGCGACCAAGGCGCGCAAGTCGATCGCCGCCTTCAAGCTGCGCGAAGGCATGAGCATCGGCTGCAAGGTGACGTTGCGCAAAGACCAGATGTACGAATTCCTCGACCGCCTGGTGACGATTGCGCTGCCGCGGGTGAAGGATTTCCGCGGCCTGAACGCAAAGAGCTTCGATGGCCGCGGCAATTATGCCTTGGGCATCAAGGAACACATCGTGTTCCCGGAAATCAATTACGACCTGGTCGATCAAATCTGGGGCCTGGATGTCGTCGTCTGCACCACCGCGCGCAGCAATGACGAGGCCAAGGCCCTGCTCAAGGAATTCGATTTCCCGTTCCGGAACTGATGCTTCGAGCAGCGAAGCCTCCACCCCAGAACGCATCGGGAGAAAGTAGAATATGGCGAAGACGAGCTCCATCCAACGCAACGACAAGCGCAAGCGGCTGGCGAAGAAATTCGCCGCCCGCCGCGCCAGATTGCGCGCCACCGCCCTGAACGAGGCGCTGCCGCTGGAGGAGCGCTTCGCCGCGCGCCTCAAACTGGCGCAATTGCCGCGCAATTCCTCGCCCACGCGCATCCGCAGTCGCTGCGCGCTCAGCGGGCGTCCGCGCGGCAATTACCGCAAGCTGCAACTCTCGCGGATCGCGCTGCGGGATCTCGCCTCCAAGGGCCAGATCCCCGGCATGGTCAAGTCGAGCTGGTGAGGGGCGCCCCATGAATTTGAACGATCCTGTCGGCGATCTCATCACCCGCATCCGCAACGCGCAGATGCGCGGCCGCACGAAAGTGCTTTCGCCCGCCTCGACGCTGCGCGTGCGCGTGCTCAACGTGCTCAAGGATGAAGGCTATATCCGCGAGTTCCGCGAAATCGAAAAAGAGGGCCACAAGGAACTCGAGATCGAGCTGAAATATTTCGAGGGCGCGCCGGCGATCCAGGAGATTCAGCGCGTGTCGAAGCCGGGGCGCCGGGTCTATTCGGCGATCCGGGATTTGCGCCTGGTGCGCAATGGCCTCGGCATCTCGATCCTGTCGACGCCGAAGGGCGTCATGAGCGACAACGCCGCGCGCACCGCCAATGTCGGCGGCGAAGTTCTCTGCAAGGTGTATTGAGATGTCCCGCCTCGGAAAAAAACCGATCCCCGCCCCCGCCGGCGTCACCGTCACGGTGAAGGGCCAGGAAGTGAGCGTGAAGGGCCCCAAGGGCGCGCTTTCGTTCCGGGCGCACGACGATGTCTCGGTCAGCTTCGGCGACGGCGCCATTGCAGTGACGCCGCGCCACGAAACCGCGCGCGCGCGCGCACTCTGGGGCACCACCCGCGCGGTGCTGGCCAATCAGGTCAAGGGCGTCACCGAGGGCTTCGAGAAGAGCCTGGAAATGACCGGCGTTGGCTATCGCGCGGCGATGCAGGGCAAGAACCTGCACATGCAATTGGGCTATAGCCACGAGATCAATTACGTCCCGCCCGAAGGCATCACGCTGGCGACGCCGAAACCGACTGAAGTCAAGATCAGCGGCATCGACGTGCAGATGGTTGGCCAGGTGGCCGCTGAAATCCGCTCCTATCGTCCGCCCGAGCCTTACAAGGGCAAGGGTGTGCGCTATGCCGGCGAACACATTCGCCGCAAGGAAGGCAAGAAGAAGTAACGCTCATGCCGCGCAAACTCGATCCCATCGCCCGCAGGGCCCAACGCACCCGCACCCGCTTGAAGAAGGTCGCCGGCGAACGCCTGCGCCTTTCGGTGTTCCGCTCGTCGAAGAATATTTCGGCGCAGCTGATCGACGACAAGAAGGGCGTGACCGTCGCTGCCGCCTCCTCGCTCGAGGAAGCGATCAAGAAATCCGGGGCCAAGGGCTCGGCCAAGACCGGCGCCGCCGCGGTCGGCAAGCTGCTGGCCGAGCGGGCTTTGGCCAAGGGCCAAAAGCGCGTCTTGTTCGACCGCGGTCGCTATCTTTTTCATGGCCGGGTCAAAGCCCTGGCCGACGCCGCCCGCGAGGGCGGGCTTGATTTCTAAGGAAACGCCATGAGCGATGAAACACCAAGCGCGCCCGGCGCGGTAGCCCAACCCGAAGCGCCGCGCCGTCCGCGCGGCGGGCCACGCCGTGGCGGGCCGGGCGGCGGCGGCGGCGATCGCGGTCGGCGGGGTTCGCGCGAGCCGCAAAACGCCGAGGAGCGCGCCGAGGGCGAACTGGTCGACAAGCTGGTCGCTATCAACCGCGTCGCCAAGGTAGTGAAGGGCGGCAAGAATTTCGCCTTCGCCGCTTTGGTCGTGGTCGGCGACAAGAAGGGCCGCGCCGGGTTCGGCCACGGTAAGGCGCGCGAGGTGCCCGAAGCCATTCGCAAGGCCACCGAGGAAGCCAAGAAGTCGCTGATCCGGGTGCCGCTGCGCGAAGGCCGCACGCTGCACCATGACGGCGACGGCCGTTGGGGCGCGGGTAAGGTAATGTTGCGCGCCGCCCCTGCCGGCAAAGGCTTGATCGCCGGCGGGCCGATGCGCGCGGTGCTGGAAGTTCTGGGCGTGTCCGACGTGGTGGCCAAGTCTAAGGGCTCGTCCAACCCGTACAACATGGTGCGCGCCACTTTCGATGCGCTGAAGGCGCAAAGCTCGCCGCGCCAGGTCGCCAACCGGCGCGGGCTCAAGGTGGCCGACCTGGTCGCCCGCCGTAAGGACGGCGCCAGCCTCGGCGAAGCGCCGTCGGAGGGTTAAGATATGGCCGCGAAAAAATCCGCCGCGAGGATCAAGGTGCGCCGCATCGGCAGCCCGATCCGCCGCGAGAACACCCAGCGCGCGACGCTGCTGGGTCTCGGCCTGAAGCGTTCGCAGCAGGTGGTCGAACTTGAGGACACGCCCTCGGTGCAGGGCATGATCCGCAAGGTGGCGCATCTGGTGGAAGTGGTGAAATAAGCGAATGGGGAGTGGGGGGATGGGCAAAGGGGAGAAAAAAAAAACCACACGCCCCACCCCCCACACCCCGCCCGGGGCGCCAAGAAAAAAA
>JANNQT010000125.1:0-27060 GCA_031400895.1 Alphaproteobacteria bacterium | reverse complement strand
GCGCGACCTTGGGTGTCTTTGATGCTGGAGACGCGCGGCGCGCTCACCGACGGCACGCTGATCGCTTACGGCATGGGCCTGGAGAGCGGCGCGGTGTCTGGCCGCGCGGTCATAAGCCACTCGGGCGCCACCGCCGGCTATAGGGCCTACCTCGCCCGCGCCCCTGAGGATGATCTGTCTGTGGCTTTGCTTTGCAACGCTGGCGCCTTGAACTCTGAAGATTTGGGACCTGAGATCGTCGCCCTATACCTGCCGCCCGCACCCGAAGCCGCTCTTACGACGTCACCAACATCCGGCGCTCCGATCGCAGCTGATCTCGCGGGCAGGTTTCGCATAACCCGCACCGGGGCGTTAGCCGTTGTAACCATTGACGACGCGGGATTGCACTTCAATGGAGGCCCGCCGTTTATCGCGACGAGCGACGATAGGCTCGTCAATGCCGAAGGCACGCGCGAGGCCATTGTGACGCGCGATCGCGCCGGCGCGTTGACCGGCATTCGCCTCACCCGCATCGGCAACAGCCCGATCGACCTAGCGCCAGTTGCCCATTGGGCGCCGGACGCGACGGCGCTTGCGGCTTTCGCCGGCGCCTATCGCAGTAACGATGTCAGCGCCGACTGGACCGTGACAATGGACGGCGCCGCGCTACGCGCAACCGGCCCTGCCGGCGAGACATTTCTTCTCGACCCACTCTACACCGACGCCTTCTCCGCACGTGACGCCTACTGGACGTTTGTCTTCCAACGTGATCGTCGCGGGCGACCTGTTTCTGTTTCGCTCTTCAAGACGCGCACGCGCGGCGTGCTCTTTGAGCGTCGCGCGTGAGGCGACTGCGTGATCTTACAAAGTTTGCCGATAAACCTGGGAGGCAGCCGATTTGGCAGGGTCCCTTGGCAGTGAACGCATAGACCCAGCAACATTGTGAGCGGCGTTCTTCGGCGATCTCCAGCCCTTGCGGGTGCAGCTTGGCCAGCGGCGGCTCTGGATCGACTAAGCCGTCCGCGGGGAGCGCAGAGCCATTTCTCCCCCTAAGCGCCTCACCCCCGCCGCCGGTACGCGTCCGCCTTGTACACGCCCAGCACTTTCAGCGAGGCGGAGAAGAACGCTAGTTCCTCGATCGCCAGTTTGACGTTGCGGGTATCGGGGTGGCCTTCGATTTCAGCGAAGAACATGGCGGCCGAGAAGCCCCCGCCCTCGATATAGCTTTCGAGCTTGGTCATGTTGACGCCATTGGTGGCGAAGCCGCCCATGGCTTTGTAGAGCGCGGCCGGCACGTTTTTTACCCGGAACACGAAGCTGGTCATGCAGGGGCCCGCGTCAGCGTCAGCGTCATCGGGCTCGCGCGCGAACACTAAAAAGCGGGTGGTGTTGTGGTAGGCGTCGGCGATGTCGGCCTTCAGCACCGTCAGCCCATGGATTTCGCCGGCCAGCGAAGAGGCGAGCGCGCCGACGCGGCCGTCGCCCAGTTCGGCAATCTCGCGCGCGGCGCCGGCGGTGTCGGCGGCCTTCACCGCGGCGACGCCCAGCTCACGCAACAATTTGCGGCACTGGCCGAGCGCCTGGGGGTGCGAGCGCACATGGGTGAGGCCGGCAAGCGTGGCGCCGGGCAGGCCCAGCAATTGATGGCGGATCGGCTCGAAGCGTTCGGCGACGATGTAGAGGCCGCTGTCGGGGATCAGGTGGTGCACGTCGGCAACGCGCCCGGCCACCGAATTTTCCACCGGGATCATGGCATAGCGCGCCTGGCGCTCGCTCACCGCCGCGAACGCGTCCTCGAAGCTGGCGCAGGGCAGGGGTTCGAGCCCGGGATAAGCGGCGCGGGCGGCGATGTGGGAATTGGCGCCAAGCTCGCCCTGGAAGGAAATGCGTTCGGTCATGGGCGAGCGTTAGCTTAAGCCGCGCGACTGGGGTAGTGCTCCTCAACAATACCAACGGCCAGAAGGTTTGACCCGTGACCACGATGTCAAGCTCCGTCATTCCGGACGCGCGGAGCGCGATCCGGAATCCAGCCGGCAACAGCCGCGTTCGTTGCTCCTGGATTCCGGGTTCTCGCTTGGCGAGCCCCGGAATGACGGAATCCTTGGGTTCAGAGACGGATCAATGCTTAGGGCCGTTGGTATAAGAACAGGTGACGCGTCCCTAACCACCAATTCCCGGATTTCGCGTGAGCGCAATTCTGGGACCCAAGATCGCGGACTTTGGTGTTTATGGGTCCCGGGCCCGGCCGCGCTGCGGCGTCCCAGGGTGGGATCTTTTACGCCGCCATGTTTTCGAGTGTGAGGGCCTGCCCAAGTGAGCGCAGCGGAAAAGATCGAGGCCGCGATTCTGGCGCAGACGCGCCGGGCATTACGCATGCTGCTTGCGGTTCCGGCGGCGCGGGCGAGCGGGCTGGCGCGGGTCGAGGACCTTGAGCTGCCCGGTGCGGCCGGGCCGTTGCGCGCGCGCTATTACCAGGGCGCCGATGCCGAGGGGGCCCCGCTCGTGGTTTATTTCCATGGCGGCGGGTTCGTGTGCGGCGACATCGACACCCACGATTCGATCTGTTCGTGGCTGGCGCAATCGTCGCGCGGGCGGGTGCTGTCGGTGGGCTATCGGCTGGCCCCGGAAACGCGCTTTCCCGGCCAGATCGAGGACGCGCGCGCCGCCTGCGCTTGGGCGCTGCACCGGGGGCAAGGCTTTGGCGCGGCGCCCGGCCGCATCGCGCTTGCCGGCGACAGCGCCGGCGCTTATCTCGCCGCCACCCTGGCGCTGGAGCTCAACCGCGCCGCGCCGGGAAGTGTGGCGCTGCAGGTGCTGCTCTACCCGCTGGTGCATGTACAAGATTCGCTCTGGGCCGAGGAGGAGCTGCGCAATTTCCGCATCATTGGCCGAGTGGCGGCGCTCTATATCGCCCGCAGCCTCGGCGCGGAGCAATTGCCATCGCTGCTCGATGTGGATCTTGCCGCCGCGCCAGCGACCATCCTCGCCGCCGGCGGCCCGCTCGATCCGGTGCGCGCCGATGTGAAGGCCTTCGCCGAGGCGCTGGCGCGCGCGGGCGTGCGCGTGGTCGAGCGCAAATACCCGGTGCTCATGCACGGCGGCCTGAACTTCACCGCCTATTCCAAGACCGCGACCAAGGCGCTGGCGGAGGTGGGGGCGTTGATGCGGGCGGAACTGGCGGGCTAAATCGCCGCCGCCGCCGCGCTGGCGCCGTTTTCCTTTGGGGCCAGCAGCAGATACATGGCGGGAGTGACGATGCGGGCGATCAGCGTGGAGCTGATCAGGCCGCCGATCAGCACCATGGCGATCGGCGAGAATAGCGGCGAATCCTCGAACAAGAGCGGCGCCATGCCGCCGATGGCGGTAGCGCTGGTGAGCAGCACCGGCAAGAAGCGCACCTCGCCGGCCTGCTCGATCGCCTCGCGTAGCGGTGTTCCGCGCACGCGCGCTTGGTTGGCGAACTCGACCAGCAGGATCGAGTTTTTGATCTCGATGCCGATCAGGGCGATGAAGCCGATAATGGCGGTGAACGACAGCGATTCCCCGCCGATCCAGAGCGCGATCAGCCCGCCCATGATCCCGAACGGGATCACGAACGCGACCACGGTGGTCACCGCGAACGAACCGAACTCGAGCAGCAGCACCGCCAGCACTCCGAAGATGGCGATCATGATCGCCGGCCCGAGGCCGCCGAAGCTGCGTTGCTGCGCTTCGGCCTGGCCGCCGAAGGAAAGCGCGTAGCCGGGCGGCAGGCTCAAGCTCTCGAGCCGCTTGGCGATTTCGCGCGTCACTTCCCCGGTGAGGAAGCCTGCTTGGGTGTAGGCGGTGACGGTGGCGGTGCGCTGGCGTTGCAGCCGGTCGATCGAGGCCGGGCCCGCCTCCAGCCGCGGTTCGCTGATCGCCGAGAGCGGCGTCGCTCCGCCCTGGCCGTTCCACACATAGAGCCGATCGAGCGCGGCGAGCGGCATGGCGCCGTCGCGCGGCGCGCGCAGCACCACCGGAAACGCGTCCCCCGAAGGATCGCGGAATTGCGCGACGGTCAGCCCGCCGACGGCGATGCGCAATTGCTGGTCGGCGGCGCCGGCCGGCACCCCGCGCAGCGCCGCCTCGGCCGTGTCGATGTTGAGTTCGAGATCGAGCAGGCGCTCGGCGTTCGGGTTGGTGACGTCGCGGGTTCCCGGCGCAGCGATCAGGATGCGCTCGACCTCGGCGGCGATCTGATCGATGGCGGAGAGGTCGGCGCCGGTGACGCGCACCGCTATAGGCGCCTCGATCGGCGGGCCGTTGGTGAAGCGGCGCAGATTGATGCGCGCGCCGGGATATTGGTCGAGCCGCTCGCGGATTTGCTCTAGCGTGCGGAGATCCTTGCGCCGTTCCCAGCGGTCAAACCGGCCATAGACCTGGCCCAGATTGGAAAGCTGCTCGGGGGGAATTTCGTTGTAATAGATTTGCGGATTGCCGCGCCCGCTATTGGCGAAGCGCCAGACGATGCGCGGATAATCGCCGAGCACGCTTTCGACATAGGTCACCGCCTGGTCGGTTTCGCTCACCGTCGCTCCCTGGGGCGCTTCAACATCGATCAGGAAATAGGGGCTGTCATTTTCGGGAAACAGGCTGAAGCCGAGCACCGGCACCAGCCCGAGCGAGAGGAAGAACGCCGCCAGTCCCGCCGCCACCGTCTGGCGCGGCCGCTCCAGCGCAAAATGCAGCGCCGGGCGGTAGATGGCGTGGATTGCGCCCATCACTCCGTCGAGCAGCGCGTTGGACTTGCCCACCGCCGAGCGCGGCAGCGCGCGGCTGGCCAGAAACGGAATGATGGTCAGCGCCACCAACAGCGAGGCGAGGATGGTCGCCACCACCGCCAGCGGCAGCGAACGCACGAACGCGCCCGAGGCCTCCGGCAGCGCCATGATCGGCAGGAAGGCGAAGATCAAAGTGGCGGTGCAGCCGATCACGGCGACGTTGATTTCCGCCACCCCGGCGATGGCGGCCTCGCGCGGTTGCAGGCCGGCGCGCAAATGCCGGGAGATGTTCTCGGTGACGACGATGCTGTCGTCCACCAGCAAGCCGAGCGCCAGCACGAAGCCGGCGATGGAAAGCTGGTTGAGCGAGAAGCCGAGTGTCTGCAGCGCCACCACCCCGATCGCCAGCGACAGCGGAATCGACACCATCACCACCAGCGAAGCGCGCAAGCCGAGCGGCAACAGCGTCAGCAGCACCATCAGGATGGCGATGGAGAAATCGCGGCCGAGACTGCCCAGGCGGTGGCTCACGGTGTCGGATTGGTCGAAGCCGCGTTCGAGCGTGATGTTATCCGGCAGCGAGGCGGCGAAGGCATCGATGCGCGCGCGCAGCGCTTCGAGCACCGGGAAGATGTCTTGTCCAAGCCGCGCCCGCGCGCTGACGAATAGCGCCCGCTGGCCGTTGTAGCGGGTGATGTGGGCGCGCTCGTCATTGGCCCACGCCACTTCGGCGACATCGCCCACGGTTAGCAACGAGCCCGCCTCCGCGCGCAGCGCCACGCCGCGGATTTCCTCGAGACTATCGAACGAGCCGGAGGCTTGCAGATTGAGCCGGCGGCCACCTGCTTCGACCGCGCCGATCGGCGCATCGACGCCTTCGCGGCGCAGCGCGTCCGCTACCGCCGTCAACGGCAAGCGATAGGCGGCGAGCTTGTCGAGATCGGCGCCGATGCGAACTTCCGCCGGCGGCGCGCCCCAGACATCGGCCTGCTGCACGCCGGGCGCGCGCTCCAGCGAATCGCGCAATTGCTTGGCGTAGGCCTCCATCTGCCGGAACGGGGCGTCTTCGCTGACCAGCGCGATCTGCACCACGCTGGCCTGCGCGGGATTGTAGCGGCGCGTGCGCACATCGACGACGCCCTCGGGCAGGGTGGGGCGCACCAGATTCACCTGGCGGACGACTTCGCCGTATTTTTCCGCGGGATCGACGCCCCATTCGAACTCGACGCCGACCACGGCAATTCCGGCGCGGGAGGAGGATTCGATGTCCTGGATATCGTCGATCTCGTTGAACGCGTTCTCGAGCGGGATGGCGACCAGGCGCTCCATCTGCTCGGCGTCGGCGCCCGGCAGCACCACCGCCACCGAGACGCCGGGGAATTCCACGACCGGATCCTCGGATTTCGGAATCGCCGCCACCGCGCCGATCCCCAACGCGATCAGCAGCGCGAACAGCACCAGGCTGAACTGCCAGCGGTCGACGAAGAAGCGGGTGATCGCCGTCATCGGGTTGGCGCGGCGATGCGGACGCTCTCGCCGTCGCGCACATAGGCGGCGCCCGCCGAGATCACGCGCTCGCCGCTGGCGAGTCCCTCCACCACCAGCACGCCTTCCTGGGTGATGCCCGCGGTGCGCACGCTGCGGCGCCGGGCCACGCTCTCGGCATCGACCACGAATACAATGCCCTGGTCGGCGCGGGCGTCGAGCAGCGACAGCGTCGGCGTCAGGATCACGATTTCCGCACGCGCGGCGGGGGCGGCGGCGATCTCGACCGAAGCCACCATGCCCGAGCGCAGCCCGCGCGGGTCGGTCACTTCGACCTCGACCTCGAAAGCGCCGGTGGCGCGGTCGCCCTGCGCGGCGATGCGGGTGACGCGCCCGGCCCGGGGCTCGCCGCCGAGTTCGCTGACGTGAACGCGGGCGGAATCGCCAAGCTTGAGCCGGGCGGCCTCGCCGGGCGAGGTCGGCGCGCGCACGATCAGGTGCGAGGCGGTCTCGCCCAGCACCAAAATCGCTTGCCCGGCGGCGACGGTCTGCGCCGGCTCGCCGTCGCGGCGCAGGATGATGCCGTCGGCGGGCGCGGTGAGCACCGAAGCGCCGCGGGTGCGCTCCACCGCCAGGCGCCCGTCATCGAGGCGCGCCTGCGAGACGAAGCCGGCGTCGAACAAGGCTTGCGTGCGCGCCAGGTCGCGCTCGGCATTGGCCTGGGCCATCTCCGCTTCGCCCGCGTTGGCGCCGACGCTGATGCGGCGCAGCGTGGCCAAACGCTGACCGCGGCGCACCTGGTCGCCTGCATCGACATAAATCGCGCCGACCACGCCTGGGGAGGTGAACGAAAGCGGCGGCTCGCGGCGATAGCCGACCATGCCGCTGGCGCGCACATCGCCCGCGCCCGCCGCCGCCACCGTCACCACCTCCACCAGCGGGCCCCCGGCGACGCTGCTGTCGGCAGCACCGCCGCCGCCGCAAGCCGCCAGCGCCGCGCACACGATCAGGACAACAAGGCTTCTGCCGAACACGAAATGGCCTTTCCGCTTAACATGGACGCGCGAGCCTAGAGCCCCCCGCCCGCAAAGGCCCGGAAAAACTCTCCCCACGCGAAGCGGCGTCGCCTCGGACCGCGCGTCTGAAGACCCGCCCTTGTTTGCCGGCAAGAAAAAGAGCGCTTCGTTCCGGAAGCTTGGAACCCGCCCCCGCGCGTGCTTAAACCACCCTGACCGCCCCATACAACAAGGGCCGGCTGGAAGCCGGCGGTCCGAAGGAAGGGCTAGCGTCGGCGGATTTCGACGCGGCGGTTTTGTTGGCGCCCAGCTGGATTGGTGTTTTCGGCGACCGGTTCGGCTTCGCCCATGCCCACCGCGTTGACCCGCGTGGCGGCGATGCCGTGGGCGATCAGCCAGTCCACCACTGCTTGCGCGCGCCGTTGCGAGAGGGCGAGATTGTAGGCGTCGGTTCCCACCCAATCGGTGTGGCCGACGATCTCGATATTGGCGCTTGGGTCGGCCTGCAGCACCGCCAGCATTTGCTGCAATGTTGCGTCGGATTCGGTTTTCAGCGTGGCGGAATCGAAATCGAACAGCACCGCGTAGCGCGGCCATTGCGGCGGCGGCGCCGGCTCTGGTTCAGGCTGCGGCTCGGGCGCAAACGACACCAATTCCTCGCCCGGGCACGGCGTGCCGGCCACACGCATGGCTTCGCGCACCTCGTCATCGATGCAGAGCAGCGCCACCGCGGCGCGGCGATAGCCGAGCGCGTTGAGCTGACGCGCGTTCTTCAGCCGGCGGCAATTGTCGTCCTGCCAAGTGCTGGCGACGGAGAGGCCGATGCCGGCAGTCTGGCCCGCTGAAACGCGTGAGCCCATGCAAGTGTCGGAGGAGGCAATCAGGCCGGGGGCGATGGCGGTGGAGGCGGGGATGCGCAGCGCGTCGGCGCCGTCCTGGCCATCGCCGCCGTCTTGGCCGGAGAGCGTGTCCACGCCCCAAGAACCATGGATTTGCCAAGAACCCTGGATTTGGCTGAGATCGAGGTCAGGTTGGAGCGGGGCGGCGGACCTGGGCTTGGTCCGCGTCTTGCTGGAATCCAGCCCAGTGTCGCCGCTGTCGATGGATCTGGCCTGCGCGGCCGAACCTAGCGCGCCCGCGCCGAGTGCGAGCGTCGCCAGCATCGGGCCGAGGGTGAGCTTGGCCACCGGCTCGCGCCCTAGCGGCGCGCCGCGACGCGTTCGTTGCCGCCGCCGGAAACTTGCGCCGGCGGCGCGCCGGGACACGGGGTTCCGGCGGTGGCCATGGCGTCGCGCACATCCTCATCGACGCACAACAACGACACCGCGGCGCGGTCAAAGCCCATAGCGGCAAGCTCGCGCGCGTTCTTGAGGCGGCGGCAATTGTGGTCCTGCCAAGTGGTGCCGAGCGAAAGGCCGAACGCCACCCCCTGCGCGCCGACCGAACTCGACCCCATGCAGGTGTCCTCGGTGGCGATGGTGGGGGCGGAATAAGCGGTGGAGACCGGGATTTCGGTGGCGCGCCCGTCGCGGCCGTCGCGCCCCGCCGCGCCGCTCTGGCCATTCTGGCCGTTCTGGCCATTTTGCCCATTCTGGCCATTGGCCCCGTTTTCGCCACTGGCGCCGTTTGCGCCATTTTGCCCGTTTGCGCCATTCGCGCCGTTCGCGCCATTGGCGCCGTTAAAGCCGTTGGCGCCATTTTCGCCGTTAAAGCCGTTGGCACCGTTGGCGCCGTTGCCGCCGTTGAACCCGTTGACCCCATTGGCGCCGTTGGCGCCGTTGGCGCCGTTGAACCCGTTCTGGCCGTTCGCCCCATTGGCCCCGTTCACGCCGTTTTCGCCATTGAAGCCGTTCGCGCCGTTCACCCCGTTGGCGCCGTTGGCGCCGTTGAACCCGTTTTGACCATTGGCGCCGTTGGCGCCGTTCACGCCGTTTTCGCCATTGAAGCCGTTCGCGCCGTTCACCCCGTTGGCGCCGTTGAACCCGTTTTGACCATTGGCGCCGTTGGCGCCGTTCACGCCGTTCGCGCCATTGGCGCCGTTCACCCCGTTGGCGCCGTTCAGCCCATTCTGACCATTGGCGCCGTTCGCGCCGTTTTGCCCGTTTTGGCCATTGTTTCCACAGCTGCTGCCGCAGCCATCGTCGTCGTCGTCGCCACTGGCCAGCACTGGGGCGGCGATCGCCATGGCGCCCAGGAAAAACGTGGCCGCGAACAACGTTGGCTTCCAGGCGCGCATTTCTCAATCCCCACTGAAATCCGTCGTGCCGCGCGCCAAGCCGGCCCGCTTATCCACACGCTGTCCACAGATGGTTTATTTACGCCTCGAACACGGAACGACGCCCTATGAATCGCCTGCTAGGAGAACCCCGCTCTCGTTCTAGGTAGGCCGGCGCGCGCACCTTGCTTGTGCCCCCGCGACGCCGGCGCTAACCCGGCGGCCATGAGCACGGCTTTTATTTTTCCTGGCCAGGGCAGCCAAGCGCCCGGAATGGGCAAGGGTTTGCACGAGGCTTTCGCGGCGGCGCGCGAAGTGTTCGAGGAGGTCGATGAGGCGCTGGGCGAAAAGCTCTCGCGGCTGATCTTCGAGGGGCCGGTGGAGGAACTCACACTGACCGCCAACGCGCAGCCGGCGCTGATGGCGGTGAGCCTGGCGGCGATGCGCGCGCTGGAGCGGGAATTTCGCGTGCCGGTGAGCCGCGCCGCGTTCGTGGCCGGGCATTCGCTGGGAGAGTATTCAGCGCTGGCGGCGGCGGGCGCGCTCACCGTGAGCGAGGCGGCGCGGCTGCTGCGCATTCGGGGCAATTCCATGCAGGCGGCGGCGCCGGTGGGTGCGGGGGCGATGGCGGCTTTGATCGGCAAGGTCGATGTCGCCGCCGCCGAGGAGATCGCCGCCAAGGGCTCGGAAGCGGGCGTGTGCGTCGTCGCCAATGACAATAACATTGGCAATGTGGTGATCTCCGGATCGAAGGCCGGCGTGGATGCGGCGCTCGCCTACGCCAAGGAAAAAGGCGTGCGCGCCATTGCGCTCAACGTCTCCGCGCCGTTCCATTCGCCGCTGATGGCGCCTGCAGCGGAGGCAATGGCGCAAGCGCTGGCGCGCGCCGAAATCGCGCCGCTGGCGGTTCCGCTAGTCGCCAACATCACCGCGCGCGCAGTAAGTGAACCGGCGAGCATCCGGCGCTTGTTGGTGGAGCAGGTGACTGGCCGCGTGCGCTGGCGCGAAAGCGTGGAATGGATGGTCGGAGAGGGCGCGGTTTCACGCTTCGTCGAGATCGGCGCCGGCAAACAGCTCTCCGGCATGGTCAAACGCAACGCGCCGGACGCGGAAACGCTGGCGCTGAACGAACCGGCGGATTTGGAAGCGTTCGCGAAGAGTGTTTGAGTATGGATGGCGCTATGTTCTCACTTTTAGGCAAAACCGCTTTGGTCACCGGCGCTTCGGGCGGCATAGGCGGGGCGATCGCGAAAGCGTTGGCCGCCCAGGGCGCGCGCGTGGCGCTCTCGGGCACGCGGGTGGAGGCGTTGGAGAAGCTGCGCGGCGAGATCGGCGGCGATCACCCGATTACGCCCTGCAATCTCTCCGATAGCGCCGCCGTCGATGCGCTGGTGGGGCAAGCGGAGGCTGCCCTTGGCGGGCGGCTTGATATCCTCGTAGCCAACGCCGGCGTCACCAAGGACGGGCTGCTGTTGCGCATGAAGGACGAGGATTTCCAGAACGTGCTCAAAATCAATCTGGAGAGCTATTTCCGGCTTTCGCGCGCGGCGCTGCGGGGCATGATGAAAAATCGCTGGGGTCGGATCATTGGCATCACTTCGGTGGTGGGGGTGATGGGCAATCCCGGCCAGGCCAATTATTGCGCCTCCAAGGCCGGCATGATCGGCTTCACCAAGTCGCTCGCCGCCGAGGTGGCCAGCCGCAATGTCACCGCCAATTGCGTCGCGCCGGGCTTCATCGCCTCGCCGATGACGGATGTGCTGAGCGAGGCGCAGAAAAGCGCCATGATGACCAAGATCCCGGCCGGCCGGTTGGGCGAGGGCGCGGACGTGGCGGCGGCGGCGGTCTATCTCGCCAGCGAGGAAGCCGCCTATGTCACCGGCCAGACCCTGCACGTTAATGGCGGCATGGCGATGATTTAAGCGCGCCCACGCCCAGGCAAAAAGCGAAAAAAGCTTGCGCCGGGGCGCTGCTGTGGTCAAAAGGCCGCTCACGGCGCCCGGGAGGGCGTATTACCCCATTACAGAAACTACCTGGCGAGGCGTGCATGTCGGAAGTGTTGGAGCGCGTAAAGGCGATCGTGATCAAGCACCTCGAGTGCGCGCCGGAGAAGGTGACTGATAAAGCAAGCTTTATCGACGATCTGGGCGCCGATAGCCTCGACAATGTCGAGCTGGTGATGGCCTTCGAGGAAGAGTTCGGCATCGAAATCCCCGACGACGCCGCCGAGCACATCCAGACCGTTGGCGATGCGGTGAAGTTTATCTCGGAGAAGGCGGGCTAAGGCCCGCCGCGCCCGATGCAGCGGCGCGTCGTCATCACTGGCATTGGGCTTGTCACCCCGCTGGCCGCGGGGCGCGAGGCCACCTGGGAGCGGCTGCTCGCCGGCCGTTCCGGCGCCAACAAAATCGAGCACTTCAAGGTTGACGATCTGCCCTGCCGGATCGCCTGCATCGTGCCGCGCGTCGATGGCCGCGGCGGCGGCGCTGGCGATGCGCATGCCTTCGATCCTGACAAGGCGATGTCGCCGAAGGAGCAGCGCCGGGTCGATGATTTCATCCTCTACGGGATGGCCGCCGCCGACGAAGCCATCGCCGATTCCGGCTATAAGGCCGAGACCGCCGAGCAACAGCAACGCGCCGGCGTTCTGATCGGCTCGGGCATCGGCGGGCTCAACGTCATCGCCGAAAACGCCTTGCTGCTGGAGCGCGAGGGCCCACGAAAAATCAGCCCGTTCTTTATTCCAGGCGCGCTGATCAATTTGGTCTCCGGCCAAGTCTCGATCCGCTACAAGCTCAGGGGCCCAAACCACGCGGTGGTCACCGCTTGCGCCACCGGCGCGCACGCCATCGGCGACGCGGCGCGGCTGATCGTCAATGGCGACGCCGATGTGATGGTGAGCGGGGGAACCGAAGCGGCGATCTGCCGGCTCGGCATGGCCGGCTTCTGCGCCTCGCGCGCGCTTTCAACCGGCTATAACGAAACCCCTGAACGCGCCTCGCGCCCCTACGACAAGGACCGCGACGGCTTTGTCATGGGCGAAGGCGCGGGCGTGGTGGTGCTGGAGGAGTACGAGCACGCGAAAGCGCGCGGGGCCAAGATTTACGCCGAGGTGAAAGGCTACGGCCTAACCGGCGACGCCCATCACATCACCGCGCCGGCCGATGACGGCGACGGAGGCTTCCGGGCCATGAAGGCGGCGCTGAACAATGCGGGGCTTACCCCCGCCGACATCGATTACATCAACGCCCACGGCACCTCCACGCCCTTGGGCGATGAAATCGAACTGCGGGCGGTCGAGCGGATGTTCGGCGCTGCCGCCACCGGGCTCGCGCTGTCCTCGACCAAATCGGCGATCGGGCATTTGCTCGGCGCGGCGGGGGCGGTGGAGACAATTTTCTGCGCGCTGGCGATGCGCGATGGCATGATCCCGCCAACGCTGAACCTGGACAATCCCTCGCTCGCCACCGCCATAGATTTGACGCCGCACAAGGCCAAACAGCGCAAAGTGCGGGCGGCGATGTCGAACTCGTTCGGGTTCGGCGGCACCAATGCGGCCCTGGTCCTGACCGCGGTGGATTGATGACAAGACGCAGCCCCGTGCGGCCGGTGGATTCCCGTAGATCCTGGGGCCTCCTATCGATTGGCCTGGCGCTGCTGCTGGTGGCGGCGATTGCGCTGGCCGTCGGCGCGTTCGCCTTCAACGCCGAAGCCAATCGCCAAGGGCCGGCACAGGCGCGCACCGCTTTTGTGGTCGAGCGCGGCGCCACCGTCACCGGCATCGGCCAGGAACTGGCGCGCCAGGGCCTGATCCGCGATGCCCGGCTGTTCCGCGCCGCCCACTTGGTCTACGCGCGCGACCGGGATTTGCAGGCCGGCGAGTACGAAATTCCCGCACGCGCCTCGCTGCATGAGATCGTCGCCCTGCTGGCGGGCGGCGACGCGCTGCAGCACAAGATCACCTTTCCCGAAGGCATCACCGTCGCCGGCGTAATGCGTATCCTGCAGGAATCGGAGCTGCTGACCGGGGAAATGCCCGCGCCGCCCCCCGAGGGTTCGGTGCTGCCCGACACCTACCACGTGCAGCGCGGCATGACCCGCGCGGCGCTGTTGCGCCAGATGCGCGACAAGCGCGACGCGGCGCTGGCCGAGATCTGGGCGCAGCGCTCCCCCGATGTGCCGGCGGCAACGCCTGAGCAATTGGTGATCCTGGCCTCGATCGTCGAGCGCGAAACCGGCGTGGCCCACGAGCGGCCGCTGGTGGCGGCTGTGATCGTCAACCGCTTGAAGCGGCCGATGCGGCTGGAGATGGATTCCACCATCATTTACGGAATCTGCGTGCGCTTTCCCGGCCGCTGCCGCGACGGGCGCCTGGTCGATGCGCGTGGGCAGCCGCGGGTGATCCGGCAGAGCGAGATCAGTCTCGACACCGGCTACAATACTTACCGCATCGATGGCCTGCCGCCGACCGCGATTTCAAATCCCGGCCGCGCCGCGCTCGAAGCGACCGCCAATCCCGCCCAATCCGACGCCGTGTTTTTTGTCGCCGACGGCTCTGGCGGCCACGCCTTCGCCGCCACCCTGCGTGAGCACGACGCCAACGTCGCGCGCTGGCGCGTGATCGAGCGCGAGCGGCTGGCGGCGGAACGGGCGGGGCGCTGAACGCTTGCGAACTACAGACGCTTGATCGCGAAGTCCACGACCGAGCGTTCTCAGTACTCCATATCGGTGCGCTCGCAGTCGCGAAGGTGCAGGCCAAACGCTTGCATGTCTGGCATTAGCTGCGCGTCGATGTCTGGGGGAGGCTCACTGATTCCGGACAACAGGCCGCCGATGGTGGTGCGCTGCGTCCAGGCCTCCATGCGGCGGGCGTGCTCGGCCAAGCCGGCGTCAAAGCGCGCCAACCTATCTGCCTCCCATTCGGCCTCCACGCCCCGCGCTGCGCAGGCGCAGGTGCGCGCCAACTCGCGCGCCGCCGAGCTTGTGTCTGCCACCGGGGCCACAACCCAGCGGCACGATTGCGCGATGCTTGTTCTCTGCGCACCGTACGAGGCGCAAGCCGCAAGCGCGACCGCGGCAAGGAGGATGAGCCCTTTCACGACGCCCCAAGCTCAGCGCCGGATCGCCAGCACCTGGTCATCGACGCCGACGCCGCCGCGATCGACCACCAGGAATTGGTAATTGCGCGCGCCTTCCATGGTGGTGGATTCCACGTTCTGGGCGTTGGCGGCGAATTGCTGGCGCAGATAGACCGAGAGTTCGCCGGCGGTGAGCGCGCCATTGCTGTTGGCATCGGCTTCCCCGGCCAGCCCGTTGCGCAGGAACAGCGAAAGATAGCCCCCGGCCTGGAACTTGTCGGCCACGGCGCTGGTCAGATCCTCCTCGGAGCTGAACAGACCCATGACGCCCGGCTGGGCCACCACGTCGCGGGCAAAGCCGCCGCTGAAGCAGGAATCGAGCGCGATGATCGAAGTGCGCGCATGCACCTGGGTGAACATCCGCGCCATCTCGTCGTCGGAGATGAGACCATCGACCATGACGATGGATTCATCGCGCCGGTCGGGCTCGTTGGCGCCTGCCGCGGAGGCGGTTTGGGTGCCGTGGCCGGAATAGAAGAACAGGAAGGTATCGTTCGGGCCCGCTTGCGCGGCAACACGCTGGAACGCCGCGGTCACCGCCGCGCGCGTCGCCTGGCCGTTGGTCAAGACAACGCTCTGGTCGGCGAGCACGCCGGCGCGGCGCAGCGCCTCGGCCATCTTCACTGCGTCCTCGTCGGTATAGCTCAAATTGTTGGCGTAGCCCTGATAATCGGCGATGCCGACCATCACAGCGAACACACGCCCCGCTTGCCCTGGCGGACGCGGCGCCGCAGCGCTCGCGGCCGATGTGCTAAGGCGCAGCGAGTAAGCGCCAGTTTCCGCCGGCTGGTACGAGGTGGCGATGAGGCTGTATTCGCCGCTCTCGGCCAGCACCGTTTCGAGCAGGCTGTCGCGGCCGCCGCCGGGGCCGTCATCGTTGTCCTCCTGCGCGCCCGAGGGGGCGACCAGAATCAAATAGGCATCGAGCGCGCTCGATCCCATGTCGATGCGGATGCGCTGGCCGGCCTCGGCGCGGAAGCGGTAAGTGTCGGTGAACTCCCCGCTGGGCAGCGTGGTATCGCCGCTGGCGAGCGCGCCGTTCACGGCGCGGTCGAACTCAAGCGCATCGCCGTTCGAGGCGATGCCCTGGCCCGGCGTTATTTCGTTGGTCTCGGCGATCGCCAGGCTATAGCTGCCGCGTTCGCCGGCGGCGTAGGAGGTGGCCATGATGCGGTAGTCGCCGTCGGCGGGCAGCGTCACCAGCAGGCGCGAATTGTGGGTGTTGTTCTCGGTGTCGTCGTCGTTGAAGGCGCTAAATTCGCTGGGGCCGAAAATCGCCACGTAAGGGTCGAACTCAGCCGAGTTCATGCGCACTTCGAGCTGCTGGCCGCGGCGGCCGCGCAGCGTGTAAACGTCGCGCAATTCGCCCGAATCGAGCAGCCCATCGCCATTGGCGAGGGCGGCGTTGCGGCGCTGGCCGATGGCGATGGCGATGGCGCTGGTGGGCGCGCTGGCTTGCTGGCCGGCGCCGGCGGCGCGCACGCTGAGCGCATAGGCGCCGGTTTCCCCCGGACGATAGGAGGTCGGGCTGATCACCACCTGGCCGCTTTCGGGCACGGTGATTGTAATGCGGCTGTCGGTTGAGCCGCGCTCGCCGCTGTCGTCGTTATCCTCGCTGAGCCCGCCTGGTCCTCGGACAATGAGATAAGCGTCGAACGCGCTGGAGTTGAGTTCGACGGTCAATTGCTGGCCGCGCTCGGCGTTGAGGGTGAAGCTGTCGGCGTACTCGCCGCTGGGCAGTTGTCGGTCGCCGGAGGCAAGCGCGCCGCGCAATTCCTGGCCGGGCTCGATTGCCCCGCCCGCCGCGACCGCCGGTTGCGCCGCGTTGCCGCCGGCGGTGACCCGCAAGCTGTAATCGCCGGTGACGTTGCCGGCGAGGCTGGTGGCGATGATGGTGTAGGCGCCGTCGCTTGGCAGGGTGACGGCAAGGCCGGCATTGGTGTTGGGCGGCGCTTCGTCGTCATTCTGCTGGTTGAAGCCGTTGGGACCGGTGATGAGAATGTAATTGTCGAAGCGCGCGTCCATGCGCACGGTGATGGTTTGCCCGGCGCGGCCCTGGAACACATAAGGGTCGGCGAATTCGCCCTGCGACAGCTGGCTGTCGCCGCGCGCCAGCGCGCCGCGCACGTTCTGCCCGGCGGCGATGGTTTGCTGCGCGAACGCCTGGCCGGCCAAGCCAGTCCAGCAGGCCGCCAAGATGGCAACCAACACGCGCGCTTTGTTGAACAATACCGCCATCACACCCTCCAGAATCCCTCGACCGCCTTTTGGCGCGTGGTTTGAAGCCTAGTCAAGGCGGCGCTCTGGCGTTTTCAGGGCTGTCCCCCTAGACCGGCGCGCATGAGCATATCGGGCATGACTGGCTTTGCGCGCGCCGAGGGCGAGCACGCGGGGCAGCGCTGGATTTGGGAGGCCAAGAGCGTCAACGGGCGCGGGCTGGATATGAAGCTGCGGCTGCCGCCTGGGTTTGACACGCTTGAGCAACCCGCGCGCGTGCTTGCGGGAAGGGCGTTCAAGCGCGGCTCGCTGCAAGTTTCGCTGACGCTGGCGCGCGATGCGGCCGCGGCCCCGCCCGTGCGCATCGATATGGCGCTGGTGGAAAAGCTGCTGGCGGCGGGCGAGCCGCTCATCGAGGCCAAGCGCGTGAAAGCGCCGCGCTGGGACGGCGTGTTGGCGCTACGCGGGGTGGTGGTCAGCGAAGACGTCGCTGAGTTGAGCGAAGCTGCGCGCGCGGCGCTGGAGGCGGCGTTGATCGCCGGCTTCGAGCAGGTGCTGAGCAAACTGCTTGAGGCCCGCGCCAGCGAGGGGCGCATGTTGACGGGCGTGCTGGGTGAACTTGTCGACCGCATGGATGGCCTGATCGCGCGCGCGCGCCAGTCGGCGGCGGCGGCGCCGGCGGCGGCGCTGGAGCGCATTCGCACGCGGCTGGCGGGGCTGGGTTCGGATATTCAGTTCGATCCGCAACGCCTCGCCCAGGAGGCGGCGCTGGCGGCTACGCGCACGGATGTGCAAGAGGAGCTGGAGCGCCTGGTGGCGCACGCTGGCGAGTTGCGCGCATTGCTCGCCAGCCCGGAACCGGCGGGCCGCAAGCTTGATTTTCTCGGCCAGGAATTGACCCGCGAGGCGAATACGCTTTGTTCGAAATCCTCGGAACTGGAGCTGACCCGCATCGGCCTCGAGCTCAAGAGCGTGGTCGATCAGATCAAGGAGCAGGCCGCCAATGTTGAATGAACACGTCGCCCGCCGCGGGCTGATGTTCGTGCTGTCGAGCCCGAGCGGGGCCGGCAAATCGACCATGGCGAAGAAGCTGATCGAGGACGACGGCAACACTTCGCTCTCGGTCTCGGCCACCACGCGCCCCGCCCGCCCGGCCGAGATCGACGGGCGCGAGTACAAATTCATGGAGCGCGAAGCCTTCGAGCAAATGGCCGACCGCGGCGATTTCCTCGAACACGCCATGGTGTTCGGGGCCCATTACGGCACGCCGCGCGCGCCGGTGGAAGCGCTGCTGATCCAGGGCCGCGATGTTTTATTCGATGTCGACTGGCAAGGCGCGCGCGCCCTGCGCGCCGCCGCGCCGGAGGACGTGGTCGGGATCTTTATTCTGCCGCCGTCAATGGCCGAACTCGAACGGCGCTTGCACACCCGCGCGCAGGACAGCGACGAAGTCATAGCCAAACGCATGGCGCGCTCGCTCGACGAAATCTCGCACTGGGAAGAATACGATTACGTGCTGGTCAATACGCTGCTCGAGCAGACGCTGGCGCAGATAAAACAAATCCTCGCCGCGGAGCGCTTAAAGCGCGCGCGGCAGCTGTGGCTGAAGCTGCACGTGGAGCGGCTGCGACGGGGGATCTGAGGATCAACACGGATCGTCGGGGAGCGAGTAAGTGCCACTAAGGACCGGGGTCAGCGACATGTCGAAGAAAGCGGATCGCTCGATGCCGATCCGTTCATCACGGCAAAGATACAAAACCAGACACATCAGACCGGCAGCGGACACGATGCAATGTTCGAGATCGGCTTTTGCAAAATTCTCATGCCTTCGGTGTTTCACAAGCTGGTGATCGCGCCACCAACCAGGATTTTCGCCGCGTCCCCACTCATCCCACGGGCGCATCGCCAAGCCAAAGCGCGGGACGCGTACAACCGCTGCGTGGAACTGCGGGAATTGATTAAGAATTGTTGCGCGATACTGATCGATGTTCTCAGCGCGCGCGCTGGGAGCAATTTGCGTGCATAAGACTTTGGCGACGACATCCGCCTCAGAACAAGTGCTTATGATGAGGCGAGCAAACTCAATGGAGTACGTTCGGTAGTTTGCCTGAGCGGGTTCAACAAAGCGCGTCGTTCGTTCGACGTCTTGCTCAAGAGCAAGGAAGAAACGCCAATGCTCGTTGGTCATTCTAGGCTTCCTTTCATCGCTCCCGCGCGGCATTCTTGCGCGCCAGGAAAGCGTCGAAATCGAACGCCGTGGACGTCCCGCTTTGTTCGCCTTCGATCAGCGCCGCGCGTAGCGCTTCGAGCTTGGTTTCGCGCTCTTCCAGCAGACGCAGCCCGGCGCGCAGTACTTCGCTGGCCGAGCCGAAGCGCCCGAGGGTAATTTGCCGGTCGATGAAGCCGGTGAAATGCTCGCCGAGGGTGACGGAGGTGTTCTTGGACATGAGTACCAATATATACCATGGAGGGCACTGGGCCAACCGCCCGACTTATGCTACCCAGTAGCACCATGACCGCCAAAGCCTCCATCTCCCTCACCGATTCCCAGGAAGCCTTCGCCCGCGAGCTGGTTGCGCAGGGGAGATACCCCAGTCTCAGCGCGGTGCTGCAGCACGGGCTCGAATTGCTGCGGTCGCAGAGCGAGACCCAGGAAGCCGAACTCGCCGTGCTCAAGGCGCTGGAAGCGCGCGCCAGGGGGCCGTCCGATCCCGCCGCGCTCAAGGCGCTGCTGGAGGAGCGCGCCAAGGGGCCGTTCATTTCGATGGAGGAGGGGCGCAGGCAGACCGCGCGGATGCTCGCGGAATTCAGCGAGCGCGATCTCTACGATGATGAAGCGCTTTAGGCTTGAGCGCTCGCCTCAAGCCACGCGCGATCTCAAGGCAATTCTGCGATTCCTGATCAAATCTCACCGGGGCTTTGGCGAACGGTTTGACGGCGCGAAAGAGCGTGCGTCGAAGCGGGTGTTGCAGATTGAAGCAGCCATGGAAAAATTGGCGCGGCTGCCCAAGCAAGGCACGCTTCTGCCCAAGCTCATGCCCGGCCTGCGCCGGGTGACCAAGGATCGTGCGGTGTTCTATTTCATTATCGACGAAGAGCCCCGTATCGTGCGCGTGCTGGCGGTGTTCTTTGGCGGCCAGGATCACCAGAGCGAAATGCTGAAGCGGTTGGCGCGGGAATGATTATGGACCGCCGGCGTCCTCGCCGGCAACGGCGCCTTCGTCCCTCGCGCTATCAGCCGACGATTTCCTGGTCGTTGAAGAAGAATTCGATCTCGCGGGCGGCGTTTTCGAGTGAGTCCGAGCCGTGCACGGTGTTGGCTTCGATCGATTCGGAAAATTGCTTGCGGATGGTGCCGGGAGCGGCGTTGGCGGGGTTGGTGGCGCCCATCGCGTCGCGATATTTCGCCACCGCGTCCTCGGCCTCCAGCACCTGCACCACCACCGGCCCGGATATCATGAAATCGACCAGGTCGCGAAAGAACGGCCGCTCCTTGTGCACGGCGTAGAAACCCTCGGCCTGGCCCTCCGACAGCCACAGGCGTTTCTGCGCAACGATGCGCAACCCAGCGGTCTCGATCACGGTGTTGACCGCGCCGGTGAGATTGCGCTTGGTCGCATCCGGTTTGATAATCGAGAGCGTGCGTTCAACGGCCATGGGGGCTCCTGGTGGGGCGCTGGGGGAGGATCGGCAGCGGGGTCTATAGCCGCGCTCGTCAGCCCCGCCAAGTGCGTCAGAAACACCCGAGCGCGGCGACGCGGCCGGATGGGTCGAGGATAACGTTCAGCCGTTGCGGCTCGAATTGCAGCGTGGTGGCGAGGCCGGCATTGACATGCGTGTCAGCGGGCAAGGCGGCGCGATCGAGTGTCGCAAATTCTTCGCCGACCAAGTGCGCGAAGGCGCTCGCCCCGCAAGCATCGCCGCCAAGCACGAAGCGCGCCGTGTTTGGTCCGCCAGCGGGCGCGGACGCCGTCAGTGCCGCTCCCACGCAGGCGCCGAGCAGCGCCAGCGCGACGCGCGGATCAGTAACAAGCGAGCGAGCCGATTTTGCCATCTGTTCCCACCATGATGTTGAGGCGGCTAGACGAAAAATCCTGCGTGACCAGCATGTCGGGGGTGATCACCCTTGTGTGCGCGGGCAGGCTGGCGCGATCGATGGCGGCGGCGGGGGTTCCAACCAAGCTCTGGAAGCGGCTCGCGCCGCAGGTGTCGCGCCTTGTGGCCTCCTCGGCCGATTGCGGGGCGGCGGCGACATCGCGCTGATAGTCGCGGCCGAGCTTTTCGAGATCGCGATAGGTCTGCGGCGTCTGCGTGCAGGCCGACAGCGCCAAAATCGCCAACACAACCCATTTCATGCCTGCTGCTCCCATTTGCCGGCGGCGCTCTCGCGCCAATAGGCGGTATTTATCCCCGCTTGCTTGGCCTCTTTCCAGCGCGAACGGGCCATTTCCAAGGCGGCTTCGTCGCGACCGTCGAACACCAGGCAAGCGCGCTCGAAACCGGCGATGTCGCCCGGCTCGGCCCCGTCGATGGCGAACAGCACCTGCGCGGAATTGGGATTGCCCGGTGCGTCGGTCAGCCAAATCGGTTGGCGCGCCGGATCGCCCTCGCGCGCGTGGGGGAGGAAGCTGTCGTCGCGATAGGTCCAGAGCACGGCATCGAGCGCCTCCAGCCGCTCGGGAACGCGCCCCCGCACCAGCGCCCGCCAGCCGCGCGCGAGGCACTTCTCCAACAGCGGCGGCAAGGCCCGCTCCAGGTCGCTGCGTTCGAGGTGATAGAAATAGAGTTCGGTCATCAATCGTCTCGGTTGGTTGACAACAACCCGCCGCGCCCCTGCGCCACTCCGATTGCCGCGCGAATCTTCTTGAGCAACGCTGGCGGCAAGAAGCCGAAGGAATTCGTTCTGGCGGGCGTAAGGCCCAGGTCAAATCCAGGCCATTCAAATTGGTTGATTTCATCGCACACCACCCAGGATCGGCGGTCGTCGAGGTCGAGTTGGCGTTTCACTGCCGGCGGCAGCTCAACCATTTCGCGGTTCCGGAAGTTTTGCGTCGTGATCGGCGCGACCGCAACGCGCAACGCATCAGCGCCAATCCGGCGCACAGCAACAACAATGACACACGGCCGCAACTTGCGCCCGGATTCCTCCCCAAGCGCGCTTTCGTGCGCCCACAGGAACGAGTACGGCACGACCTCGCCGGCTCTAGGTTCCCAAGCCACCTATTCGTCCATCAGATGGTCTAAATCTGGGTAATCCTCTGGCAGCGGTTTCTGCAATTCCGCAAGCATCTCGTCGTCCAGCTCCCAGGCGTAGAGCGCGCGCGGCAAGCGGTCGCGCAAGCGCACGAATTCGCTGAACTCGCGCGCGGAGGCGAAATAGCCCAGCACCTGGCCGGTCTTGTTGTTGACCACCTTGATCGGGGCTGATTGCGCCTCGAACGCCCAATGCCCGAATCGCCCGGCGAACTCGCTCGAGGACACTTCCACCGGCTTGTAGTCGCGGCTTTGGCGGCGAGCGGACGTGGGCGGCTTCGGTGGCACGGTTTTCGTTGGCATGGGAGGATCTCCGGATAATCCGGATAATAGCCGAGATTGCAGTCTCCGGCAATCATTCCTCGAATTTGTTCGCGATTAGCCGGTTCAGCAATCGCACGCCGTAGCCGGTGGCCCAGACCGGGGAGAGCGGGTCTTCGTAGGGGCCGGACTTCCAGGCGGTGCCGGCAATGTCGAGGTGGGCCCAGTGAACGCCTTCCCTGACGAAGCGCTTGATGAATTGGGCGGCGACGATCGAGCCGCCGGCGGGCTTGCCGGAAATGTTCTTCATGTCGGCGTTGGGGCTGTCGAGCATCTTGTCGTAGCCGGCGCCGAGCGGCATGCGCCGAGCGGCATGCGCCACACCGTCTCGCCTTCGCTTGCGCCAGCGGAAATGATCGCCTGGGCGAGATCTTCGTCGTTGGCGTAAAGCCCCGCATGTTCGTGGCCAAGCGCCACGATCACGGCGCCGGTGAGCGTTGCCAGATCGATCAATGCCGTCGGGTTGAACTTGTCCTGCGCGTACCAGATCGCGTCGGCGAGAATGAGCCGGCCTTCGGCGTCGGTGTTGAGCACTTCGATGGTCTGGCCCGACATGGTGGTGACGATGTCGCCGGGGCGCTGGGCGTTGGCGCCGGGCATGTTCTCCACCAGCGCCACCACACCGACGACATTGGCTTTAGCTTTGCGCAGCGCGATCACTTTCATCGCCCCGGCGACGGCGGCGGCGCCGCCCATGTCGCCCTTCATTTCCTCCATGCCGCCGGCCGGCTTGATGGAGATGCCGCCCGTGTCGAAGGTGACGCCCTTGCCGACCAGCGCCAGCGGGCGAGCGCCCTTGCGTCCGCCGTTCCACGACATGGCCACCACCCGCGCCGGATTGGCGCTGCCTTGGGCGACGCCCAGCAGCGCGCCCATGCCGAGCTTCTGCATCGTTTCGGGCTCAAGCACATCGACCTCGAGGCCAATGGTTTCGAGATCGCGCAAGCGCTCGGCGAAGCTGGCGGGATAGAGCACGTTGGCCGGTTCGCTGACCAGGTCGCGGGCGAAGAACACGCCTTCGGCGATGGCGGCATCCTTGTCGGCGCGCGCCCGCGCCGGCGCCGGCGCTTCCAGAACAATCTCGACCAGCTTGAGCGAAGGCGCCTGCTCCGGCTTCAGTTTGGTGCGGTAGCTATCGAAGCGATAGGCGGCGAGCCGCGCCCCTAGCGCGGCGTGGGCGCCGGCCTCGGCCAGCGACACGCCCGGCAGCGCATCGGGCTGCAGCACCAGCTTCTCGGCCCCCGAGGTCAGGGTGCGTTTGACCGCGTGGCCGGCCCAGCGCTCGACGCTCATGCCATCTGCGCTCTCCGCCTTGCCGACGCCAAGCACCAGCACGCGGGCGTAATCCACAGCTTCCAGCGCCAGCAGATCGACCGCCGATCCCAAGCCGCCGCTGAAGCGGATCGCGCCCAGCGCCTTGGTGACGCGCCCCCCGGTGGCGGCGTCGATCGCCTGGGCCGCCGGCAACAAGTGTCCGCCCTCGCTGGCCATCACCGCGAGCACATCGCCGCCGCCGGCAGTTACAAATCGAATTTCCATGCCATCACCCGGGGAAAACCAAATCGCGGAGCTTGGTAGCCTTCAGCCGCGGGATTGAAAAGCAGGTGGCGCGCCTGCTCACCTGTTTCCACCGCGCCCGAAACCGGTCTAGGAAGCGCGGGCGGCCTCGGGCGAGCCAGTCAAGGGAGCGTGATGAACACAGTTTCGACCTATGTGTTCCGCCAAGCGCTCGGGCCGCTACTGGCCATATTGGGGGCGCTGGCGGCGATCGCCATCCTCACCCAGGGGCTGAACCAACTCGACCTGATCATCACCAACCGCCGCGCCGGCCTGGCGTTCGCGTGGGTGACGATCCTTGCCTTGCCGCAACTGATCTCACTTATCCTGCCGATGGCGGTGTTCATGGCCGTCGCCTACGCGCTCAACCGCATGCGGAACGACAGCGAGGTGGCGGTGCTGTTCGGGGCCGGCGTCTCGCGGCGCAGCATCGCCCGACCGGTGGTGCAATTGGCGACCTTGGCCGCCCTGGCGCACCTCGCCATCGGCGCGATCATTCAGCCGGCCGCTTCCGAGCAGCGGCGCGAGATCCTGTTTTCGGTGCGCAACGACATCGCCTCCAGTCTGGTTCAGGAGGGCTCCTTCACCTTTCCCGCCGATGGCTTGACGCTTTACGCTAGCGGCCGCGGCGCCGGGGGCGAGTTGCGCGATCTCATGGTCGATGACGCGCGCCCGAAATTGCCGGTGACCTACACCGCCCGCGCTGGCGCTATCGCCACGGTGGAGCTCAACGGTACGCGCGCGCCGGTGATCGTCATGCGTGACGGCCAGATTCAGCGGATGAACGAAGAAGGCGCCGTCGATGTGCTGGATTTCGATCGCTACGTGTTGCAGCTCGGCGACGCGTTCGAGGAGCCGGAATTGTTCTTCCTCAAGCCCTCCGACCGCACTCTGTTCGACCTATTCTTCCCCGACCGCACCGCCCATTTCGACCAGCGCAATATCGGCAAATTCCTGGCCGAGGCGCATGCGCGGCTGGCCGCGCCGCTGCTCAATATCGCGCTGGCGCTGATCGCCATCGTCGGTATGCTGGGCGGGCAGTTCAGCCGCGGCGGTTATGGCCAGCGCATCATGTACGCGGCGATTGTGGCGCTGGTGGTGCGGCTCGTCGCGCTGGCGGTGCCGCCTTCGGCAGAGGACGCGCCAGAACTGAACCTTGTGCAATATGCGCTGCCGTTGCTGGTGATTTTGGTCTGCAGCGCCATGCTCGGCGGCAGGCGCCCGCGCAAGCGGCGGATCAGCGAAGGCCCGACTATCCTGGCGGGGGCGTAAGCGATGGGCTTTCTGTTTTCTCGATTGGGCCGGTACATCGTTGGGCGCGTGATCGGCGGCGTCGCCGTCGCGCTGGCGGGCGTGCTTGCCTCGATCTTGCTGATCGACCTGGTCGAGCAGATGCGCACGGTTGGCGCACGCACCGAGTTGAGCTTGCTCGACGCGGCGCGGCTGACGCTGCTCAAAGCCCCGATGCTGGTCGAGCAGACGCTGCCCTTCGTGGTGCTGGCGGGAACCATGATGGCGGTGATTGGCCTTAACCGCTCCTCGGAACTGGTGGCGATGCGCGCGGCGGGTGTTTCAGCCTGGCGCTTCCTCGCCCCGGCCATCGTGGTCGGCCTGGTGCTGGGCGTCGTTGCGGTCACCGCGCTCAATCCGCTGGGCGCGCAGCTCTACCGGCAATTCGAGACGCAGAAGGAAAGCGCTCTCTCGGGCCCCGAGCGCGGCGGCGCCAATGGCATTTGGATTCGCCAGGGCAGCGCCGAGGAACAGGTGGTTATTCACGCCGACAGCGTCGATCCCAGCGGCGCCAAGCTGCTCGGGGCCACCTTCATCTTCTTCGAGGTGCACGACGGGGTGCTCCGCTTCGCCCGACGCATGCGGGTGGGCCAAGCCCAGCTCATTCCGAGATTCTGGGTATTGACCGATCTCACCGAGGCGACGCCCGGGGGTGATCCCGAGCACAAGGACGTGCTGTCTATCCCCACCACTTTGGACCAAGCCGAACTGATCAACCGCTTCGTCAATCCGGCGACGCTGTCGTTCTGGGCGCTGCCTGGCTTCATCAGCGAGGCCCGCGCCGCGGGCTTTGCCCCCACCCGCTACGAACTCAAGCTGCAGGGCCTGTTGGCTTATCCGCTGCTGCTGGCGGCAATGGCCGCTCTTGGTGCTGCTTTTTCCTTACAACTGCAAAGGCTTGGAAATCTGGCCCAATGGGGCGCGGCGGGGGTCTCCATTGGGCTGTTTTTGTTCTTTTACAGCCAGCTCGCCGGGGCCTTCGCCATCACCCAGACGGTGCCGACCGCGGTGGCGGCTTGGAGCGCCCCGCTGGCCGGGGTGTTCATTGCGCTCGCCATTGTGGCGTTCCTGGAGGACGGCTGAAAGGACGCAATCGGGAATCAGTTTCGCCAGCGCGGCGTCCGGCGCTGGACGCGTGGGGCCCGAGGCGCTTAGGTAGCAAGGGGAGTCGCACAAGAGGGATGCGGATGCACCGTTCGGGGGAGTGTGACGGCCGCGCGGCCGAACGAACGCCGTTCGGCTGGGCCGCGCTCGCGGCGGCCTTGGCCGTTTGCGCCAGCCCGGCCGCGCTTGCCCAGACCTCAATCCCCGCCGAAAACCGCACCCCGGTGCTGCTGGAAGCCGACCAGCTGATCGACGACCAGCAAGCCAACACCGTCACCGCCGAAGGCGACGTGCAGGTCCGCTATGGAGGCCGCTCACTGCGCGCGGACCGGTTGGTTTACGATTTGGGCAGCGGCGCCATTCGCGCCGTCGGCAACGTGCAAATCGTGCTGGAGGACGGCTCCACCACCTATGCCGAGGAGGTCGAGGCCGACGAGGCGCTGAATGTCGGGGCCGCGCGCGAACTGCGCGCGCGCCTCGGTGAAACCGGAACCATGGCGGCGCGCGCGGCGCTGCGCCATGGCGAAGGCGAAAGCGAACTGCGCAACGTCATCTATACCAGCTGCCCGATATGTGAGACCGGCGAACGGCCCCCGACCTGGGCGCTGCGGGCGCGCCGCGCCATCCAGGACCACGAAACCCGCACCATTTCCTATCAGGGCGCGGTGGTGGAGATCGCCGGAATTCCGCTGCTCTATTTCCCGTACTTCGCCCACCCCGACCCGACCGTCGAGCGCGCCTCT
>JANNQT010000124.1:0-24063 GCA_031400895.1 Alphaproteobacteria bacterium | reverse complement strand
GCCATCGCGCGCCGAACCTTCCGCCGCGCGCGCAATCAGCGCCAAGCCATCAGCGTCAACCTTCACGCCTTCCTTGGCACAGATATTTGCCAGATGCTCGGCCAGCCGTTCGCTATCGATGCGCTTCAGATCAAAGCGCTGGCAGCGCGACAGCACCGTCACCGGCACTTTGCGGATTTCGGTGGTGGCGAAAATGAACTTCACATGCGGCGGCGGCTCTTCCAGCGTCTTTAGGAGGCCATTGAAGGCCTGCGTCGAGAGCATGTGCACTTCGTCGATGATGTAGAGCTTGTAGCGCGCCATCACCGGGGCGTAGCGCACCGAGTCGAGAATTTCGCGGATGTCGCCAATGCCGGTGCGCGAGGCCGCATCCATCTCGAACACGTCGGGATGGCGGCTCTCCATGATCGCCTGACAATGCTCGCCGGGAGGATCGAGGTTTATCGTCGGCTCTTTGATGTCGCCGCGTTGATAATTCAGCGCCCGCGCCAGCAGCCGCGCGGTGGTAGTTTTGCCGACGCCGCGCACCCCGGTCAGCATGGTGGCGTGGGCGATGCGCCCGAGCGCGAACGAATTGGCGATGGTGCGCACCATCGCCTCCTGGCCGATCAGGTCGGCAAAGGTCCGCGGCCGGTACTTGCGCGCCAGCACAAGATAGCCCCCGCCGGGGGGCGCTTCGCCGAACCGGGATGTCTCTTCAGTCAAAATCTATTCCGCCGCATGGCTGGCTGCGTTCCTCGCCCGCCGGGCAGCTGCGCGGTCGGCGAGCCAATCTTGAGCGAAGGCGCCGGCGACAATCACGGCGGTCCCGACGATGATCAAGGCGAAAGTGATCCAGGGTTCTTCCAGCATGGGACCTCCAAACTACATATAGCGCAGGATCAGCCGCGCAGCGAGATGAAGGGTAAGTCCCGTGGCCACCAAGCCGGCGCGGATGGGAAAGGTCAAATCGCTGTCAGGGATGCTTGTGATGAGGGGGCCGACGAAGCCGGTGATCGTACAGGCGATCGCCAATGCGTTCACCAGCGTCGCGGTCAGCTTTGTTTGCTCCTTTCGCACATCCGCTGTTTCCAACGGCGGCGGCCAGAAGCGCTTTGGCAGCGGGGCACGCGATTCGCTCATTTCGCGAGCTTAGCCCTCCGCGACAAGTGCAGACAGGACGGCGACCCGTGCGCAACCCGTTACGGCTGCTTCCTTCCGGACCTGACCGGGTTGGCGGGGCGACCGTCCGCCGCCTGCCTGCGCGGGTCATATCGCCTGTCAGCGCCGCCGCAGCAAGTCCCAGCCGGCGGCGAGGAAGCCCGCGCCGAACAAAGCGCCCGCGGCCATGAAGCCATAATCGGGGATGCCTGCGGCGATCAGGGTCGCGAACCAGCACAGCGGCGGCGCCCATGGCCGTTCGCCGACGCGCAGCCAGGCCAGCGAAAACCCCGCCAGCGAGATCGCCAACGCCATGGCCCCTTGCTGGTAGGTGGAGAAGCCGAAGACGTCGGCGTCGGGTCCGCCTATGAAGGAGAGCGAGGCCATGGCCAGGGTAAATCCCGCCAGCCCGAGCCAGCCCAGCTTTTCGGCGCGGACGAGATAAATGCCGATCAGCCCCAGGCTCAGCAGCACGTCGATCCCGGTCCACAACCATTCCAGGGCAATCGGATCGAGCCCCAGCGGTAACGCCGAGGCGATCCGCAGCATACCGCCCGCCAGTGCGGCCGCGCCCGAAAGCTTGAACAAAATCCGCGCGTTCATGCAGGGCTCCTGAGCGGCGCGCTTCCTTGACGCAAGCCGCGGGGCTTAATACCTGAAGCCCCATGGCGCTGCGCACCATCATTACCGCACCGGACCCCCGGTTGAAGCAAAAATCCGCGCCCGTCCAGGGGCCGGTCACCGACGCTCACCGGGCGCTGATGGATGACATGCTGGAGACCATGTACGCGGCCCCCGGCATCGGCCTGGCCGCCATCCAGATCGGCGAGCCGCTGCACATCATCGTCATGGACCTGGCCAAGGAGGAAGAGCCCAAGGCGCCGCGTTTTTTTATCAACCCAGAAATTCTCTGGAAATCGGCGGAAACCGCCCCTTACGAGGAGGGCTGCCTTTCTGTGCCTGACGTGTTCGACGACGTCGAGCGCCCGATCCGGGTGAAGCTGCGCTATCGCGATTATCGCGGCGAGCCGATCGAGGAGGAGGCCGAAGGCGTGTTCGCGGTGTGCATCCAGCACGAAATGGACCACCTTGAAGGCGTCCTGTTCATCGACCACCTCTCGCGGTTGAAGCGAGAAAGCGCGCTGCGCAAGCTGAAGAAGGCGAAAAAAGAAGCGTCGCGTTGAGGCGGCAACGGCAAAAGGGCCGCGCACGGCAAGCGTGAGCGGCCCTTCCATTGTCGCGCCTTTTGGGCGAGTTCGTCAGGCGTTGGCGTGCTCGGAAGCGATCCAAACCTGCGAAATCGTCCCCAACTGGTGACAATGAGACATGGATCACCTCCTTTTCTGAAAGCCGGCGCCATTGCCGGTGCATGCAAGATAGGCCGGGTTGCCAGCGCTGCAAAGGGCGTGCGCAGCTAGGGGGGAAATCGGCGCAGCGAATGCGGCGCGGGCGCGAAAGTCGGCCTTTATTGGGGCGCCTCGGGCTCGGGAGCGGGCTCGGCCGCCGCGTCGCGGTCATAGAAATGGCCCGCGAGGCCGGCGGCGGGCTCCCAGAACACGCAAGTCTGGCGCGCGGCGCCGGAATAATGGCACAGCATCGGCAGGTCGCGGGCGCGCAAATCCTCGTAGGTGGTGCGGTCGAGCACGGTCTGCCCCGGCGCCAGCAGCTCCCATTCCGGCGCCGCCGGCGTGCGCGCTAGCGTGGGCTCTGTCCAGCGTTGCAGGAAGCTGTCCATTGCCTCGGTGTCGCCGGAGGGAAACACATCGCCATACGCGCGCTCCAGCGGGGCGCTCCACGACCACAGCGGGCGCGCCTCGGAATCGAGCAAGGTGTAAACGCCGATCGCCTTGTCGCAGTCGGCGCCGATGGAGCGGGCGATCGCGATCTCGCTCTTTTCGGCGCCGGTAAAGGCGAACTCGTGCGCGGCTTGCCGGTCGCAGCGCGGAGCGGCGCGCGCGCAGGCGCTCACCGCCAATGCCAGGATCAGCACGGCCGCTCTCACGGCCCGTACGCGACCATCATAGCCGGCGCGCGCGAAAACGGATCGATGATCAGGCATGTGGTGGATTCAGCGGCGGCGGCAAAGCACGCCATCGCCAGATCGCGCGCGCGCAACATCTCATAGGCTTCACGTTCGAGCGCGGTGTAATAGGCGAAGGTCTCGCCGCTGAGCCGCGCCTCGCCGTCACGCCATTGCGGCAAATCGCTGGTGTTCTGCACACTCAGATCGGCCCAGCGCGCCAAGAACGTGTCCATCTCGGCAGCGTCGACCGCCGCGAACGTCTCGTCGAGCGGCCCGTCGCCAGCCTTGAGGATATGATAGGGCGCGGCAAAAGCCCAAAGCGGATTGCCCTGCGCATCGCGGATCGAGAGCGTCACCGTGGCTTGGCGGCAAGTGGGACCTTCGGCGCGCGCGGTGACGGTGTCGGGCGCGTCGGGGCTCGACCAGGTGAGCTGGTGTTGAGCCTCGCGCGCGCAGCCGGCGGCACGCTGGGTTTCGCCGCCGCAAGCTGCCAGCGCAAAAGATGCGGCAAGGACAAGAAATCGCAAACTGGCCTCCGTAGCTGGCACGGATAGGCGAAGCCGGCGCTGGTGAAAACTCTATTCCGCCGCTTCCAGTACGCCGGGGGCGCTGTAAGCGCTGGAATCCGGGCCGTGTTGGAACAGACCGTGCGGTCCCTGCAGCGCCGCCACCGCCGCCTCGTAGCCGGCCGCCACCGCTTCATCGAAGCGCTTCCAATCGCGCAGGTCGAGATCGGCCATTTCCGGCGCGATCAGCAGGTCGGCCGCCGAGCGCCCCTCCCAGGGATCGACCGCCAGCGTGGCCGCGCGCATCAGCAGCGAGGCGATCGGCGGCGCCGCTTGTAGCCCATGCGCGGCGACCCAGCCAAAGAAGCCGGGCGGATCGCGGAAATCTTCGATGTCGATGCCGTCGCGCTGGGCCACATCGACGCCGATGATCGGGCCGCGATGCAGGCTCTTGAGCACGTCCACCGGGAAATTGCGCAGCACCGCGCCGTCCACCAGCAGCCGGTTTTCGCCGTCGAGCACGGGCGGCAGAATGCCCGGCAGCGAAATCGACGCGCGCAGCGCCCGCCACAACAGGCCGCCTCGGTGCACGCGGATGTCGCCATCGACCAGATTGGTGGACACCGCGAAGAACGGGGCGGAGAGATCTTCGATCAAGGTGTCGCCGAAATGCTCCTTGAGCCGCTCCTCGACGCGCCGGCCGCTTACCAGCCCGACCACCGGCAGCACGTAATCGCCGAGCGGGTTGCTTTCGACGAACGCCTTGCGGATGCGGGTCTCAATCTCGTTGTCGTCCCAGCCCATCGCCGCGCAGGCGGCGATGATCGCCCCCATCGAGGTGCCGCCGATCACGTCGAACGGCAGCCCCGCTTCGCGCAGGGCGCGGATGACGCCGATATGGGCGTAGGCGCGCGCGCCACCGCCCGAAAGCACAATGCCGATGGAGCGGCGGGCGATGACGCGCGCGAGCCGGGCGGCGTCGTCGTCCTCCAGCCCGCGCCAATGGAACACGCGCGAGGCCTCGCAGGCGTCGCGCCATTCATTGGTGGTGGCGGCCTTGCGGTCCATGCCGTGGTGCAGCAGCACCACGTCAACCAAGCGAAACTGCCGCGCCGGAGAGGGCTCTTCCGGCGGCAGTAGCGGCAGTGACGGGCGCGCGTCGGCGCGGGCGAAGAACCAGAGCCGGTCGGCCTGGCGCAGGCAGGATCGGAACCAGGCGGTGTCGGCGATCGGCGTGATCAGGAACACCGCGTCGTGGTCTTTCTCCAGCGCATCGAACCAGGCGCTGTCCATGCCTTGCCGGCTCATGATGCGCTCGTCGTCTTCGCTGACGATGGCCGCGCGCGCGCCGAGGCGCTTCAAGGCCGCCTGCAATGTGCGCGCGCGCAGCTTGAGATCGATGGTCGGCGAGGTGGAGATGAGCGCGAACACCTTGGGTTCGGCCCGCGGTGAAGCGCCGCCGCCGCGCGCGCGCGTCAGCATCAGCCGCGCCAAATGGCGCATGATCCCAGGATGGGCGCCGATCAAAGTGTCGAAGGCGTCGGGCGAGAGTTTCAGCACCTCGCTGTCGCGCATGGCGAACACGCTTGAAGTGTGCGGCTCGCGCGCCACCAGCGCCATTTCCCCCACCGGCTCGCCAGGGCGGACATAGCCCAGCAAGCTGTGGCGGCCGCGTTCGGCCGGGCGGAACGCAGCCAGTGAACCCGAGACCAGGAAATACACCCCATCGGCCGGTTCTCCGGCATGGATCAGGGCCGAGCCGGAGGGCAGGGAAAACCACTCGCACTCGGCATCGAGCGCTGCCAGAAGCTCCGGCGCCGCCGATGACACAAACGCGATGTTCGCAAGGCTCGGCTTTTCAGGTGACATTGCTGAAGCTTAGGATAGGGGCGCGGGGTTAAGGCGCAATGAGGACGGCGCCGCCCGGACCCGCCCTGGCGCTTGAGAGGTCGCGCCGCGGTCCGGTTCAGGCCTTGATCGCGCTGATTTCCAAGGATTTTGTGTTGGTTCGCGTCGACAAAATCTCGGCTGCGGACGCCGTTGCAATTTCCGCACGGATTTTGGCCCTGCCCACTCAGTGGCGCGGCGCGTTTTGGGGCCGTGCCTTAGCCTACCGGGGCCGCGTAACGCAGTGTCAGCGGCAGATGGGGTAACGCTGGGCCGTTGGTATCGGGCCCGACCGACGTGCTAAGAGCCTCGCCCGATGACCGTCTTCCTCTCCCATGCTCCCGCCGACCGCGAAACCGCCTTGGCGCTGGAGAAGGCGCTGGACCGACGCGGGCTGTTCGTTGAACTCGATGACGGCGAGGTGGCGCTGCGGCCCGTGCAGGCCATGGACGCGGTGATTGCGCTGATTTCCAAGGACTTTGTGTTCTCGCCTTGGCGCTTGCGGCTGGAGCAGCGGGCGCTCGACGCCTGGGCCGACGGACGCCTGGTGCTGATCAAGCTCGACCATCATTTTGCCCCGGTGGGACTGCGCGACTTGCCCGCGATCGACGCCAGTTTCGAGGCCCAGCGCGAGTTCACCTGGATCAAGGCCGCCGATGCGGTAAAGGCGGCGCTCAAGGCCCCGCGGCGCGACGTGGCGCGGGAAAGCGCCGCGCCGCCGGCGCCGGCGAGCCCGCCGCGCAAGCGCGGGGGCGGCTGGGTCGGGGTGCTGGCGAACCTGCTGCTGATGGCGCCCGGACTGGCGGCGACTGTGGTGACCGCTTCGATCTGGCTGGCAAACCGGATCGACGCCAGCCCCGGGACCCTCAGCGATCTGCGCCGGGGGATTGAGCAATTCGGCGTCCGCTACGGCGCGCCCGCCGGGATCACGGAATGGGCCTTCGCCGTTACAATGGCGCTGGCCATCGTCATCCTTGTGGCCGCGCTCGCGCGCCTCGCTGGCAGAGCTGCTCGCGCGCGATCGCCGGCCAAGCCCGCCGCGCCTGCACCTACGCAAGCGGGCGCCAGCGGGGCGGTGTTTGTTTCCTACGCTCGCGCCAACCAGGCCATTGTGCTTCCCGTCATTGAGCTCGCGCAACGCGCCGGCCGCAGTTTCTGGCTGGATCAAAAAGCCATTGCCGGGGGCGATGGCTGGGCCGGAGAAATCGTCCGCGCGATCCGCGGCGCGAGTGGGGTGCTGGTGATGTGTTCGAAGGCCGCGTTCGAAAGCGATCACGTCAAGCGCGAGGTCTATCTGGCGGACCGTTATCGCAAAAAATTGGTGCCGGTTTACGTGGAGCAGGCCGAACCTCCCGAGGATTTCGAGTATTTCTTCGCCGGCGTGCAGGTGCTTAAGCTGTTTGAAACGCCCGAGGCCGAACGGCCGCAGGCGCTGGCGGCCGCGCTCGGAGCTTCCCCATGACCCTCGCCCCCGATCCGGTTCTGTTGGATGTGTCGCCCGCGGGCGTCGCGATGGTGACGCTCAACACGCCGGCCAAGCGCAACGCCTTCGACGAGATCATGATCGCGGCCTTGGCGGAAACCTTCGAAACGCTGAAGGGCGCCGACCATGTGCGCATCGTGTTTCTGCGCGGCGCGGGCGAGGTGTTCTGCGCCGGCGCCGACCTCGAATGGTTGCGCCGCGCTGGCGCGCGCGACTTGGCCGACAACGAAGCCGATGCGCTGGCGCTGGCGCGCATGCTGCGCCATCTGCACGAACTGCCCCAGCTTACGGTGGCGCTAGTGAGCGGGGCGGCGCTCGATTGTGGCGCCGGGCTGGTCGCGGCCTGCGATGTCGCCGTCGCGCTAAAGAACGCGACATTCGGCTTCAACGACGCCCGGCTGGGGCTCAATTCAGCGGCGATCGCGCCGTTCGTGGTCGAGGCGGTGGGCCGGCGCTGGGCCAAGGCGCTGTTGGCCACCGCCGAGAGCTTTGACGGCGTGTTCGCGGAAAAGATCGGGCTGGTGCAGTATGCCGTCGAGAGCGAGGCCGAATTGCAGGCGGTGATGGAGCGTCTCACCGGGCTCGCCATGGCGACAGCGCCCGGCGCCGCGGCGGACATCAAGGCGTTGCTCGCGCACCTCGCCGTGCACCGCATCGACGACGCCTTGAGCAAGGAGACCGCGCACCGCGCGGCGGCGCGCCTCGCCTCGCCAGAAGGCAAGGAAGGGCTCGCGGCGATGTTGGCCAAGCGCAAACCGGAGTGGGACAGGTGAAGCTGAAGCGCGGCGCGAGCGGACTTTGGGCTTGGATTTACCGAGCGCGGCTGTTGCGCGCGCCGATGCCGTTCTGGCGGGTGGTGGTGGAAGCCAAGCTGATCAAGGACGCGCGGCGCTGGCCACGCGGCGCCGTCAGCGCCGTCACCGCCGTGCTGGTCTGGGCGCGCACGATCGAGGAGGCTGAGGCGCTGGCGGTGCTGGCGCTGGAGCGGGAAGGGCTCGCCGCGCTCACCGCCGACGCCAAGAAATGTCCCCCGGCGGCGGCGCCAAGTTCCCGCGCGATGGCGGTGGCGCGCACGGAACTGGGTTTTCTCGCGCGCGAGCCGGGTGAAACCAGGGCCCGCCGCGATGCGCGGGCTTGATCGCGGCGCCGCTTAGCGGGAAACTCGGCCATGAGCGGTGAAATGGAGGCAGCCGGCGCGCTGGCCACGGCGGGGCTGGCGGCGGGCGTGATCGAGGGGCGCGAAACCACGAAAGCCGGCGAGGGCGGCTGCCTCAATTGCGGCGCGGCGCTCACTGGCGCCTATTGCAGCGCCTGCGGACAAGGCGCCCATCCCCATCGCACGCTGTTGCACATGCTCGAGGAGGTGCTGCACGGGCTGATTCATTTCGACGCCAAGATTTGGCGGACCTTGCCGCTGCTGGCGTTTCGCCCCGGCACGCTCACGCGCAATTACATCTTTGGCAAACGCGCGCGCTATTTCTCGCCGCTGGCGCTGTTCCTGTTCGTGATTTTTCTGATGTTCTTCGTGTTCGCGTTCGTCGATGTGAATTTTTTCCGCGCACCCACGGCTGAAAATCGCGCCGAGAGCGCCGCCGCGCTTGGCGCGGCGCAGCAGGATATGAGGGAAGCGGAAGCGGAATTGGCCGCCGAACGGGCCGCGCGCGGAGATCGCGAACCGGCTGCGCGCGAGCGCCTGCGCGATGAGGCGCGCGAACGCTCGATCGCACTCGCGCGCGGCCTGGTCGCGCAGCAGCGGGAGAGGCTCGCCCGCCCCGATCCCATCGTCCTGGATGCCCCGCCCCAGCAGGCCGCGCCCGGCGCGCCCGAACCAGCGCAGGCGAAAGCCGGCGCGGCGAGCGAAAATGGCCGATGGCAGGACCAGGTCAGCGCGGCTGCCAAGAGCGGTGAGATCAAGCTCAATACCGGCTTTCCCCGGCTTGACGCGCGCATCGTCCACAGCCTCGAAAATCCCGATCTGGCGCTCTACAAGATAGTGCAGGCGGCGTATAAATTTTCGTTTGTGCTGGCGCCGATCTCGCTTTTTTTCCTATGGCTGTTGTTCATCTGGAAGCGCGGCATCACGCTCTACGATCACGCCGTGTTCGTGCTCTACTCGCTGTCGTTCGCCGCGCTGTTGTTCATCCTGCTGGCGCTGGTCATTAAGGTCCCCTGGCTGCAATGGGTCGGCACGGGGGTGCTGTTCGCCGGCTTGCCGGCGCACATGTTCTTTCACCTGAAAGGCGCGTACGCGCTGTCGTGGTGGTCGGCGATCTGGCGCACGCCGTTGCTGATGCTCTCGGCTGCGCTTTCGCTAAGCGTTTTCCATGTGCTGATCGTGCTCTTGGGGCTGGCCGGGTGAACGACTTGATTATCTTGGCGGCTTCGGCGGGCGGGGTGCTGGTGCTGATCGCCATCGCCCTGGCGCTGGGGTTCCGCCAACGCGCGCGGCTCGACCCCGAGGTGCTGACCCAGCTCGCGGCCGCCGAAGGCGCGCACGTGGAGGCGAGCGTCGTCGACGTGAATGCAAATGCAGCAATCGCCCGGCTTGGCGATGGCCGCTGGCTCGCCGCGCGGGTGATGGCGGACGGGGTGGGGGCGCGGGTGTTCGCCGCCGACGCTGTGAGCGTGCGCGCCACGCGCGCGGGCCTGACGCTCAGCTTCGACGATCTCGGTTATCCGGCGCTGCGCCTGCGGCTCGGCGAAGGCCCCCCCGATTGGCTCGCGGAGAGGGTCGCATGAGAGAACCGATCGCACCTCCGTTCGAGATTCCCGACATCGTCACCTACGCGGTGCCAGGCTTCATTCTCTTGATCGTAGCGGAAATGCTGTTCGTGCGCGCCGGCGGGCGCGGGCGCTACCAATTCGCCGATTCCGCCGCCAGCTTGTGGATGGGGTTCGGCAATCAGGCCGCCAAAGTGCTGGCAGGCGGTTTGGTTGTGCTGAGCTATTTCTGGACAGCGCAGTTTCGGTTGTTCGACCTCGGCTGGACTTGGCCGGTGCTGGTCGCGTGTTTCTTCGCTGAGGACCTCGCTTATTACGCCATGCACCGCATCAGCCACGAGCGCCGCTGGTTCTGGGCAAGCCACGTGGTGCATCACAGCTCTCAGCACTACAATCTCACTACCGCGCTGCGCCAGACTTGGACCGGCACGCTCGGGCTGGCTTTTCTGTTCTGGCTGCCGCTGCTGCTGATCGGCTTTCCGCCGGAAATGGTGCTGATGTTCCAGGCTATCAGCCTAGTGTACCAGTTCTGGATCCACACCGAAGCCATCGACCGGCTCGGTCCTCTTGAATGGGTGCTCAACACCCCCTCGCATCACCGCGTCCACCACGCCGTCAATGCGCGCTATCTCGATGCAAATTATGCCGGCGTGCTGATCATCTGGGACCGTCTGTTCGGCAGTTTTGCGCCCGAAACCAAGGACGAGCCGATCCGCTACGGCATCATCTCACAACTCGGCACTTTCAATCCGTTCCGCGTCGCCTTCCACGAATGGGCCGGCATCTGGCGCGATGTCACGCATGCGAAATCGCCGCGCCAAGTGCTGGGCTTCCTGTTCGGCCCGCCCGGTTGGAGCCCGGACGGTTCACGTAAAACCAGCGCCTCGATCAAGGCGGCGTGGCGCGCGCAGATCGGCGTTAAGTGAATGTACATCCCCGAATCTTTCGCTGCCGCCGATGCCGACGCGTTGATCGCGCGCTTGTCGCGGCGTTGGGCCGGCGTGCTGGTCAGCGTTGGCGCGGATGGAACCCCCATTGCCACACATTTGCCGATCCTGTGGGACGCGGAAAAGAAGATCGCCATCGGCCATGTGGCCCGCGTCAATTCGCATTGGAAAATTGGAACTGGGCGTGGCCTGCTCGTGCTCTCCGGCGCGGAAGCTTATGTCTCGCCGAACTGGTATCCCTCCAAGGCCGAGCACGGCAAAGCGGTGCCGACCTGGAATTACGAAGCGGTGCATCTGAGCGGACGGGTGGAATGGTTCGAGGCGCCGGCGCGCCTGGAAGTCGTCGTGCGCGATCTCTCGGCGCTGCACGAAGCGGGAAGTCCGCGCCCCTGGACGCTCGAGGAAGCGCCGCGCGCCTACATCGACGCCATGCTGCGAGGCATTGTCGGCGTCGCGCTGCACGCCGATCGCATCGAAGCTAAGCGCAAGCTTTCGCAAAACAAGAGCGCGGCGGACTTTGCCGGCGTGGTTGAGGGGCTGGGCGCATCGAGCGATGCGAATGCGCGTGAAGTCGCCACCTTGATGCGCGCCCTGAAAGGATAGGTCACACCAATTGCCCGAGGCGCCGTTTGCTCCCGATGACGCCCCCGGTCCATAATGGGGCGCCATGATTCACATCCTCAAGCTCTGCGTCGGCGCTGACAGCGTCGAGGATTTGGCCGCGTGGCAGCAGGGCCAGATCAAGCAGCGCAAGCGGCCGGTGTGCGGCACGCGCATGTGGCCCAAGCGCGCCGAGGACGTGCTCGCGGGGGGCTCGCTCTATTGGGTGATCAAGGGCGTGATCAGCGTACGCCAACGCATTGTCGAAATCGCGCAGGTGCGCGACGATCACGGGCTGCGCTGCGGGCTTTATCTTGATCCCGAGATCGTGCGCACCTGCCCGCAACCGCGCCGCGCCTTCCAAGGCTGGCGCTATCTCGTTGCCAAGGACGCGCCCGCCGACCTGGGCGAGATCAAAGGCGGCGCGGATTTGCCGGAAGAGTTGCGGCGCAAGCTGGTGGAATTGGGGGCGTGGTAGGCGGTCGGCGAAAGCACGCGCCCGCGGGTCCGTGAAGCAACCGGCGGGCGCGCTTGGCGCTTAGTTGCGCGCCTGTTGGGTGGCTTGGCCCTCGCCGTTGCAGCGGGCGAGTTCATCGGCGCTGAGTTCGTCGCCTTCGGGGCCGTAAGCGAGCACACGCGCGCCGCTCTCGGCCACGAAACGGCGGCACGAGCGCACGCTGGCGGCGTGGCTGGGCCGGGCCTGGCAGGTCTGGCCCTCGCAATTCCAGAGCGTGTCCAGGGCGATGACCCGGGATTGCGCCGCCGGGGCCTCGAGCCGGACGGTAAATACCGGGTCGCGGGCGAATGCGGGGGTGGCGAAACCGAGCCCAAAAAGGGCGGCGATCAGCAGCGAACGTGTTGCGGACATTGAATTTTCTCCTGTGCGGTCGCGCTTCTGGGGAGGAGCGCGAGGGCAGTATGGGGTGACCGTTAATCACTGACAAGAGAAAAATGAACGCATGATAAAATATTCACACATCAGGTTGCGCGAGAAGCACGAGTCCCGGTGCGGCGGAAAAAAATGCGGGCTATGGTGGGCGCCAAAGCAGTGCTCGTCAGAATGAGGGGGATGCCATGACTTTCTACAAATTCGCTGTTGGCGCGGTGCTGACCGCGGCGATGCTGACCGTGCTGGGGTTTGGCGCGCTAGTGTTCAGCGCCCGCGATTTCCAATACGGCGTGCGCCAGATTTCAGATTCCACCAATGGCGTGATCTCGTTCGCGCGCTTGGCCGAGGCCGAGCGGCGCATCGACCAGATCATGGAACAATCGAGCAGTCAGCGCGGCGAAAAAGTTGAAATCGAAAAGCAGCTCACTGAACTCGAGGGCGCCGCCCGCTCCGCCGACGATAGCGCCAATCAGGTGCGCGCGGTGATGGTGCGCGGCATTGCCGAGATCGAGCAGCGCGCCACCGCCCAACCTGGCGCCAGCGCCGCCGCCGACATCAGCGCCCAGGGCTTGACGCACCGGGTCAATTCCCTGGCCTCGCGAGCGGGGCTCGCCCCCGACGACCAGCAAAGCGTCGCCAATTTGCGCGTGCAAGCGCAAAGCTTGAGCGAGCACGATGCCGATGGCGAGGAGCGCAATGGCCGACGCGCGGCGCTGGTCACTCGTCAGCAACTGGTCCAGGGCCAAGTTGCCGAAGTCGAGCGCCGCATCAGCGCGCTGCAGGAGGGGGTCGTCTCCGATAATAAATTCTACGAGCAAGTGCGCGGCGAGGCCGAGGCGCTACGAACTTTGAGTCCGCTGGGACTGAGCGCGCATCTGGCGCAGGGCCACCCGGCGCTGCTATCGACGCTGCTAGTGCTGTTGATGGGGGCGCTGGGTTCGCTGCTCTATCTGTTCCCCGCTTATCTCAACCGCGCCCAGCCCGTCACCATGGCCGAGATCGCGGTGCGGCTGATCTTCGGCATGTGCGCGGCGCTGGCAGTTTATGTGCTGGCCAATGCGGCGATGTCGAGCTTTTCGTTCGGCGCGGAAGATACCGAGCCGGGGACCTCGTCTCAGCTCAATCCGTTCACGGTGTCCATGTTTGGCATCGTCGCCGGGGTGCTTTCCGAGGACATCGCCAAATGGATCCAGGACCGCGGCCGCGGCGCCTTCACCCCCGGCGGCTCGTTCGGCGGGGCCGATGGCGGCGGCGACAGCGCCCGCATCGGCAGCGCGGTCAATCCCCACGGCGGTCCTGATACGCCCTGAAAATGTGGACGCCGGGCCGGACCTAAGGCTAACACGGGCGCTTAGCAGGTTCTGAAGGAGCCCCCATGCGCCGCGCCGTCATCGTTTCTTACGCCCGTACAGGCTTGTCCAAATCCCTACGCGGAGGGTTCAATGACACCCACGGCGCGGCGATGGCCGGCCATTGCATCCAGCACGCGGTGGCGCGCGCCCAACTCGATCCCGCTGAGATCGAGGACGTCGTGCTGGGCTGCGCCGGGCCGGAGGGCGCGACCGGGCACAATGTCGCGCGGCAAGCGGCGATCTGGGGCGGGCTGCCGGTGACGACGTCGGGGACGACGGTCAACCGCTTTTGCTCCTCCGGCTTGCAGGCGATTGCGCAAGCGTCGCACTACATCATGCACGAAGGCGCGCAGGCGGCGATCGGCGGCGGCGTTGAATCGATTTCGCTGGTGCAATACGGCGGCCACATGAACCGCCATCACTTTACCGAAGAAAAATTGATGCAGTCGCATCCGGCTTTGTGGATGGCGATGATTGAAACTGCTGACATTGTGTCCAAGCGCTACAATGTTTCGCGTGAGGTGCAGGACGAATTTTCGTTGCGCTCGCAGCAGCGCATCGCTGCGGCGCAAGCGGCCGGTTTGTTCAACGATGAAATCGTGCCGATGAAAACCAAAATGAAAAAGATCGATAAGGAGACCAAGGCCGAGAGCATGGTCGACTTCGTGGTGGATCGTGACGATTGCAACCGCCCCGACACCACACTCGCGGGCCTGGCCAAGCTCGAGCCGGTGCGCGGCGCCGGCAATTTCGTCACCGCCGGCAACGCCAGCCAACTCTCCGATGGGGCGGCGGCTGTCGTGCTGATGGACGAGAAGGAAGCAGAAAAGCGCGGGCTTGCGCCGCTGGGCTTGTTCAAGGGCTACGCTGTCGCCGGGTGCGAGCCCGATGAGATGGGCATCGGGCCGGTGTTTGCCGTTCCGCGTCTGCTTGAGCGCCAAGGGCTGAAGGTGGGTGATATCGATCTCTGGGAGTTGAACGAGGCGTTTGCCAGCCAATGCCTTTATTCACGCGACAAACTCGGCATCGATCCGGAAAAGTACAACGTCAATGGCGGCGCCATCGCCATTGGTCACCCGTTCGGCATGACCGGCGCGCGCCTGGTTGGACATGCCCTGATGGAAGGCCGCCGGCGCAAGGCCAAGCATGTTGTCGTTACGATGTGCATCGGCGGGGGGATGGGGGCGGCTGGGCTGTTTGAAGTGTTCGCGTGAGCCTTGACGCGGCGAAGTTCGCGGCTGACGCGCGCGGCGCCATCGTCTCGCTGCTGCGCCCGCGCGCGCGCCGGATCGAGAGCGCGCGGTTGACGCTGATCCCGGCTAGCATCGCTAGCCTCAGCGCCGAGGCGGTGGGCGATGTGGCGCGGCTTGCGGCGAGCTTGCGGGTGGCGGTCCCGGAGGATTGGCCGCCTGATCTCTACGATTCCGAGGCGGTGGCCTGGTCGCTGCACGCGTTGCGGCAACCCTCCTACCGCCCACCCTGGAGCACCTATTATTTCGCGCTCAAGGCCGGAAAGATTCTAGTTGGGGCCGGCGGCTTCGTGCACGCGCCCGGCGAGGCGGGCGAGGCAGAACTGGGATACTCGATCCTGGCCGCACATCGCCGCCGCGGCTACGCCAGCGAGGCCATCCTGGCCCTGATCGCGCGCGCCAGAAGCGAGCGCGGCGTACGCCGCATTATAGCTCAAACCTATCCCGACCTGGTCGCCTCGATCGGCGTGCTGGAAAAATGCGGTTTCCACCTCGACGGCGCGGGCGAGGAAGCGGGCGCGGTGCGCTATGTTCGCGATCTGGGCTGAACAGAAGAAAGCAGGAACGAATCACCTGCGAATATCTCATTTGATTCGTTGCTTGTCCGTTCACCGCTATATCTTGGGGTTAATACATAAGTAACACACAAGACTGGCGTCGGGTCTCGGTTTTCTTGGCGTTACCGCCACTCAAATTTCTTGGCGTTACCACCACTCAAATTTCCTGGCGTTACCGCCACTCAAAGCCAAGCGCGCGGGCCATGATGTGGAACACCGTGTTTTGCTCCAAAGTGCCCGCGACCAGGTCCTGGCTGGGGCCCCATGCATAGAGGGCGACGTCCTCGCCGCCGTGCGTCTCAGACTCGAGCGGCGTCAGCGAGGGCTGGTGGAAATCCCGCGTCTGGGTATCGGCGGCGCTGAGGTCGGGGCGGGTGATGGGCTGCAATTCGCCATTGCGGGGCGGGGTCGTGAACACCGAGCCGGGGCCGTTGGCGTAGCCGAGCGTGGTGTAGGGGCGCCCATCGAGCCCACGCACCGGCGCGCCATCGGCGCCAAGCGATAGCCCCAGGATCGGCGCGCCGCGCGGGGAATAGCCGGAAATGCTCAGCGTGTGGCTGTGGTCGGCGGTGACCAGGATCAGGGTATCCTCGCGGCTGGTTAGCGCCAGCGCTGCGGCGATGGCGGCGTCGAAGGCGATCGTCTCCGACAGCGCTTCGCCGGCGCGGCCTTCGTGGTGGGCATGATCGATGCGCCCGCCTTCGACCATCAGCACATAGCCGCCCGGCTCACGCGCCAGCCGGCGGATTGCCGCTTGCGTCATCTCCGTCAATGAAGGCTCATCGCTGGTCCGCGCGCTCTCGTAAGCCATGTGCGAAGGCGCGAACAGGCCGAGCACACGCGCGTCGGCGGGCGCTGCCGCAAGTTGGGCCGCGTTCCAGACATAGACATGGCCGGGACGCGCACCCCATTCGCCGGCGAGGTCGCGCCCGTCGCCGCGCGCGCCGCGAGCGTTGGCATGCTCCGGATCGGCGGTGGTATTGGGCAGGAAGTTAGCGCGCCCGCCGCCGAGCGCGATCTCGAAACCGTCACCTTCCGGCCATTCCAGCAATTGGCGGGCGATATCGACGCAAGCGGCCCCCCCGCTGCGGGCGGCGACCACGTCGTTTTCCCAGTCGCGTGCCGGCGTATGCGCGTAGGTCGCCGCCGGGGTGGCGTGGGTGAGGCGCGCGGTGGAGACCACGCCAGTGGCGAGCCCCTGCGCCTCGGCGATCTCCAATAGCGAGCGCGAGATAGCGCCGGCCGCGCTGGCGCAATCGCCGGGAATTGCCGCCGCGGTGAGGCCGACCACGCCTGCGTCTGCCTTGACGCCGCTGAGCAGCGCCGTGGCGGTGGGCGCGGAATCGGAGATCTGCGCGTCCGCGCCGTAGGTGCGCGACAGCGCCGTGCGCGGAAACGTGTCCATGGTCAGGCTGTAGCTCTCGCCGTCGAGGCCTTGGCGCTGGCCGGCATGAATGCGCGCGGCGGTGACGGTGGCCACACCCATGCCGTCGCCGATGAACAAGATCACGTTGCGCGCGCGCGCCGCGCCGGGGGTCTGGGCGATGCGCTGGGCGGCGGCTTGGAAATAGGCATCGCCCGCCTGCGGCGGCGGCGGCGCTGCCCGGCCGGCTGTCTGCGTGCTGGCGCAAGCGCCGAGCGCCGCGGCCATCAGCAGGGCGCTCGTGTTCCTCATCCTGGATTCCCCTTGGGATCGTTGTTCGCGTGAGCTTCCTGCAGCATTCGTATGTCGGAAATTTTGCCCTCGAACAACGACCAATCGTCGCGCTCGGCGATCGCAGCCCACAGCGCTTCGACCTCCTCGATGACTAGGCTCGCCGGGCGGGGGCGTTGAAAATAGGCATGCGCTGGCGCCTGGTTTCCGCGCGCGCCGAGCCCGCGCCGCACAGCGGCGAATTCCGGCGCTGAATAGAGCGCCGCCTGCGGGCTCTCGCCAGCGCGCGCCGCGCTGGCGCCGCCGCCGGCCCAATCGTGGAAGAATTGCGCCCAGCCGGCACGCGAGGCGGTCATCCACTCGAACAAATCCTGCAGGAAGGCGGTATCCGCCTCCAGATCGCCCTCGACTAACAGCAGCCGCGCGAACACGCGCTCGCGCAGCGCGGCCTGATAGGCCGGCGCGAACCGCTTCAGCGCCGGCGCCAGCGCCGCGGCCGGGCAGACCAGCGTCAGCGCCCCGCCCAGCTGCGACAGCGCCCAGGCCACCGCTTCCGGCTGGCGGCCGAAGGCGTAAAGCCCGGTTTCGTCGAAATAAGCGGCGGTGAAGTTGGGATCGCTGGCCGGCAGGAAGCGCCAGGGGCCGTAATCGAAGCTCTCGCCGGTGATGTTCAGATTGTCAGTGTTGAGCACGCCGTGCACGAACCCCGCCGCCATCCAGCTGGCGGCCAGGCGGGCGCTGGCCTCGACTACCGCGCCGAACACCGCCGCCGCCTTGGCCTCGGCGGCGAGTTCGTGAAACTCGGGATAGTAATTCTCCACCGCATGCGCGACCAGCGTGTGCATGTGCTCGCGCTCATCGATAAACGCCAAGCGCTGAAACGTGCCAAAACGGATATGGCTGTGCGACAGCCGCACCAGTACCGAGGAACGCGTGGGCGAGGGCTCGTCGCCGCGCGTCAGCGCCTCGCCGGTCTCGAACAGCGACAGCGCCTTGGAGGTATAGACCCCCAGCGCTTCCAGCATCCGCGCCGCCAGCACCTCGCGCACGCCGCCTTTTAGCGTCAGCCGACCGTCGCCGAAGCGCGAATAGGGGGTCTGGCCCGAGCCTTTTGTGCCCAAATCGAGCAGCCGGCCATCGCCGTCGCGCAGCTGCGCGAACAAGAAACCGCGCCCGTCGCCGATCTCGGGATTATAATTGCGGAACTGGTGGCCATGATAGCGCATGGCCAGCGGCGTTCCCATATTGTCGGGCAGGGGCTCGAAGCGAGCCATGTGCGCTTCCCATTGGGCGGGGCTGAGTGCGCCGAGGCCGATGCGCTCGGCCCAATCCTGGTCGCGCCAGCGCAGCCTGTGTTGTGGAAACCGCGCCGGCGCCACCTGATCGGCGAAGGCGGGGCCCAGCGCGGCGAAACGCGGGTCCGGTCGGTAGGGTATTGGCCGGTTTTGTGGTGGATAGGACACGGCCTGTGTTAGCTGCGAAAAATGCGCGCGACCACACTTGCGCGCCATGGAAAACAGTGACGCCGCGCGACGTTTGTGGCAAGAACAGCCCCGGTGGGAGATGAAGGGATAATGACAGCGCTTCGCCTGCTTGCGCCCGGCTTGCTCGGCCTGCTGCTCTGCGCCTGCGGCGATCCGGCCGACGGGCAGGGGCTGAACCTGGCCAGCGGCGATATCGCTGCCGCGCTCGACGTCTGCGAGCGGGGCCAGGGAGCGTTCGCCCGCGGCGTTTGCGCGAACGAAGAATTGGTACAACTCGATCACGCAGTGCGCGACGTGCTGGTGGCGGAAGCGGGCGCGGTGTCCAGCGCCGGCGCCGAACTCCTGGTGCGCAACCAGACGCGCTGGCGCGAGGCCCAACGCATCGCCTGTGGCATCGGCGAGGCCGCGCCGGACGCCGCGCAGGCGCAATGTCTCAAGAACCGCATGCGCGCGCGCATCGGCGAGGCGCGCTCGGTGGTGCAGGAAATGGGCGGCTACACTTTCCAGCGCATGGAATTGGTGGAAGCCGTCGCGGCCGCGCCAGACAGCGCTGGGGCGGCGGCGATCGTTCGCGATATCCGCTTTCCCCGCATCGACGGCCCGCAGACCCCGGAAGTCCGCGCCTTCAACGACCTGGTGGCGCAAGAGCCGCAATTCCGGCTGCAGGACGGCGCCAACGAGACGCTCGATTACGTGATCGAATACGCCGGCGCGAACCTCATTTCCGTGAGTTTCACCCATAGCAGCGATCGCGGCGACGGGGCCGCGCCCGCCACCACGGCGCGCGCGCTCAACGTGCTGCTGGCGCAGCGCCGCACGCTCACCGAGAGCGACCTGTTTCGCGCCGATTCCGGGTGGCGGGATTTCATCACCGACCGCGCCGTGCGCCACATCTCGCGCCAGTTCAGCGATTACCCCGATTTTCCCCCGCGCCGCGATGTGTTCGAGACCGCCACCAAGCCGCATCTTTGGGTCATCGGCGAGCGCGGGCTGACTTTGCTGTTTCCGCCCTTGTCGTTCGGCGGTTCGCACGCCGATGGCGACGTGAAAGTCACGATCCGCTGGGACGATTTGCGGCCCTATCTGAACCCCGAGGCGCCCGCGCCGATCAATCCGGCGGAATAAGCTAGTAAGCGGCGTTTATCGCGCTTCCCTTGACCGGTGAAACCGCTCACCAGGAGCCCCATGCGATTCAACGCTTCGCTCGCGGCCCTGATCGGCGTCGTGCTGGTGGGCATGACCGGGTTCGGCGTGTTCTTGCCGGTGTTCCCGTTCCTGTCGCTGGAACTAGGGGCGAGCCCCACCGCCACCACCATCGCCATGGGCGCCTATTCGCTCGGGCAATTGCTCTCTTCGCATTATTGGGGCCGACTTTCCGACCGCGTTGGCAGGCGCCCGGTGCTGGTGGCGGGTTTGCTAGGCGGCGTGCTCTCCTATCTCTGGATCGCTCGCGCCGGCAGCGTCGAGGAATTGGGCGCGGCGCGGCTGTTCGGCGGCCTGATGGCCGGCAATATCGGCGCCGCTTTCGCCGCCGCCGCCGATCTCGCCGACGACAAGACCCGCGCGCGCAACATGGGGCTGCTCGGCGCCGGCGTCGGCTTCGGCTTTATCGCCGGGCCCGCGCTCGGCGCGTTGATGATCGGCGAGGCGCCCACGCGCGCCGATTTCGCCAATATTTGCTACCTCGCCGCCGCGCTTGCGGGCGCCGCGGCGCTGCTGGCGCTGTTGCTGTTTCGCGAAACCCACGCCGTCGGCGCGCGCACCCAGCCGGACGAGACGCCGGCGCGCCGCTGGCAGCTGCTCGCCACGCGCCCGGCGCTGGCGCGGCTGGTGACGGTGATGCTGCTGGCGGTCACCGGGCAGGCCTTGATGGAAACCAATTTCGCGTTGTGGGCGGACGCGCTGTTTGCCTGGGGTCCGCGCGAAGTCGGGCTGACGCTGGCCGCGCTTGGCTTGGCCGCGATCCTGCTGCAAGGGGGCGCCGCCGGGCGCGCCGCGCGCGTGCTCGGCGAGCGCCTGACCTTGCTGATCGGACTGGCGCTGTTGGCGGCGGGACTGGGTTTGCTGGGCGCGGCGCGCGATCTGCTCAGCGCGATGGCGGCGCTAGCGCTGTTGAGCATGGGCATCGGCTTTGCCCAACCCGCGCTCAACGCGCTGATCGCGGTGCAGGCGCGCGAGCAGGAGCGCGGCGCGGTGATGGGCCTGTCGCAATCGGCCGCCGCGCTCGGGCGCGTGATCGGCCCGCTGGGCGCGGGCGCGCTGTTCGAGGTCATCGGCCCGGGCGCGCCGTTCCTGGCGTCGGCGCTGGTGGTGCTGGCGGCGCTGTTGGTGGCGCGACGCGAGTGAGGCTAATGGCCGGTCGCGCCCGCGCGCACCGGCAGGCGCACTTCGCGCACGCCAGCATGCTCGAACGTCAGCGAAACTGCTATCTCCTCGCCCGGCGCGAACGCTTGCGTCACGCCCAGGAACATCAGGTGCAAGCCGCCAGGCGCCAGCGTCACCACCCCGTCAGCCGGCACGGCCAAGCCGCCTTCGACCTGACGCATGCGCATGATCGCGCCATCCATGCTCATTTCATGCAACTCCACTCGGCTGGCGCGTGGACTAGCGATAGCGATGAGGCGGTCGGCCGGCCCGCCATTGGCGATGGTGAAATAACCCGCTGACACATCGACGCCCCCCGGCGTCGGCGCGGCCCAGGGATCGCGGATCTCGAGACCGTTGGGAACCCTGACAATAGCGCTGGGCGCCTCGGTATGCGGGCTCGGTGGCGGCGCGCCGCAAGCGGCGGCGAGGGCGACTATGGCGATGGCGATCAGCTTTTTCATCATCGCAGCCTAGGCGTTCGCCGCAGCATGGACGAAGCGGCGTTTTGACGCCATAAGGTCGGCCGATTTCCCGCTCTCGGAGCCGTCCCCATGCGCGCCATCGCCCATTTCATCAACGCCAAGTCCGTGTCCGATGGCGCGCGCAAAAGCCAAGTGTTCAACCCCAACACTGGCGCGGTGCAAGCCGAGGTCGCGTTCTCGTCGGCGAAAACCGTGGACCTCGCTGTCGCCGCCGCCAGCGCCGCCTTTCCCGGTTGGGCTGCGACCAACCCCCAACGCAGAGCGCGCGTGATGTTTGCGTTCAAGGGGCTGGTGGAAAAGCACATGGACGAACTGGCGCTGCTGCTGTCTAGCGAGCACGGCAAGGTGATCGCCGATTCCAAGGGCGACATTCAGCGCGGCCTCGAAGTGATCGAGTTCGCTTGCGGCATCCCGCACGTGCTGAAAGGCGAATACACTGAAGGGGCCGGGCCGGGCATCGATGTTTACTCGATGCGCCAACCGCTAGGCGTCGTCGCTGGCATCACGCCGTTTAACTTCCCCGCCATGATCCCGATGTGGATGTTCGGAATCGCCATCGCCTGTGGCAACACGTTTATTCTAAAGCCCAGCGAGAAGGACCCGAGCTTGCCGGTGCGCCTTGCGGAATTGATGATGGAGGCCGGCGCGCCTGCTGGCGTGCTCAATGTCGTGCATGGCGATAAGGAAGCCGTGGATGCGATTCTGGCGCATCCCGAGATCAGGGCGATCAGCTTCGTCGGCTCCTCCGACATCGCGCACTACATTTATTCGCACGGAACCGCGAACGGCAAACGCGTGCAGGCCATGGGTGGGGCGAAGAATCACGGCGTGGTTTTGCCGGATGCGGATTTGGATCAAGTGGTGAAGGATCTAGTCGGCGCGGCTTATGGGAGCGCGGGCGAGCGCTGCATGGCGCTGCCGGTGGTTGTGCCCGTGGGCAAGAAAACCGCCTCTGCATTGCGCGAGCGCTTGTTGCCGGAAATCGAGAAACTGCGCGTCGGCATCTCCACCGATGCGGAGGCGCAATACGGCCCGGTGATCAGCGCCGCGCACAAGGCGAAGGTTGAGAGCTATATCGGCATGGGCGCCGAAGAGGGCGCGGAATTGGTGCGCGATGGGCGCGGCTTCAAATTGCAGGGCTATGAGGATGGCTTCTTCATCGGGCCGACGCTGTTCGATAACGTCACCACCAAGATGCGCACCTACCAGGAAGAAATCTTCGGCCCGGTGCTGCAGATCGTGCGCGCGGAATCGTTCGAGGAAGCGCTCGGCCTGCCAAGCGCGCATCAATACGGCAACGGCGTCGCCATCTTCACCCGCAACGGTAGAGCCGCGCGTGAATTTGCTGCCCGCGTGAACGTCGGCATGGTCGGCATAAACGTGCCGATCCCAGTGCCGGTCGCCTATCACAGCTTCGGCGGCTGGAAACGCTCAGCGTTTGGGGACACCAACCAGCATGGGATGGAAGGGGTGAAATTTTATACCAAGGTGAAGACCGTGACAGCGCGGTGGCCGGACGGGGATGTCGGGGATCAGAGTTTTGTGATTCCGACGATGCGGTGATGGACCCGCTAATCTACCACGGGGTATTGGCGCCGTCGCTTGTGGCGACGCTTCCCGGTTGGTGGGCGTGTAGTAGAGGCCATGTTGTGCCTGGGGTTACTCTTGTTTGCGTCGGCTTGGTGGTCATTGCGCCCCTTTCGTGGGCAACGCTCTACCTTGCAATTCTCAACCACGGCGCTTTTCCAGTTAGCGCCATAATTTGGTCGATGGCGCTCGTTTTTTGCGTAGTGGCAGGCGGCATTGTTTTCGCGCTCGGCCCCAGCAAGAGCCGAAGTTCAATGGCGTCCGATGACCGACCCCTTACCTCCGTTCTTGACAATGAAGAGACTCCGTCATTCCGGGGCTCGCGCAGCGAGAACCCGGAATCCAGGGGATGACAGAATTGTGCGTTTGCCCCTGGGTTCCGGATCGCGCTTCGCGCGTCCGGAATGACGGCGTGAAACTTGATATGGTAGCGCAAGAATGACTGACCTCCTTACCTCCGTCTCCTCCGGCCTCGCCCGGCTCACGCTGAACCGTCCCGAAGCGCTGCATGCGCTCAATACGCACATGTGCCGCATCATGATCCAGGCGCTGCTCGCTTGGCGCGATGATGCGAGTGTACGCGCGATCTTGATCGAACACGCGCCGGGCACGCGTGGGTTTTGCGCGGGGGGCGATATCCGCATGCTGGCGGAGAGCGGCACGGGCGATGGGCGGCAGGCGCGCGAATTTTTCCACACCGAGTACCAACTCAATCATCTGCTGTTCACTTACCCCAAACCGGTGATCGCGATCATGGACGGGGTGACCATGGGCGGCGGCGTAGGCATTGCCATGCCAGCGACATTCCGCGTCGCTACCGAGAACACCACTTTCGCCATGCCGGAGACCGGCATTGGACTTTTTCCCGATGTCGGCGGCGGCTGGTTCCTGCCGCGCATGCCGGGGCAGATCGGCATGTGGCTGGCGCTCACCGGCGCGCGGCTGAAGGCTGCCGATTGTTTAGTTGCGGGGGTAGGGACGCATTTTGTGGAAGCGGCGAAGCTTGATCAACTGAAGCAAGCATTGCACTCTACCTCCCCCTCGATAGGGGAGGTGGCCGCGCAGCGGCCGGAGGGGGTGCTCGCGCCAGCGGTGAAGAATGAGCCTCACACGGCTCAGCCGCCAACATCGCGG
>JANNQT010000123.1:0-2380 GCA_031400895.1 Alphaproteobacteria bacterium | reverse complement strand
ACCGAAGACCATTGGGAGACATAAAACGCAAACAGCGCCGCGAGCGCAATGTTGCCGGGCCGCGCCAGGCATTCGGCGAGCAGGCGCAGCGAGGCAATGCCGCCATGCTTTGGCGATGGGGCGTGGCGAGTGGCAAGCGCGAAGCACGCCGCCGCGGCGAGCGCGAGGACAGCCCACAGTCCGCGCCAGCCCCAGGTGGTCATCACCCAAGGGGCGATCAGCAGGGCGACGCCGCCTCCGGCAGGCATGTAGGCGGCCCACAGGCCAAGCGCCTTGGCGCGGTCGCGCGGGTCTGTGGCCGCCGAGACGATCAGCGTCGAGCCCGCAACCGTGAACAGGATAAAGCCGACGCCTTCGAGAAAACGCGTCGCGAGCAACAGACGATAGTCCGGGGCGAGGGCGCCGAGCAGGCCGGCCAACGCAAGAATCGCGAGCCCGGCGAGGCCGAGGCGGCGGTAGCCGTGACGGTCGCACATGATGCCCGCGAGAACTCCCGCCAGGCCGCCGACGATGTTGAACACAGTGGCGATGAAACCGGATTCGACCAGGGTCAGGCCGAATTCGGCGCGCTGCAGGGGAAGCGCCGGCGCCACCTTGGTCATGTAGGCGCCGCAAATCATGCCGGCGCCGAACACGGCCCAGATGGCGCCCCAGTTTGTGGGGCCTATGCCGCCGTTACCGGCAGCTTCAGCTCGATGATTTTCTTCGACCACTCGGCCGGGCCGGTGATGTGCACGGAGGTGCCGTTCGCATCCACCGCCACCGTGACCGGCATGTCCTTGACTTCGAATTCATGGATCGCTTCCATGCCAAGGTCTGCGAACGCAAGCACGCGCGCCTTCCTGATCGCCTTGGCGACGAGATACGCCGCGCCGCCCACCGCCATCAGGTAGGCCGCCTTGTGCTTCCTGATCGCTTCGAGCGCCAGCGGGCCGCGCTCGGCCTTGCCCACCATCGCGATCAGGCCGGTCTGCGCGAGCATCATTTCGGTGAACTTGTCCATGCGCGTCGAGGTGGTCGGGCCGGCCGGACCGATCACTTCATCGCGCACCGGATCGACCGGGCCGACGTAGTAGATGACGCGGTTGTTGAAGTCAACCGGCAAAGGTTGGTTTCTTTCGAGCAGATCCTGAATTCTCTGGTGAGCCGCATCACGGCCCGTGAGCAGTTTCCCGGACAGAAGAAGTCGTTGTCCCGGTTTCCAGCCGGCGATTTCCTTCTTGCTCAGGGAATTCAAATCCACCCGCGTAGAACCCGCATCGGCTGTCCAGGTCACCTTCGGCCAATCGCTCAGCGACGGGACCTCGAATTCCGCCGGACCCGAGCCATCAAGCACGAAATGCGCGTGGCGCGTCGCGGCGCAGTTCGGAATCATCGCGATCGGCTTGTTGGCCGCGTGCGTCGGGTAGTGGTGGATTTTCACATCGAGCACGGTGGACAGGCCGCCCAGGCCCTGGGCGCCGATGCCAAGGGCATTCACTTTGTCGTAGAGCTCGATGCGCAGTTCTTCGTATTTGTCGCGCGGCCCGCGCGCCTTGATGTCCGCCATGTCGATGGCCTCCATCAGCGACTGTTTCGCCATGAGCATCGCTTTCTCGGCGGTGCCGCCGATGCCGATGCCGAGCATGCCCGGCGGGCACCAGCCGGCGCCCATCGTCGGCACCGTTTTCAATACCCAGTCCACCACCGAGTCGGAAGGATTGAGCATGGCAAATTTCGCTTTCGCCTCGGAGCCGCCCCCTTTGGCGGCGATGTCCACCTCGACCTTGCCGCCGGGGACGAGCTGCACGCTGATCACCGCCGGCGTGTTGTCCTTCGTGTTCCTGCGCGCGAACTGCGGATCGTCCAGCACCGAACCGCGCAGCTTGTTGTCGGGGTGGGTATAAGCCTGCCGCACGCCTTCATTCACGGCGTCCTCGAAGGAACCGTTGAAGCCTTCGAAACGCACGTCCATGCCCACCTTGAGGAAGAGGTTGACGATCCCGGTATCCTGGCAGATCGGCCGGTGGCCCTCGGCGCACAGGCGCGAGTTGGTGAGGATCTGCGCGATCGCATCCTTCGCGGCGGGCGATTGCTCCCTGTCATGGGCACGGCCCAGCGCCTGGATATAGTCGCGCGGGTGGAAGTAGGAAATGAACTGCAGTGCGTCGGCGACGCTCTGCACAAGGTCTTCGCACCGGATGATGGCCATACCGCGGCTCGTCAGTCGTTGTGCAGGCGCCCGTCGCGGCGGCGGGCGGCATGCTCGGCGGGTTGCATCAGGCGATCGGTATAGGCGATCGCGAGCGCCGACAACAGAAACGTGGCGTGGATCACGGTCTGCGCGACCAGCGTCTTCTCGTCGTAGGCCGAGGCGTTGATGAAGGTCTTGAGCAGGTGA
>JANNQT010000122.1:0-2924 GCA_031400895.1 Alphaproteobacteria bacterium | reverse complement strand
GCGCCGCCACCGAGTCGATCACCAACACATCAACCGCGCCCGAGCGCACCAACGTATCGGTGATTTCAAGCGCCTGCTCGCCGGTGTCGGGCTGCGAAATCAACAAATCATCGAGATCGACGCCAAGCTTACGCGCATAGATCGGGTCCATGGCGTGTTCGGCGTCAATGAAGGCGCAGACGCCGCCGCTTTTTTGCGCTTCGGCGATGCAGTGCAGCGCCAGCGTCGTTTTGCCCGAGCTTTCCGGTCCGTAAATCTCAACGACCCGCCCGCGCGGCAGCCCGCCTATGCCCAGCGCGATGTCCAAACCCAGCGAGCCGGTTGAAATGGCTTCGATCTCGACCGCCGGCTTTTCGCCAAGCCGCATCACCGAGCCCTTGCCGAAGGCGCGGTCGATCTGGGTGAGCGCAGCGGCCAGGGCCTTCTGCTTGTCCGTGTCCATGTTTTTCTCAACAAGCTTCAGATTGGCCATCGTTTCCCGCTCCCTAGTTCGAGTCCAGCCCGGTCGCCACCGGCGAGTCAGAATCCCTTGTACCATGTTTGTTCCGGAACACAAGGGGAACTTTTGGGGTGGGTGACCGCTTCGACGTGCCTCACATGACCAATTGCGGCGCCGCGCCCTGATCTGACGCTGGTTTCAAGTATTACAAACTCACGCCCATGGCCCTTTTCTGCCGTTCGAGTGTGTTCATCGAGCTGACCAATTATGAGCTAGCGGGAACAATTCTCCGTTTAGCTGGCTTGCTGGTTGTTTGTGTTGGGTCATCGGCTAGGACTGCGTGGTGGGCACACTTAGTCTTTCCCTGTCGATCGGCGCCGCGAACGGTCTCGCGCTCAGCCTTCTACTAGCGTTCACGATGCGGCAGCGGGCCGCCAACTTGGTACTCGCCGTTCTCATCGCGCTCCTTGCGCTCCGGCTTGGTCCCTACATTCTTGGCTACGCGGGCATGTACGATGCGCACCCGTGGCTGACGTTCCTGCCGTTCGACGTTTCGTTCGCCTACGGCCCGCTGCTGTGGATATATGTCCGTGTTCTGACGGAGGGTAAGGTGCCGCCGAGGTGGCGTATGCATCTCGCGCCATCGGCGATCCAGATTGCCTACTGGCTCGTCTGTTTCTCGTTGCCGATGGACGCCAAATGGGACTGGTATACGGGTGGGCATCTGGGCGCGGTGGCGCCGTTAGGGGCCGCGATAGGCCTCGCGTCCGCCGGCGCCTACCTCGCAATGAGTTGGCAAGTGGTGCGGCGCTATCGGCGATGGCTCGACGGCGCGTTTGCTAATCGGGATGAGTCTCGGCTGCAGACGCTGCGCCTGCTGCTGGCTGCTTTCGGCGTCACGCTCGCAGTCGCGGTCGGGTTCGCGATCACCAGTTGGTTCATCACGCCGCTCGACTACTTCGCCCGCTTTCCTCTCATGGTCGCCTTCGCGGCATTGAGCTACGCGCTGGGTTTGCAGGGCTGGCGTAACGCGTCGTTGCAGTATCCGCCTTATCGGCAGGTGGAGGACGCAGCTGTTGAGCCAACCTCATCTGCAACCACGACCCCCATAGACTATTTCGCGCAAGCAACGGCATGGCGGGCTCGCACGGTGGAGGCAGGGTGGTGGCGCGAAGAGGCGTTGGACCTCGCGGGGCTCGCGCGCGAGCTTGGCGCTTCGCCTCGGACGTTGTCGCGCGTGCTGAGCGAGGGGCTCCATCAGACCTTTCGGGAGTTCATCGGTCGAATCCGAGTGGACGTTGTGGCGCGTGAACTCGCCAACCCTGCAAACACTGAGCCTATCCTTCAGATTGCGCTGGCAGCAGGGTTCAGCTCAAAGGCGAGCTTCAACCGTGCTTTCCTGGCCTATCAAGGCATGACGCCGTCTGCCTATCGGCGCCAAGCTGCGATTTCTGGTCTCAAAATCCGCCAAAGTGCGATCGAGGCGGCTCCTGCGGCGACCGGCGATCACATCTGAACCATTCAGGGTCACCCTTCAGTGGAGACCCAAAAGATGCTCTCTCGCGCCACCCTGATTCTCGCTCTGCTCGCCACGACCGCGGCAGCTGCGCCGCCCGCGCCCGCCGCAGAGGCAGTCGACCGGCTGTTTACCGACATCCGCGACCCCGCCGGACCGGGCTGTGCAGTGTCGGTCCAACGGGATGACGACGTGCTGCTGGAGCGCGCATTCGGCCTCGGAAACCTCGAACAACCTGGCCCCATTCTGCTTGAGACAATCTTCGAGGCGGGGTCTGTCTCGAAGCAGTTCACCGCCGCAGCCATAGCCGTACTCGCGGCGCAGGGGCGCCTTTCGCTCGATGACGACATTCGTCGCTACCTGCCAGAGATGCGCGACTACGGCGTGCCGATCACCATTCGCATGCTACTAACTCACACGAGTGGTTTGCGGGGCTGGGATGACCTTGTGGAACTCGCAGGCGCTCCGCGTGGCGAGCGGGTGTACGGTCAGGGCGAAGTCTTTGCCCTCATCGCCCGCCAGTCGGCGCTCAACTTCACACCGGGTTCCGAGTACCTTTACAGCAATTCCAACTACGTCCTCGCAGCGGTGATAGTCGAGCGGGCGAGCGGGGAATCCTTCGCGACGTTCTCCCGCCGCGTGCTGTTCGAGCCGATTGGCATGGTGAGCACCTCATGGCGCGACGATCGCAACCGGGTGGTGCCCGGCCGCGCTACCGCGTACACACCCGACGACGCAGGCGTCTTGCAAATCGACATGCCGGGGGAAGACGTGGTTGGCCCGGGCGGGTTGCTGACCACCGTCGGCGATCTGCAACGATGGAATGCCTTTCTTGAGCATCCGTCGGAGGGCGCGCGACCTTGGGTGTCTTTGATGCTGGAGACGCGCGGCGCGCTCACCGACGGCACGCTGATCGCTTACGGCATGGGCCTGGAGAGCGGCGCGGTGTCTGGCCGCGCGGTCATAAGC
>JANNQT010000121.1:0-5846 GCA_031400895.1 Alphaproteobacteria bacterium | reverse complement strand
GTGGCCGAGTGGTTTAAGGCACCGGTCTTGAAAACCGGCGTGGGGGAAACTCCACCGTGGGTTCAAATCCCACCCCATCCGCCAACGCACCTTCGGCACTCTTGCGCCAAACCAGCGTCATCCACGCCTGCTTCGGAATCTGCCGCGTGAGCACCATGCCGCGCGAGGCATAGGCTTCGCGCAGCAGCGGGGCCTGGCTTTGCAACAGTCCGGAGAGGATCAGCGTCCCCCCGGGGGCGGTGGCGGCGACCAGTTTCGGCGCCAGCCGGATTAACGGCCGCATCAGGATGTTGGCGAACACCAGATCGAAGCGCTGTCTGCCGATCAAGCGCGCGCCGTCGCCAGCGAGCACACGTACGCGCTGGGCGACGCGGTTCTGCCGCGCATTGATCGCCGCGATCGCCGCCGCGCGCGCATCGATCTCGATGGCGAGCGATTTCGCACCCTGTTTGGCCGCGGCGATGGCCAGCACGCCCGAGCCGGTGCCGACATCAAGCACGCGGAACCCCGAGGGGGAATGGTTCTTCCGCGCCCGCAAATAATATTCCAGCCCCATCAAGCAGCCCCACGTGGTGCCGTGATGACCCGTGCCGAAGGCTTCGCTGGCCTCGATCCAGACCCGCGTGCGTCCGGAATGCTCGCGCGCCAGCGCGTGCGCGCCGGCGACCACGAAACGCCCCGCGCGCACCGCTGGCAGGCCGTCAAGCGACATCGCCACCCAATCGGCGGCGGGCACTTCGCGTCGCACTAGGTGCAGTTCCGGCGCCGCCGCGCCGACAATGGCCTCAACGCTTTGCGCGTCCTGCTCGGTCGGCGCGTACACTTCGATGCGGAACCGGCGCGGCCCCTCCTCGAACCAGCCCACCGAATCGGCGGGCGAGGGATCGTGACGGTCGAGTTCGTCGGCGGCGGCGCGGATTTGCGCCAGCGTGCCGGCGGCGGTGAGGACAAGCATGGCGCTTGCTACACGCCGGCGCTGCTAACGCACAAGCGGCGCGCACCAGTGGTCCGATTCTGACATTTGCATCCCAGATCTGCAGCGCGCTTCTGCAAATGTCAGAATCATCGGGGCCACTAGAAATATCTAGGTCTTAGTGGAGCTTATGAATTCGCTTCGAGCGTTGCGCAAAAACTGGGATGCGAATGTCAAAATTCGCTCCACTAGCGGCGGTCGCGGGGGTCTTCGGCGTCGGGGCGGATCGGCGGGGTGCGCCCGACATTGCCGAGTAATTGCTCGAGCAAGCCAAGTTCACGCCCGCGCGTCGGCGTTTCTTCGTCATTATAGGCGACGAGGCGGCCGCGCTCGAGCCCGAAATTCTCCACCGCCGCGACGTTCTCGCCATCGAAACGCACCACCATCACCCGGCGTTCGGTGATTCGCGGCGCGTAGAATGCGACCCGCTCCTGCACGGCGCTGACATAATACCAGGCGGTCTGGTCAAACACGGCGGTGGTCGAGGGGCTGCCGAAACGCTGCATCACGCTCTGGCGGGTATCGACCCCGACCTGCGGCGGCGGAATCTCGACATTGTTGTAGTCGGCGCGAAAGCCGTTGTAGGTCTGCACCGGGGCACAGGCCGCGCCCGCCGCCAGTACCACCGCCGCAGCCGAGAGACGCAAAAACTTCATCGGGGCCTCGCCAAGGAAATCAGACGACAAGGGGGGTAAGGCGCGGCGCCCGAACCGGCAAGGGGGGATCACAGAAAGTGCGAATCTGGCCGTTCCGACCCAGCCAAGCTGAAAGCGACGCGGCAAGGCTGCTGGCGGCGGTCACGCAGGCCAGCCGACGCCCGGAATTATTTGGGGAAAACCGCGTTCCCGACACCCTCGAGGGCCGATTTGAAATGCTGGCGCTACATGCGGCGCTGGCGCTGCGGCGGTTGCGGACGGCGCAGGCCGCCCCCGCCTTGGGCCAAGCCTTCATCGACCAAGTGTTTTCTCAGCTCGACGCCGGCCTGCGCGAGGACGGGGTCGGCGACCTCAGCGTGGCCAAGCGGATGCAGGTGCTGGCGGGCTCGTTTTATGGCCGGGTGCGGGCCTACGACGCAGCGTGGGAGACGCCCTCCGCGCTGGAGGCGGCGCTGGCGCGTAATGTTGCGATCACTGCGCCGGCCTTCGCGGCGACGCTGGCGTCCTTTGCGGTCGAGCTAGCGGCTCGGCAGGGGGAACTTCCGCTCTCAATCTTGATCACGCCGGAGGCTTGGACGCTCCAGAAATAGAGCAGGGCCCCGGCCCGCGGGTTTGGCTTTCGCAAAAGCGGGTATTATGGTCCGCCGCGGCGTCGGCGCCGAAGGGCACTCCTGCATGGGTGAGAATCTAGTTCTTTCCATCGACGGGATGGGCGGAGACGCCGCCCCCGACATCGTGGTCGAGGGCGTCGCTATCGCCGCCCGCCAATACCCCGGCCTGAAGTTCCAGATTCACGGCGACGCAGCGCGACTCGCAGCCCTGCTTGAGCGGTTTCCGCGAGCCAAGGCGGTCTCCGAAGTGGTGGCGGCCGAGAAGACCATCGGCATGGAAGTGAAGCCCAGCCAGGCGATGCGCCAGGGTAAGGGCTCTAGCCTGTGGAACGCGGTGGCGGCGGTGGAAGAAGGCCGCGCCAATGCGGTTGTTTCCGCCGGCAACACCGGCGCTTACATGGCGATCGCCATGTTCCGGCTGCGCACCATGGAGGGCGTGCATCGCCCGGCGTTGGCGGCGCGTTGGCCGACCGCGGCCGGCGGCAACGTGGTGATGCTCGATGTCGGCGCCAATGTGGAGGCCGACGGCGAGCAATTGGTTGAATTCGCGATCATGGGCGAGGCGTTCCAACGCGCCGTGTCTGGCAAACTTAAGCCTAGCGTGGCGCTGCTCAATGTCGGGGCGGAGGATGTTAAGGGGCACGGTGAAATCCGCGCCGCCGCCCAGCTCATCCGCGACGCCGGTGTGGACCTGGACTTCCAGGGCTTTGTCGAAGGCGACGACATCTCCAAGGGCACCGTGGACGTGGTGGTGACCGACGGCTTCACCGGCAATATCGCCATCAAGACCGGCGAGGGCGCCGCCCGGTTGGTGGGGCAATTCCTGCGCGAGGCGCTGACCAGTTCGCTGATGGCCAAACTTGGCGCGGCGATCGCCTATCCGGCGCTGGCGAAGCTGCGCAAGCGCATGGACCCCGGCAGCTTCAATGGCGGGGTGTTTCTCGGGCTCAACGGCCTGGTGGTGAAAAGCCATGGCGGCGCCAACGGACATGGCTTTGCCTCCGCCATCGAAGTCGCCGCCAAGCTCGCCACCAGCCATTACCGCGAGGAGATCGCCGCCAATCTGGCGCGGCTGGCGGCTGCGGAAGCGGCCGGGGCGGGCGCGGCCTTGAGCGCCAGCTGATGGAATTTCGCAGCGTCATCACCGGCGTCGGCGCATATTTGCCCGAACAGGTGCTCACCAACGCGGAATTGTCCACCCGCGTCGATACCAGCGACGAGTGGATCGTGGCGCGCACCGGTATCCGCGAGCGGCGCATCGCGGCGGAAGGCGAACTTACCTCCGACCTCGCCATCGCCGCTTGCTTGCGGGCGATGGCGAACGCCGGCTGCACCGCCGCCGACATCGATTTGATCATCGTGGCGACCGCCACCCCCGATCTCACTTTCCCCGCCACCGCCGCGCGGGTGCAGGCCGCGCTCGGCGTCACCCAAGGGGCGGCGTTCGATTTGCAAGCGGTGTGCTCGGGCTTCGTATTCGCGCTGGCGACGGCGGACAACTTCCTCGCCCGCGGCCAGGCCAAGCGCGCACTGGTGATCGGGGCGGAGACGATGTCGCGCCTGCTCGACTGGAGCGACCGCACCACCTGCGTGCTGTTCGGCGATGGCGCCGGGGCGGTGGTGCTGGAGGCGCACGACGCAAGGGCCGCCGGCGGGCGCGGCGTGCTTTCAACCTTCATCCGCACCGACGGCAAGCTGCACGATCTGCTCTATGTCGATGGCGGGCCCTCGCAGACGCAAACCACGGGCAAACTGCGCATGGTGGGCAACGCGGTGTTCCGCCATGCGGTGGAGCACATCGCCGGGGCCATGGTCGCTGCCTGCGAGCAAGCCGGCGTGGCGCTGGACGAAGTGGACTGGTTCGTGCCGCACCAGGCCAACCAGCGCATCCTCGACGGCGTCGCCCGCAAACTTGGGATCAACTCCGAGAAGGTGGTCTCGACCCTCGCCCGCCACGGCAACACCTCGGCTGCCTCGGTTCCCCTGGCGCTCGACGCCGCCATCGCCGATGGCCGCATCGAGCCCGGCCACTTGGTCCTGCTCGAGGCGCTGGGCGGCGGGCTAACTTGGGGCGCGGCTCTGGTACGCCTGTAAATCTCGTGCAATAATTGACCTAACCCACAGAGACGCTTAGCTTTTCCCCAGATAGGGGATCGCCGGGAAATTGGAGGGGCCAGTGCCGAGCAAAACCGTTACCCGCGCCGATCTGGTCGACGCGCTGGCCCGCCGCACCGCGATGCCGCGGCCGGACGCGGGCCGGCTGCTCACCCGCATGCTGGAGCTGATTCAAGACGCGCTGGTGGAGGGAGAAACCGTGAAATTATCCCGCTTCGGCAATTTCAACGTGCGCGCCAAGCGCCAGCGCATCGGCCGCAACCCCAAGACTGGCGAGGAAGTGCCGATCACACCGCGGCGCGTGGTGACTTTCCGCCCCTCGCAGATGCTGCGCGAATTCGTCGAGCGCGCCGGCAAGGGCGGACGAGCGAAGCCGTGAGGGTTTGATCGTAGTACGAAAAAAAGCGCGCGACCAAACTGGTGGCGCGTTTTGCATGTACAACACTCCAGGACGCGTTCCTACAGCATCACCATAATAACGACGGTCAGAAATTCTGACTCATGGAAATCAGTTGACCTTAAATTTAGGGGCCGCTGGTATCCACGATAGCGCCGCGGCCGGCTTCGTCGCCGATGGCGAGGTGCTTGCCCTTGACGTCCCAGGCCAGCGCCGTGACCGGGGCTTCGCCGGGTTCGTCGAGTTCCATTCCGATTTCGTCGGTGAAGCGCACCAGCAGCGCCGCGCCGTCCGCGTAGCCGATGGCGAGGATTTCCTCGCTCGGGTGGAACGCCACCGCGGTGACCAAATCCTCGCGCGCGCCCGGCTGCAGCGGCGGTTTGCCCTGCGGGCCCAGCTTGCCGACGAACGGCCAGACGATGGCGCTTGAGGCGCCGGAGGTGGCCAGCCCGCGGCCGCGTTTGTCCCAGGAGAACGAGCGCGTTTTCGCTGGATAGCCGTCCATGCGGAGATCGATTTTTTCCGGCAAACGCCAGCCGTGCAGCGCGTTTTCCTGCATGGCGGTGACGACGTACTCGCCATCGGGTGAAAGCGTGACGCCGAGATGCGAGCCGGCCCATTTCAGCGCCACGCCCTTGTCGTCGGCGGCGAGCGCGTAGCGCAGGGTGACGCCGCCATAATGGCTGATGGCAAGGCGTCGGCCTTTGGAATCGAGCGCCAGGCCGCCAATGGTGGACGGATGGGTGAAGCGGTGGGATTCCCTCCCCTCTCGGAACACGAGCGCCTCCCTGCCAACGCCCGCGACAATGATCGCGGAGACGGCGCTCGTGGCGATGTGATCGACCCATTTGCGCAGCTCGGCGATGATCTCAACGCCGCCCTCCGGCGAGAGTACGAGCAGCTTGCCGTCGTCGCCGCCGCTGACGAGGCGTTTGCCGTCGGGATGGAGCGCGGCGCAGAGGATCACACCGTCATGGGCCTCGATGCGGCGGTGCTCGCCTTCGCGAGAGACCACGAGCACTGAGCCATCGCTCAACGTGAACAGCGCCTGTTCGCCGATCCAATGAACCGACGTAGCGCCGGCGCCAAGCGCG
>JANNQT010000120.1:0-17695 GCA_031400895.1 Alphaproteobacteria bacterium | reverse complement strand
CGAGCGCATAGGGATTGATGCCGGAGAAGCGGCGGTCGTCGAATGCCGGTTGCAGCACCACGCTGGTATGCGAGTGCAGTAATTCGAGGAAGGCGCCGTCGTTGATCTGCCCCTTCTCGTGCAGCCGGTTCATGATGCGATGGTGGGTGAAGGTGGCGCAGCCTTCGTTCATCACCTTGGTTTGCCGCTGCGGATAGAAATACTGGTTGATCAGCCGCACGATGCGCAGCAATTCGCGTTGCCACGGCTTCAGCCGCGGCGCGGTTTTTTCCAGGAAATAAAGCAGGTTTTCTTCCGGCAACCCGAGCAGCGCCTTGCGCTTGGCCTCATCGTCGGCGCCGGGTTTGCGCTTCTGGCCCACCGGCACCGTGCGCCAGAGATCGTTGAACAATTGCTCGCCGTGGCGGCGGCGCTCCTCTTCGCGCAATTCTTCCGAACGCAAATCCGGCATGCGCTTGCGCGGAAACCGGTGCACGCCGTGGCTTTGCAGCGCGTGCGCGGAATCGAGCACGCGCTCGACTTGCTCCTGGCCGTAGCGCTCTTCGTACTTGGAAATCAGGCCGCGGGCGAATTCGAGGTAATCCAGGATGCCGTTGGCGTCAGTCCATTGCTTGAACACGTAATTGTTCTTGAAGAAATGGCTGTGACCGTAGCCGGCATGCGCCAGCACCAAAGTCTGCATGGTCGCGGAGTTTTCCTCCATGATGTAAACGATGCAGGGATTGGAATTGATCACGATCTCGTAGGCGAGGCCCTGATAGCCCTTGCGGTACATGGCTTCGTTGCGGGCGAAATGCTTGCCGAACGACCAGTGCCGATAGAATAGCGGCATGCCGGTGGAGGCGTAGGCGTCGAGCATCTGCTCGGTGGTGATCACTTCGATTTGGTTGGGATAGGGATCGAGCCCCATTTCCTTGATGCCGATCTCGCCGCAAGCTTCGTGCACGCGCTTGATCAACTCGAAATCCCAATCCGGGCCTTGGAACAGGAGGGGCGAAGAGCTCAACGCGGCCACCGGAAGCTGAAACGCAAACGCATCTCACCCATCCCCGGATGCGCGCAGCGCATTCCGGGGCCCATGAACACAAGAGGTGGCGCCTTCACGCCGTGCTTCGGCGATCCTGGGTCCCGGACTTGGCGCTGCGCGCCAATCCGGGAATGGGTGGAGTGGTTGCAGACTCTCATGCCTCAGCTCCCGCCCCCTCCACGCGGCGGGCAAACAATTCGCGGAACACCGGATAGATGTCGCGGCGATGGCGCACCTTGCGCATGGCGAACGGCGCATCGGCGGCGACGCGCCGGTAAGCGCGCCAAAGATTGGTGGAGGGCTCGCCTGAGCCGCCCGCCGGCTCTTCCTCGTCGTCCATGCCGACTTCGACATAGGCGTAATATTGGCAGATCGGCAGGATCACATCGCGCAATTGCGCCAGCACCACGGAATTGTCGCTCGACGTGTTGTCGCCGTCGGAGGCTTGCGCGGCGTAGATGTTCCAATCGCTGACCGGATAGCGGGCGCGCAGGATATCCTCCATCTTGAACAGCGCCGTCGACACCACCGTGCCGCCGGTTTCGCGCGAATAGAAGAAGGTCTGCTCGTCCACCTCCTGGGCTTCGTGGGTGTGGCGGATGAACACCACATCGACATGCTCGTAACGGCGATTGAGGAACAAGTAGAGCAGCGAATAGAAGCGCTTGGCCAGATCCTTCATGTGCTCGTTCATCGAGCCGGACACATCCATCAGGCAAAACATCACCGCCTTGGCGATCGGCTTCGGCGTCGCCTCCAGGCGCCGGTAGCGCACATCGACGGGATCGATATAGGGAATGCGCTTGGAGCGGGTCAGATGAAGCTCGAGCTCGGCGCGCAGCTTCACCAGTTCGTCGAAATGACCGCCCTCGCGCTCCAGCCGTTCGATCTCCTCGCGCAGCTTCTGGATTTCCTCGCGCTTCGGGCGCTTCAGCGCGATACGGCGCGACAGCGAGTGGCGCAGCGTGCGCGGCACCGAGAGCCGCGCCGGCGGCCCGTCGCTGGAGAAGCCGGCCTGGCGCCATTGCACCGCGCTGGCGCCGGCGATCTGGCGCTTGGCCAAGTCTGGGAGTTCGAGGTCCTCGAGATAGAGATCGAGATATTCCTCGTCCGTGAGCGCGAAGCGGAACTCGTCCTCGCCTTCGCCGGAATCGCTAGCGCGCGAGCCCTGGCCGCCGCCCTGCTCCGGGCGCGGGATGTTGTCGCCCTGGATGTACTTCTTGTTCCCCGGCAGCACGTAATCGCGCGTGCCGCCCTGCGAGGCGCGGCGCAGCACCGGCTCGTGCACACCGCCGGCGGGGATGGAAATTTCCCCGCCCTTGCCGGCGTCCTTGATCGAGCGGTGGCTGGAGGATTCACGCACTGCCTTGCGCACTTGCGCGCGCGCGCGGCGTAGGAAGCGCTGGCGATTAGCGAAGCTCTTGCCGCCGGGATTGAGGCGCCGATCGATAATATGCATGCGGGACTCAGCCCGCCTGCTTGACGCGCATGTACCACTCCACCAGGCGGCGCACTTGGCGTTCGGTATAGCCGCGCTCGACCATGCGCAGCACGAATTCCTCGTGTTTCTTTTCGCTGTCGCCGTCCTTCTTCGAACCAAAGCTGATCACCGGCAGCAAATCCTCCACTTGGCTGAACATGCGCCGCTCGATCACTTCGCGGATTTTCTCGTACGAAGTCCAGGACGGGTTCTTGCCGCCGTGCCCGGCGCGCGCGCGCAGCGTGAACTTCACCACCTCGTTGCGGAAATCCTTTGGGTTGGCGATGCCGGCCGGCTTTTCGACTTTCGACAATTCCTGGTTCAACAGTTCGCGATTGAGCAATTGGCCGGTGTCGGGATCCTTGTAATCGACATCCTCGATCCAGGCGTCGGCGTAATCGACGTAGCGATCGAACAGGTTCTGGCCGAAATCGTGATAGCTTTCGAGATAGGCTTTCTGGATTTCGTTGCCGATGAACTCGGCGTAGCGCGGCGCCAACTCGGCCTTCACGAATTCCAGCAGGCGATTTTCCTGCTCCTGCGGGAATTGCTCGCGCCGCACCGCCTGCTCCAGCGCATACATGAGATGCACCGGATCGGCGGCCACTTCGATGGTGTCGTGGTTGAAGGTGGCGGCCAGCACCTTGAAGGCAAAGCGCGTCGACATGCCCTCCATGCCTTCATCGACGCCGGCGGAATCCTTGTATTCCTGCAGCGTGCGCGCCTTAGGATCGACCTCCTTGAGGCTCTCGCCATTATAGACGCGCATCTTGGCGAACACGGTCGAGTTCTCGTGTTCTTTCAGGCGCGACAGCACCGAAAAGCGCGCCAACATTTCCAGCGTGCCCGGCGCGCACGGCGATTCCGCCAGTTCCGAGCCGCGGATCAGCTTTTCGTAGATTTTCTGCTCTTCATGCACGCGCAGGCAATACGGCACCTTGATCACATAGATGCGGTCGATGAAGGCTTCGTTGTTCTTGTTGTGGCGGAAGGTCTGCCATTCGGCCTCGTTGGAGTGGGCCATGATGATGCCCTGGAACGGGATCGAGCCGATATTCTCGGTGCCGGTATAATTGCCCTCCTGCGTGGCGGTGAGCAGCGGGTGCAGCATCTTGATCGGGGCTTTGAACATCTCGACAAATTCGAGAATGCCCTGGTTGGCGCGGTTGAGGCCCCCCGAATACGAATAGGCGTCGGGATCGTTCTGGGCGTGCATTTCCAGCTTGCGAATATCGACCTTGCCGACCAGCGAGGAGACGTCCTGGTTGTTGTCGTCGCCCGGTTCGGTCTTGGAGATGCCGATCTGGCGCAGGCGCGAGGGACTGACCTTGACCACGCGGAACTTGCCGATGTCGCCGCCGAACTCGTCGAGCCGCTTCACGCACCACGGGCTCATCAGCCCGGTCAGCCGGCGCAGCGGAATGTTGTACTCTTCCTCGAGGCGCTTGCCCCACACCTCGGGATCGAACAGGCCGAGCGGATGCTCGAACACCGGCGACAATTCATCGCCTGCCTTCAGCACATAGATCGGCCGCTCCTCCATCAGCGCTTTCAGCCGCTCGGCCAGCGAGGACTTGCCGCCACCAACCGGGCCGAGCAGGTAGAGAATCTGCTTGCGCTCCTCCAGGCCCTGCGCGGCGTGGCGGAAGAAAGCGACGATGCGCTCGATGGTCTCTTCCATGCCAAAGAATTCGGCGAACGCCGGATAAAAGCGCACGGTGCGGTTCATGAACACGCGCCCGAGGCGCGCGTCCTTGGAAGTATCGACCATTCTGGGCTCGCCGATCGCCGCCAGCAGCCGCTCGTGCGCGGTCGCGTACGCGGCCGGTTCCTCGCGGCAGAGGGTCAGAAAATCCGCCAGCGACATTTCCGCTTCGCGCCGCTGCTCGAAAGTGCGGGCGTAGCTGCGAAAAATATCCTCAGACATCGTGCCTCCGTCGCGCCGAGCCAGGCTTTCACATAAGTCGTCTGACCGATCCGCGCTCGTTTCCCAACAACAACATGTGAATCTGGCGCTGTTAAGGTGGAAAAAACTCCCACCGCTCCCGCAATGCGCAACAATGACATGATTTGCCGCTTTCGTGCGCGGTCAATTTGCGAAAGTTGGCGCTATTGCTGCGATGTCTTTGCGTCGGCGCAACGATTGGACGCTCGGGCGCGAAAATTTCTCTATTTTACGCGCCCTTAAGCACAAGCCCCGACACTCACGCCGGTGTGAGGCCAGCGATGAGCGACCATTCTTGGGTGCTGAGCGGGGTGGACGCCGCGACCCGCCAGCGGGTCACGGACGCCGCCGCGCACGCCGGCCAAAGCGTGCAGGCGTTCCTGGCCGAGCTGCTGCTCGCAACCGCGGACGAGCCCGGGCCGCACCCCGACTCACGTGCTGACGAGGTCGGAAATTTCCCCTATCGCCATAGACTTGAGGCGCTTGAGCGGCGTCTTGATCACGGCCTAGCCGGGTTGGAGGCAGGCTTGCGCGGCGCCGATGGTGCGATCTCCTCGCTGGTCGCCCGCGTCGCCGACGCGGAGGATTTGACCGGCCGAGGTCTGACGGCAAGCGAAGTCGCCGCCGCCGAATCCGCCCGCGAAGTCAACGCCTTGCGCGATAGCCTGGAGGCTGCCGACGGCCGCGTCGCCCTGCTCGCGCGCCATCATGAAGCCGCCCGCAACGACCTCGCCGCGCGCCTGGCCCAAAGCGAGGATCAGCTCGCGAGCGTCGAGGAACTTACGCGCGCGGCAGCGCATACCGGGGCGCTGCTGGGCGAGGCCCAGGAATCGCTGCGGCAGGGTGTGTCTGACGATCTGGCTGCGCTGGCGCTGCACGGCGCCGCCCGCCTGGATAGTAGTCTCGCAGCCGTGCGCGCTGAAGCCAAGAATGCGGCCGCGCAAGCCGACGCGGCGCTGCGCGCCCTGGTCGAGGAATTTCACGGCGCCCAGACCAGACTGGAGCGGCGTTTCGCCGAAACCGACGCCCTGACCCATTCGCGGATTCAGGCGGCGTTCGAGGATGCCCTCGCTCGCCTCCAAACCTTTGACGCGCGTCTCACCAGCAGCGAAACTGCCGCGCGCGCCGCCGCCGAAGCAAATACCGCCGAGCTGCGCCGGCTTGGCGCCGCGCTTAAGGCGGCGTCGGCCGCCAGCGCGCACGAACTGCTCCGCAGCACGGCCGGGCTGCAAACCGAGATTGGCGAAACCGCGGCGGTCACCCGCACCGCCCTTGCCGGTGAAATCGCCGGCCTGCGCGCGCGTCAGGAGGACGAGCAGCGAAGGCTGGCCCAGCTTGGCGCCGACCTCGATAACGCCGCCGGCGAAACCGCCGCGCTGCGCCGCAGCTTCAACGCCTTCGCCGCCAACAGCAGCGGCAAGCTGGCCGAAACCGCCGGCGCGCTAAGAGCCGAAGTGGCGCGCGTCGAGGCCTGCACCCTGGCCGCGCTGGAAAAGCTGGCGGCCGACATCGCCGCTGGCGACGGCAAGCTGGCGCGAGCAGCCGAAGCGCACGCCAACGACAGCGCCGGTAAGCGTCAGCAGATGGAGGCCGAGCTGGCGGCGCTGCACGGTCAGCACGCGGGCATGATGGCGCGGCTGCAGCTGCTGGACCGCACCCTGGGTATGCTGGACCTCGCCAACAGCGACGATGCGCCCGTGGCCGAACGGCTCGCCGCGATCGAACAGACACGCCAAGATGCCGATCAGGCGCTGACGAACCTGCATGAGGACTTCGCCTCCTTCGTGGACGAGGTCGAGCGCGAACACACTGAGCTGCTGGAGGCGCTTGCCCGCGCCAACGACAATAGCACCGCCGAGCAAGCGGTCGGCGCGTTGCAAGCGGAATTCGCCGCGCTCACCGCCGGCAACCAGCAGACGCAAACTGTTTTGTTCGAGCGCCTGACGAGCGAGCGCGGCGGCATCGAGCAAACGCTCGCCGAACTGCGGCGCGACCTGGGTGCAGCGACCGCCCGCTCCGATCGGCAACAGGCGACCGATTCGGCGCGGCTCGAGCAGATGTTCGACCGCGCCGCCCCGGCGCAGGCGGTCGCGGAGCTTCGGCTGGAGATCGCCGCGCTCGGCGGGCGCTTGGGCGATGGATCCATCGAACTGGCGCAAGATATTGCGGCGTTGCGCACCCGTCAGGACAGCATGCACGGCCTGCAGCAAGAGGACGCGGGGCGATTGCACGAGATGGCGCGCATCCTCACCCGCCTCGCCGCGCAGCAAAGCGAAGGCGCGGAAATGTCCGACGACCGCCTGCGCCTGATTGCGCAAGCGATCGCCGAACTCGAGCAATCGCAGAACACCGAGGCCGCTGTCGCCGCCGCGCTCGAACGGCGCCTGGCGGAACTCGAGGCCCGCCAGTCGGGCGCCATCGAGACGCTCGGACTGGATCTGTCGATTGCCTTTGGCGAACACAGCCGTCGGCTGGAGGCGGTTGAATCCGCCAACCACGCCGGCCCGATCCTGGAAAGCGTCGCCGCATTGCTTGAGCGGCGCCTGGCCGAATTTGAACCGCCGGACTTCGCCGCCGCGTTCGAGGCGCTGCGCCAGCGGGTGGAGGAGCGCGTGCTCGACATGGAGCGCCGCAGCGTGCGCACGCTGGAACAAGTCAGCGAGACGGTGGCGCTGCTGGAGCAGCAATTCCTGTCCGGCGACGAAGACGCGGTGGTGCGGAGCGCTTGATGAGGTTTCCATAGACGTTGTGTGGTCATTAACCTGAAAGCGCGACCTTGACCTCGCGTTAGGCTGGGTCGAGGCGTTCCATGGCGTGCGAGAAACTCCGTATCCTGGTGGTCGATGACCAGGATTCCATGCGCCAATTCTGTGCACCAATCTGCGCGGGCTTGGCATCACCCAAATCCACAGCGCCGAGGATGGGGTCAAGGCGCTCGCCCATTTGCGCGCCCGCGATCACGATTTGGTGCTGCTCGATGCCGAGATGCCGCGCATGAACGGCATCGAGACGCTGAAAGCGATCCGCGGCGACGAAAAACTGCGCGGGCTCAAGGTGATCATGGTCACCGGACGCGCCGACGCCGATTATGTGCGCCGCCTCGCCGAACTAGGCATCGAAGGCTATCTGGTAAAGCCGGTCTCGACCGCCACGCTGGCGGCGCGCATCGACGCGGCCATGCGCAAGAGCGCGTGACAGCCCTGCGCAGGGCTGGCTTGTGCCCTGCCGCGCCGACCACTAGACGCCCAGATATGAACCAATTGATCGAAACGCTGAGCCTTGAGCCGGTTGAGGTGAATCTGTTCCTGGGCCGCTCGCCGCCGGAAGGGCGGGCGCGGATTTTTGGCGGCCAGGTGGTGGCGCAGGCGCTGGTGGCGGCCTATCGCACCGTCGAGGCGCGGCCCTGCCATTCGCTGCAGAGCTATTTCATCCGCCCCGGCGACCCCGCCCAGCCAGTGCTCTACCAGGTCGAGCGCTCGCGCGACGGCAAGAGCTTCACCACAAGGCGCGTGATCGCGATCCAGAAGGGCGAGCAGATTTTCAACATGGCCTGCTCGTTCCAGGTCAGCGAAGCCGGCTTCGACCACCAGGACAAGCTGCCGGACGCGCCAACGCCGGAAGCGGCGCGCGCCGCGCTGCTGGCGAACGCGAGCTACATGAAGCACACGGGCGCCTGGTTTGAGGCTTCGCCGATCGAGTTTCTGCCGATCGACCCCAATGACGAAGCCGCTCCGATGGCGAAACCGGCCGCGCAGATGGCCTGGTTCCGGGCGCGCCGGGACGTCGGCGAGGATGTGGTCATGAACCAGGCGCTGCTGGCTTATGCCTCGGACCATTCCCTGCTCGGCACCGCCCTGCGCCCTCACGGCGTCACTTGGGCCAGCGGCGTGCAAACCGCGAGCCTTGACCATGTGATCTGGTTCCACCGGCCCAGCAATTTCTCCCACTGGCACCTTTATGTACAAGACAGCCCGTCCGCCTCCGGCGCCCGCGGCTTCAACCGCGGCGCCATCTATCGCCAAGACGGGGCGCTGGTGGCTTCGACGGCGCAGGAAGGATTGATGCGTAAGGCGCCGTAGCTTCAAGCGCGCGGGCGCGCTTGCCATTGCACCTTGGTTTGGCCGTAGATATCGACCTTGTGCTCCTGAAACGGCGCCGGCAGCGGCAAGTCTTCGCGCTCCAACGCGGACCCCAGTCGCAACGCCAGCGCGATCGACGGCGCGTTGGCTTTGTCGATGCAATGGATCACGTGCTCCCAGCCAAGCGCGTCGAATGCCCAGTCGATCGCGGCGCTCGCGCCTTCAAGAGCATAGCCCTGCCCCATCGCCGCGCGCTTCAAGCCCCAACCCACTTCGTCGCCCGGCCAGCTCCCTTCCCTGCCCCCCGGTCGCCACGGCCCCAGGCGCCCGATCCATTCGCCGGTGTCGCGCTTCAGCACCGAGAACATGCCGTAGCCCAGCAGCGCCCACGAACCCGCCAGCGTCGCCAGCAGCCGCCAAGCTTGATCGCGCGGCATCAGCCCGCCAATGAAACGCATGGTGTCCTCCTCGGCGCACATTTCGGCGAAGCCGTCGAGATCCGCGTGAGCGGGCGGACGCAGGATGAGGCGGGGTGTGGTGAGGGTGGGGCCTGGGGTCATTGCGACTTTCTAGAGCCTTGGGGACCTTGGCGAAAGCTTCCGTTTCGTCCGCGAAGGTGCTAGCCTAGTTGCGTCCATGTTCAGACTCAGACTCAACCCCGCGATTGACCCGGCGCCGCTCGCACGGCTCTATGCCCAGAATCTCGCCGCGCGCGCTCGGCGAGGCCGTCGAGCAGGAGCTAAGCAGACAAGGCTCGTCCGAAGTTAGAGATGTCCGAGCAAAAAAAGCGTAGCGTCTACTACCCCACCCCCGGATCAATCCCTTTGCACGCCTCCACCAGCCCCTTCACCGCGTTCACGCTGTTATCGAACATGGCGCGCTCGGCCGGCGTGAGCTCGATCTCGATCACTTTCTCCACGCCGTTCTTGCCGATGATGCAGGGCACGCCGACGTAAATGTCGTTCAGGCCGTATTGGCCATTCAGATTCGCCGCGCAGGGCAGCAGGCGGCGTTTGTCGCGCAGATAGCTCTTCGCCATCTGGATTGCGCTTTCGGCCGGGGCGTAGAAGGCTGAGCCGGTTTTTAGCAGGCCGACGATTTCGGCGCCGCCGTCGCGGGTGCGTTGGACGATTGCGTCGAGCTTTTCTTGTGTGGTCCAGCCCATCTTCACCAGGTCCGGCAGCGGAATGCCGGCGATTGTGGAGTAACGCGTGAGCGGAACCATCGTGTCGCCATGGCCACCGAGCACGAACGCGGTGACATCCTCCACCGACACTTTGAATTCTTCGGCCAGGAAATAGCGGAAGCGCGCACTGTCCAGCACGCCAGCCATGCCGACCACTTTCGCGTGCGGCAGCTTGGAGAATTGCCGGAACGCCCACACCATCGCGTCGAGCGGATTGGTGACCACGATCACGAATGCGTTCGGCGCGTGCGCGGCGATGCCCTCGCCCACCGCCTTCATCACTTTGAGATTGATGCCGAGGAGATCGTCGCGGCTCATGCCCGGCTTGCGCGGCACCCCGGCGGTGACGATGCACACGTCGGCGCCAGCGATACCGGCATAATCGTTGACGCCGCGCAGCGCGGCATCCCGCGCGAACACCGGGCTGGCCTGAGCGATGTCGAGCGCCTTGCCCTGCGGCGTGCCCTCGATCACGTCGAACAGCACGCAATCGCCCAATTCCTCGCGCGCGGCGATATGCGCCAGCGTGCCCCCGATCATTCCGGAACCGATAAGGGCGATTTTCGCACGGGCCATGGGGCGCTCCAGGGAATCAAGGGGAGGGAGGAGGAAGGCGCGTCTCTAGCGCTCCCTCCGTTCCCGCGCAACGCGGCGGCGAAGCGCCGGATTTGAGGGCCTGAAGAAAAGCGCGCCAGAATTGCCTAAAGGCGGCGGTGGCCGCCACAATTCGCCCCGAACTGGCCGTAGCGACGCACCTCTATTAGGCGCGCTTGCGCTCTGTCAGCAGCGCGCGATAGCGACGACTACCGACAATTGTGCGTCCGTCCGCGAGCGATATCTCGACGTCGCCGGATTGCGTCGGCCTCAGCGCGGCGATCTTGGTACGGTTCACCAGCCGCGAGCGGTGCACACGGATAAAGCCGCGCGCCACTAGCCGCGCCTCCCACGATGCCAGCGTTCCGCGCACCAGATGCGTTTTGGCGGCGGTATGAAACTCCACATAATTGCCGGCGGCTTCGACATGACTAATGTCATTCGGGGAGAGAAACACCGCCGCGCCGCTGTCACGCACCTCAATCCGGTCGTCGGCGGGCAGCGATGACACGGCTTGGCGACGTTCGGCGATGTACCGGAAGACCCAGTAGGTCGCCGCGATCGCGGCGTAGACTAACGTGTCCTTGCGCCACTCGTAGAGCAACGTGATTGCGACTCCGTCGTCGAAGAAGCCGTATCGAGCGCCGAACGCCGAGTAGGCCGTCTCGCGTGTCACGAAGATGAAGGAGATGTGCGCCAACGCGAAAGGGATGGTTAGGCCAAAGTGGATCAGCGCAAAGGCCGGGATTTTGTCCGCCCGAGGCGGCCACCGACGCATAGCGTAGCCGATGAACGGGGCCAGCCCGACGATGATTATGGCGCTGGTCGTTTCCCAAAGCACCGGTTCGATCCAATGGTCCCCGGCGCCCTCAATGATGCCCGAGGTGGCGTTGACGAAGGTCACCGCCAAGCCAACGACAATAATCGCCAACCAAGGCCGCCACTCGGCCCGGGGCCATCCGCTCATCCCTTCTTGGTCGCCAGTGGTCACCGGAGGCTCCCCGTTCGCCCCAGCTGGACTGCCGGGCGCGGCGCCAGCGTAGCCGAGCGGCCGCGCATGCGAAAGAACCCGGCGGGTAAGGAGACCCTATCCCGCCCATGACCGACCGCCGCTACGACCTCGACTGGCTCCGCATCATCGCGTTCGGCCTGCTCATCCTCTATCACTGCGGCATGTTTTACGTGACCTGGGGTTGGCACGTGAAATCGCGCTTCGCGAGCGACGCTATCGAGCCGCTGATGATGCTGACAAGCCCGTGGCGGCTGACGCTGTTGTTTCTTATCTCGGGGGCCGCCACCCGCTTCATGGCGGACAAGATGCACCCCTGGAAATTCACAGCGAGCCGCATGGGCCGGCTCTGGCCGCCGCTGCTCCTGGCCGTGTTCGTGATCGTTCCGCCGCAGGCGTATTACGAGATTGTCGAGGCCTTGCAGGAGGCGAATGGCCTTGCGCCGGGGCACATCGCTTGGCTCGACAACTTCTACGTTAAATACGTCACCGCCTCGGGTAGTTGGTGCGATGCCGACGGTTGCCTCACGACGCCGACCTACAACCACATGTGGTTCGTTGCCTACCTCATCCTCTACACGCTGGCGCTGATTCCACTACTGCCGTTGCTGCGCCGCGTCCCGAAGGCCGTCAGCGTTCTGATCGCAGGCCCGTTCCTCATCATCACGCCGTGGCTCATCATGACCGTGCTACGCATGACGCTGTTTCCGATTTTTGGCGAAAGCCACGATTTCCGCGAAGACTGGTATTTGCATGTCCTCTATTTCAGCGTGTTCCTGTTCGGCTTCGCTATCGCCAAGCACCAAGATTTCTTTGATCGCTGCGTGAGGCTGCGTTGGACCGCGCTCACAAGTGCGCTGGTTTCCTGGGCCGCCACCATCGCTTATTTCAATGCGTACCCCGAGGGCGTCGATCCGCCGGAATGGCTTCGCGCCGTCATGCGCAGCGTGCGGGAGTTCGACGCTTGGTGCGCCATCATCGCCGCTGTCGGCTTTGCGCACCGCCATCTGAAGAATACTGACGGCCCTATGCGCCAATTGCTCACGCAAGCCATCTTCCCGTTCTATCTGATCCACCAGACTATCATCGTCGTCGCCGGCCACACTCTCGACGAGATGCAGATCCCGCTCGCCATCGAAGCGCCTCTGCTCATCGCAACCACTGCGCTCGGGTGCTGGCTCTTCTTCGATCTGGGGCGCCGGGTTCCATTCCTTCGCGTCTGGATCGGCTTGCCCCCAGCGCGCGGCGCACAGCTGACACAATGAACGTGCTGCCGCATTCATGGTATCGGCATCGGACGGCTATCGCTTCACGACCATCAACAGCCCATCGCCGATGCTGGTCATCGCGGCGTGCACGCGGGCGTCAGCTCTCGCCTTGAGCGCCAGCGCCCGCAGCGCCACGGTATCGGGCGTTTGGTTGGCGGGATCGGCCACCGCGCCCGACCAGAGTACGTTGTCGAACAGCATGATTCCGCTGGGGCGCAGCAAGCGCAGGGCGCGCTCGTAATATGCATCGTAGCCAGTCTTGTCGGCGTCGATGAAGCCAAAATCGTAGCTGCCCGCTTCCCCCGCGGCGAGGCGAGAGTCGAGGGTTTCCAGCGCCGGGGCGATGCGCAAGTCGATCTTGTCCAGTCCCGCCTCTCGCCAATATCCACGCGCTTTCTCGGTCCATTGCTCGGAAATGTCGCAGGCAAGTAGATACCAGGAATCTCCGTGCATCTCTTGCATTGCCAACGCTACCGCCAGCGAGGAATAGCCAGTGAACACGCCGACCTCGAACGCGCGCTTGGCCCCGAGCATGCGCGCGATGAGCGCCATGAACGCGCCCTGCTCGGCGCTGATCTGCATCATCGAAACCCCGCCAAGCGCCGCCGTCTCTTCGCGGCAACGCGCCAGCAGGTGATGCTCGGGCGGATTGACCGCCGCGAGATAGGCAACGATTTCGGGCGAAAGGCCGAGTGATGTGGACATGCGCTCAGCTTACGCCAAGCGCTTCAGCTGCTCCACCAAATCCGTGCGCTCCCAGGAGAAACCGCCTTCATTGTCGGGCTGGCGGCCGAAATGGCCGTAGGCGGCGGTGCGGGCGTAGATCGGCTGGTTGAGCCGCAAATGCGTGCGGATGGCGCGCGGCGTGCACCCGCCCATCAGTTCGGGCAATACCTTCTCGAGCTTGGCCGGATCGATGCTGTCGGCGCCATGCAGATCGACATAGAAGCTGGTCGGCGAGGCCACCCCAATCGCGTAGCTGATCTGGATGGTGCAGCGTTGCGCCAGCCCTGCGGCGACCACGTTCTTGGCCAGATAGCGGCACGCATACGCCGCCGAGCGATCGACCTTGGTTGGGTCCTTGCCCGAGAACGCGCCGCCGCCATGGGGGGCCGCGCCGCCATAAGTATCGACGATGATCTTGCGGCCGGTGAGGCCGCTATCGCCGTCAGGCCCGCCGATCTCGAACTTGCCGGTCGGGTTGATGTGCCATTTGGTGTGCTTGCTGACGAGGCCGGAGGGAAACACCGCCAGCGCGTAGGGCTTGACCAATTCTTCCATGCGTTTGGGGGTGTAGACCTTGCCCTTGAGCCGCTTGGCGTGCTGGTGGCTCACCACCACGGCGACAACTTCCGCCGGCTTGCCATTTTCGTAACGCAGCGTGACTTGGCTTTTCGCGTCGGGCTCAAGGTCGGGACATGCGCCGGAATGGCGCGCTTCGGCCAGGCGCTTTAGAATGTTGTGGCTGTATTGCAGCGTTGCCGGCATCATTTCCGGAGTTTCGCCGCAGGCGTAGCCAAACATGATGCCTTGATCGCCGGCGCCTTCGTCCTTGTTGGCGCGGGCGTCGACGCCTTGGGCGATGTGCGCGGATTGACCGTGCAGATAGCAGGCGTAGCGCGCCTTCTCCCAATGGAAGCCCTTCTGCGCGTAGCCGATGTCCTTGACCGCGGCGCGCACCTTGGGCTGCAGCGAAGCGATGATCTCCTTGGTGAAAGCCTTGTTCTCGGCCTTCGACTTGCCGGGGCGCCCGGCGCGCACTTCGCCGCCGAGAATGATGCGGTTGGTGGTGACCATGGTTTCGCAGGCGACGCGCGCTTGCGGGTCGGCTTCGATGAAGGCATCGACCACGGTGTCGGAGATGCGGTCGGCGACCTTGTCCGGGTGGCCTTCGGACACGCTTTCGCTGGTGAAGACGTAAGAGGTTCTATCCACGCGGATTCTCCGGCCCGAAACGCAAAGCGGCCTCTTAGGCAGAAGCGGCGGTCAGCGCAACTCAGTCGCCCTTGCGTTCAGACGCGTCTTCGGCGAGCGCGCGCACCAGTTCGACCACGCGGCGGCGCACCCTCAGGCTTTGGATCGAGCCAAACAGCGACATCAGCTGCACGCCTTCCGCCGTCGCCAGCACGTCGGCGGCGTATTCCTCTCTTGGCTCGGAAACGCCGGCGCGGGTTGCGGTCAAGCCCTCGAAGAAGCGCGCCACCGGAACATCGAGCGCCGCGGAAATATCGAACAGACGGCTGGCGGCGATGCGGTTGACGCCCTTTTCGTACTTCTGCACCTGCTGGAAAGTGACCCCGAGCAGTTCGGCCAGCCGCTCCTGGCTCATGGCGATCTCCAGCCGCCGCGAGCGCACGCGCTGGCCGATCCGCTTATCGACGGCGTTGGCGGAGCGTTCATCGTTCATGCCTCACCCCCCCCGCCTTCCCTGGCCGCCGTCCGACCGGCACAAATCGCAGTCCGGCGACCAGCGCAAGCAACAGCAGAAGCAGGACATTTCCCAGGCGCGCCATCGTTGTTTCAACCAAGGCGGGAGGAATTTGCGCTTCTGCGTATAGCCCTCGCCCTGAGGTTGAACTAACCTCCCGGCCGAAAGAGTCAATAATCGCCGACACCCCGCCCGAGGCCGCGCGCGCCATCGGCAGCCCCTCCTCGATCGCCCGGTAGCGGGCCATGGCGTAGTGCTGGCGCGGGCCGATGCCGCCGCCGAACCAGGAATCGTTGGTGACGCTGACGATCCAGCCTGGCCGTTCGGCCCCGTGCGGGACCATGCCGGGGAAGATCGCCTCGTAGCAGATCAGCACCACCGCCGCCGGCGCGCCCGGCACCACCAAGCGGGTCGGCGGCGGGCCCGGGGTGAAATAGTCGCCGATCGATTGCAGCGAGGGAATGTTCAGCGACCGCACCAATTCCTCGAACGGCATGATCTCACCGAACGGCACCAGCCGATTCTTGTCATAGATTTGCGGGCTGACGCGGGCTTGGCCGCCGACGCCATCGATCACCACCGCCGAGTTGAAAAATTGCCGCGTCCGTCGGTCGTAGCGGGTCAACCCCATGATCAGCGCGCGGTCGCCAAGGCCGCGGCCGATGGCGCCGAGGAATCCCGGATGCTCCAGCGCATAGAAGTTCAGCGCCGGAATGGCGCCTTCCGGCCAGATCAGGATGGTGGCCTCAGCCCCCTCGGCGGCGCCGCTGGCCTCAAGATAGCGCCGCAGCACGCGCCATTCCTGGTCGGAGGTGTGGCGCAGCTTCTCTTGCTGGCTAAGGCCAGAATCGGCGACGCGCACGACCGGTTGGGCGCCGGGCGGATCGATTGGCGCGCGCGCCAGCCGCTGCACGCCCCAACCCCAACCCATGCCGACGATCAGCGCCGCTAGCGCCACTGGCGCGAATCGCCGGCCGATGCCGAGCGCGCCGTCGGAGAGCGCCGCCGGCGCCGCGCCCAGAAACAGCGTGAGCAGGCTAAGCCCGTAGATGCCAAACAGCGACGCCGTCTGCGAGATCGGCTCGCCAGGGGTCCACACATAGCCCGGCAACAGCCAGGGCAGGCCGCCGAACAAATTGCCGCGCAGCCATTCGGTGGCGAACAAGCAAGCCGCGAACACGCCGATGCGGCGCAGGTCGCGGGTCCACAACAACATGGCGACAGCGCAGCCTGCGCCCCAGAACAGCGCCAGCGCCGCCGCCAGCACCGCCGCCGCCGGAATGCCCCAGTACGGTCCCCAGGTCTGGGCATCGACCTGGAACGCCGACGCCACCCAGTGCAGGCCCGGGACGAATAGCCCCAGCCCAAACAGCCAGCCGCACAGGAAGGCGCCGCCGATCCGGTTCGGCCGCTGGCTCGCGCCATCGAGCAGCCAGACCAGCAGCACCAGCGCGGCGCAATAGACCGGCGTGTACTGGAACGGCGCAAATCCAAGCATGGCGGCGGCGCCCGCCGCCAGCGCCAGAGCGCGCCTTTGCCATGGCGTACGCGCGGCGAACCAGGCCTGGATGCGCGATTGACTTGCCGCTTCGCGCCCAGCGCTCATGGCCTCCACTCCCTGTTCATCTGGCGATCACCCGCGCGGCTGGTACCCGCTTTCATTGGCGCCTGAGTCACGGAAAGGACCTCCAGTGTCACGAAAGTGGGTACAGAATCATACGTTTGTACCGGAACCCGAAATTGCGTGACGAACCACGCAATTTCGATTCCGAGTACTAGCCGTCATCGCCCGCGCCACCGACCGGGCCGGCGCTCTGCGACCGCTTCAGCCGCACCCGCTTCACCCGCCGCGGATCGGCGTCAACGATCTCGACATCGAAACCCGCCGGATGGTGCAATATTTCCCCGCGCTGCGGCAAGCGCCCGGCCAGCGTCACCGCCATGCCGGCGGCGGTGTCGAACTCGCCCTCCTGATCGGGCAGCGCCAAGCTGGCGCCGAGCGCGGTCTCAAGCTGGTCGATCGGCGCGCGACCGTCGGCCTCGTAAGCGCCGGCACGCTCCTGGATCAGCGCCGCATCGACGTCGTGTTCGTCATCGATGGCGCCGACGATCTGCTCGATCAGGTCCTCCATCGAGACCAGCCCATCGGTGCCGCCATATTCGTCCACCACCAGCGCCAAATGGCTGCGGCTCGATTGCATGCGCAGGAACAACGTCGCCAGCGTCATCGATGGCGGCACGAACAGAATGTCGCGCTTGATGCGGCCCAGCAGCCGCTCGGAGTGCTTGGCGCGGGCGAGCCCGTCGGCCATCGGCGCCAGCAGCGCCATCACGTCGCGCACATGTACGAAGCCTTGGGGATTATCCAGCGTCTCGTCGTAAAGCGGCAGCCTCGAGTGTTGGCTTTCGGAGAACGCTTGCGCAACCTCGCCCAGGGTGGCGCCGGCCTCCACTGCGACGATGTCGGCGCGCGGGCGCATCACGTCGGCGACCTTCAAGCGGTCGAAATGCGCCGCGCGCAGGATCAGATCCTTCTGCGCCACCGCCAGGTGCTGGCCGTTCTCCTCGCGCACGCGCAGCGCCTCTTCGACGGCGCCAGCGGAATCGAGCCTCGCGCGCGCAAACAGACGCGTCAGCCGCTGTACAAAGCCCGCTCGCCGTGGTGCGGGGACTTCAGTT
>JANNQT010000119.1:0-4691 GCA_031400895.1 Alphaproteobacteria bacterium | reverse complement strand
AGTGACGATTGTGCTGGGACCGAGTGGTTGAAGGACTGGGCAAATGCTGCTGGGCAGTAGGAGTGTGTGGTTGAACGACAGAGCGAGTGGACAGTGATGGTAGCGCTGGACTAGTGGGACCAAGTGGTGAAAGGACAGTGCAATTGGACAGCAAGAGTAGCGCTGGGCAGGCTGGGTGGTTGAAGGTGAGATTGAGTGGACCGAGTGGTTGAAGGACTGGGCACCATCGCATCATGAACCGGCTGCACGAGAAGGGGCAGATCAACGACGGCGCCTTCCTCGAATTTCTGCACTCGCATACCAGCGTGGTGCTGCAACCGGCATTCGACGACCGCCGCTTCTCCGGCATCAATCCCTATGCGCTCGGCTTCGCCATGTGCAACGACATCGAGCGCATATGTACAAAACCCAGCGACGAAGACCGCGAATGGATGCCCGACATCGCCGGCAAGGGCGATTCCTACGTCGTGCTGCGCGACATCTGGGCCAATTATCGCGACGAAAGCTTCATCTCGCAATTCCTCTCGCCCGCCTTGATCCGCGAATTCGGCTTGTTCCGAGTGGTCGATGACGAGGACAAAGAGGAAATGGAAGTCGCCGCCATTCACGACGAACGCGGCTACCGCAAAGTCCGCAGCGCGCTGTCCAAGCATTACGACATCGCCTATCGCGACGCCGACATCCAGATCGTCGATGTGGATCTCGCGGGCGACCGCAAGCTGATCTTGAACCACCGCGTGCTCGACGGCGTGCTGCTGGAAGAAAACGACGGGCAAAAAGTGCTGCAACACGTCGCCGATCTCTGGGGCTATGACGTCAAGCTGGTGGAAGCCGACGATTCCGGCGATGAACTGGCCGAACACATCGCCAGCCCACGCGGCGGGTTGGGCTAAGGCAGGAGCGGAATTTGCGCTAAACTTGCTTCGGATTGTTGTAGATGCGCGCGGGCGCCCGCGAGAATTTTCAGCGCCTCGATCTGTACATTAGACAGCGGCATTGAGCGCGTCCCTGGCGGCTTGCTCCAGCTGACGCCCAGCGTTAATAAAGCGCACCTACCTTAAGCCCCCAGCCGCGCCAGTCCGTCGGCGATCGCGGGATCGACCTGCACGTCGCGCGGCTGCAGTGGGCGGGCGAGCCGCAACCCCTCCATGGCGCGCGCGCGAGAGAGCGCGACGTAGGTTTGCCCAGGCGCGAACGCGCCGCGGCCGAGGTCGATCTCGACTGAATCCAGCGTCATGCCTTGCGCTTTGTGGATGGTCAGCGCCCAGGCGTGGGCGAGCGGGAATTGCACGTATTTGAACTCCTCCTTGACCTCCATGCGGTTTTCCTTGGCGTTCCAGCTCCAGCGCGCCTGCGGCCACGTCGCGCGCTCGACATCGACCTCCTTGCCGTCATCCTTCTTCACGGTGACGAGCGTGTCCTCAAGCTTGACCACCGTGCCGAGCGTGCCGTTGACCCAGCGCCCTTCGGAATCGTTCTGCGTGAAGATCACGCGCGCACCATGCTTCAGCACCAGTTCGAGCGGCGCGGGAAAACGGTCGGCGAATTGCGATTTCGGCGCGTCGCCCTCGAAGCCGCCAGTATATTTCGCGGCGGCGCCGGTGAGCGCTTCCAGGCCGCGGCGATTGTAGCTGTCGGCCACCGCGTTGGTGGCGCAGAGCAGCACCGGCCGCTGCGCCAGCTCACGCCCCAGGCACGCCGCGTTCAGCGTTTCCACCGCATCGGCGATGCCGCGATTCTCGCGCAATGCTGAGAGCAGCGCGATAAAGTCGCGATCGGTTTGGCGATGCACTTGGGTGAGCTGCACCGCCGCCAGCGGCGCGTCGCGCAGGCAATGCGCTGAGAACGCATACGGGCTGGCATAGCCAGCGTCCTCCAGCAGCTGCCCTTCCTCGCCGCGCACTACCGGCGGCAATTGGTAGAAGTCGCCCACCAGCAACATCTGCACGCCGCCGAACGGCCGCGAGGATTTGCGCGCCACTTTCAGATGCTGGTCCATGGCGTCTAGCACGTCGGCGCGCAGCATCGACACTTCATCGACGATCAGCCGCCGCAGCGCCCGCGCGGTGCGGGTGAAGAAATAATGTGGCTTCTCGCCCATCCCAATCAGCGGCCGCGGGGGAAAGCCGAAGAAGGAATGCACGGTCTGGCCGCCGATATTCATCGCCGCCAGCCCGGTCGGCGCCAGCAGGGCCTGGGGAAAGCCAGGGTCTTCCTCCACCAAGGTGCGGATGAAATGGCTCTTGCCGGTGCCCGCGCGGCCGGTGACCAGCACGATCGGCGTGCGCTCGCTCAAGGCCGCGCGCGCCTCGTCGGCGGCGGGATCGGGCGCGAGGGCGGGAATCGGCATCGAGCGCTTATAGGCCTCGCGGTCCCAAATTGCGCCTGTTGTGTTGCGTAAGCTCAACGGCCGCCCCATCATCGTTCGCTACAATCCCCGCTGGTGTTTATCGGCCCGGACTTCGCTTCGCGAATCCGGGGATGGGGTAATGAATGTTGGGATGAAGCCGATGCACCGTCTCCTGCTCGCCGCCGCCGCCGCCGCCGCCCTCGCGCTCGCCGCCTGCGCGCCGACCCCGCCGTCAGGCGTCAGCGTCGGCGCCGAGCTTGACGCGCTGGCTGCGGACGGCCGCGCCATTGCCGAAGCGCAATGCGCGCGCTGCCACGCAGTCGGCGAATACGGCGACAGCCCCAATCCCGCCGCGCCGGTGTTCCGCACGCTGCTCGCGCGCTACCGCGCCGAGGTGCTGGAAGAAGAATTGATCAACGGCATCCGCGTCGCCCACCCGATGCCGGACTTCCAGTTCAATCCGCAAGGCGCGGAGGCGCTGATCATGTACCTGCGCTACGTGCAGGAAACGGCGGGGGCGGCCCCTTGAACCCTAGCCTCCCGGGGGGAGAGGGCGGCGCCAGAACTTTCGAAGGACTCGCATGGCGAAGAAGTTCCTTCAAAACGACGCATGGGCGTTGCAGCTGACGAAAATGGTATATGCCATCTCGCTCGATGGCCGAAGACAACTTCAATACTCGATGCGTTGCCGCGCTAGCTGGAAACGGCGCCGCATTAGTTTCGCTCGCGAATTTTGCAGCCAACCACCTGACAAAAGGTGAAGTCCTATGGGGGATTGGTTGCTTGATGGTGCCGTCGGCGACGGGGGTTTGGCTGGCTTATTTGGCACTGGGCCGGGAGAAAGCGATGCCGCATCTTGCCCGCCGATATCTAAAATGGTCGGCGGCGGCTTTCGCCATTCAAATCATCGGCTTGATAATTTCCCTACAAACGCAAGCTATGAACCCCTAGGGCCTCGTGGATCACTTGGGTCTTCTAGCTTGCATCCGTCTCGTCAAGCCGCATCCAGCGCCTGCGCCAGATCCGCGATCAGATCGTCTGGGTCTTCGATGCCGATGGAGATGCGGATCAGTCCGGGCGTAATCGAATAGCGCGCGAGTTCGTCGGCCGGCATGCCGGAATGCGTCATCGCCGCGGGGTGCGAGGCGAGCGTTTCCGTGCCGCCCAGGCTCACCGCCAGTTTAATCACTTGCAGCCGGTCGAGCGTGCGGAAGGCCGCCGCTTCGCCGCCTTTGACTTCGAACGAGAAGGTCGAGCCGGCGCTCAGGTTTTGCCGTTCGTGCAGCGGCCGGTCGGGATGATCCTTCGGCAAAAAATCCAGGTACCAGACATTGTCAACCTTGGCGTGATCGCGCAGGAACGCGGCCACTTTCGTCGCGCCGGCGGCGCCCGCGTCCATGCGCAGCTTCAGCGTTTCCAGCGAGCGCATCAACAGCCAGGCGGTGTGGGTGTCGCCCATGGTGCCGAGCGTCGAGCGCATCCGCCGCACCGGCGCCAGCATGGCTTTTGTACCTGACGCGCCGCCGGAAATCAGGTCCGAGTGTCCGCCCACATATTTGGTCAGCGACATGACGACGATGTCGGCGCCTTGCAGCAGCGGCTTGGAATAGACCGGCCCAAGCATGGTGTTGTCGACGATCACCGGCGGGCGCCGCCCCTCGATCGCCAGCATCTCCGAAACCTTGCGCGCGGCGGCGATGTCCACGAGCGCATTTGTCGGATTAGCCGGCGTCTCGATGAAAATAGCCCCGACGCGGCCTTTTCTCTTGGCTTCCTCCGCCGCTCTGCGCATGTCCTCAACGCCCTGTTCGGCGTCGAACGCAACTTGGCTGATGCCGAACTCGGGCAAGATGGAATGGATCAAAGTCTCGGTGCCGCCATAGATCGGTCGGCTCTGTAAGATCACATCGCCAGGGCGAAGATACGCCAGCAGCGCCGTCGAGATCGCCGCCATGCCGGAGGCGAACACAAGCGAGGTCTCCGCTTCGTCCCACAGCGCCAGGCGATCCTCGACCACTTCGAGATTGGGATTGTTGAAGCGCGAATAGATCAGCCCCGGCTCTTCGTCCGGCCCGAGCTTGCGGCGGCCTTGGATGGTGGCGAAGAAATCCTTGCCGTCCTGCGCCGATTTGAACACGAAGGTCGAAGTCTGGAATTGCGGCGGCTTTAGCGAGCCTTCCGACAGCATCGGGTCGTAGCCGTACCCCATCATTAGCGTTTCAGGTTTCAGCGGCCGATTGCCGATGGTGCGCTTGCGCCATTTCTTTTCCGCCATGGGCGTGTCCTCCGTCGCCGGAGCTATCGGCCTGGCGGGCGCGAATTTCAATCGCTAATGCGGATC
>JANNQT010000118.1:0-1655 GCA_031400895.1 Alphaproteobacteria bacterium | reverse complement strand
CGCCGAATTGTTGCTGGAACTGGAAGCCGTCGCCGCTGACGCTGCGTCTTACGCCGAGGCCGCGCGCGGCGCGGTGAAAGCGCGCGTCTGCAAGGATGGCGCGCCTGATCGCGCCGCCATCGACCGCGAGCAGCACGTCGTGCATGGGCTCGCTTGGGTGGCGACGTACGCGGAGACTCTGCGTCAGGTCGCCGGATGGGCGCGCGCGCTCCGCGAAGCTGGCCAATTCGGCGAGGCCGAGTGTTTGCTGGCGAAATTGCTCGCCGCCGAATACGCAGCGCAGCTTGCCGGCGGTGTAGCGATGACGCAGGTGGAGACTATTCGTCCCGCCGATTTTGGCGTTGGCGCGCCCCGTGTTTCGTTGTCGGTGACGCAAGCGGACAAAACCCGGCTGGCCGAGTTGCTCCGTGATGGGCGTGGCCGCGCCACCTTTGAGCAAACCGGCCTCGACGCTGATTTCGAGCTCATTCGCGATCAGTTCCGCAAATTCGCTGATGCCGAAGTGGTTCCCTTCGCGCATGGCTGGCATTTGCGCGATGAACTGATCCCGCTTGAAATCATCGAGCATATGGGCGCGCTCGGCGTGTTCGGGCTGACGATACCCGAAGAGTTTGGCGGCTCCGGCTTGGGCAAGATGGCGATGTGCGTGGTGAGCGAGGAATTGTCGCGCGGTTATATCGGCGTTGGTTCGCTCGGCACGCGCTCGGAAATCGCGGCTGAATTGATTCAAAGTGGTGGCACGCCCGAGCAAAAGGCGTATTTTTTGCCGAAAATCGCCAGCGCCGAAATCTTGCCAACAGCGGTGTTTACCGAGCCGAACACCGGCTCTGACCTTGCGAGCCTGAAGGCGCGCGCGGCGAAGGAGGGCGGCGATTACGTCGTGACCGGAAACAAAACCTGGATCACCCACGCCGCCCGCGCCGACCTGATGACATTGCTGGTGCGCACCGATTCCAGCTCAAGCGATCATCGCGGCCTTTCCATGCTGCTCGCGGAAAAACCGCGTGGGCGTGAGGCCGATGCGTTTCCGGCGCCGGGCATGTCCGGAGGTGAGATCGAAGTGCTCGGCTACCGGGGGATGAAGGAATACGAACTCGGTTTCGACGGGTTTCGTGTCCCGGAGGGGAATTTGCTCGGCGGCGTCGAGGGCCAAGGCTTCAAACAATTGATGGCGACGTTCGAAAGCGCGCGTATCCAGACCGCCGCGCGAGCCGTCGGTGTTGCGCAATGCGCGCTTGAGTTGGGCCTCCAGTATGCGCTGGAGCGTAAGCAATTCGGCGTGGAGATATTTTCTTTCCCGCGTGTCGCCAACAAATTGGTGATGATGGCCGCGGAAATCATGGCAGCGCGTCAGATCACCTATTTCGCAGCGCGGAGAAAAGATTCCGGCAAACGCTGCGACCTCGAAGCCGGCATGGCCAAGTTGCTGGCGGCGCGCGTGGCCTGGGCTGCCGCCGACAACGCACTGCAAGTTCACGGCGGCAACGGTTTTGCGCTTGAGTATCCCATTTCTCGCGTGCTCTGCGACGCGCGCATCCTCAACATTTTTGAGGGCGCGGGCGAAATCCAGGCGCAAGTGATTGGCCGCAGGTTGTTGGAAGAGGGGCGAAACTGAATGCGCATTGTGATCCTGGCGGTCGTTGTCGCGCTCGGCG
>JANNQT010000117.1:0-17189 GCA_031400895.1 Alphaproteobacteria bacterium | reverse complement strand
CCGACACCCTACATGTACTCGACTTACGAGACGGGGCTCACCAGCTCGCCGGATTGTGAATCGCGCCCGACGACTGCGAACAAGATCATCATTCTCGGCGGCGGGCCCAATCGCATCGGCCAGGGCATTGAGTTCGATTATTGCTGCTGCCACGCGGCGTTCGCCTGCGCCGATCTCGGCGTTGAATCGATCATGATCAATTGCAATCCGGAGACGGTCTCTACCGATTACGACACCTCCGACCGTTTGTATTTCGAGCCGCTCACCACTGAGGACGTGCTCGAAATTCTCGCCGCCGAGCAAACCAACGGCAAAGTGCTCGGCCTGATCGTGCAATTCGGCGGACAAACGCCGCTGAAGCTGGCCCAGCCCTTGGCCGACGAAGGCGCGCCGATCCTGGGCACCAGCGTCGATGCGATCGATCTGGCCGAAGATCGCAAGCGCTTCCAGGCCTTGTTGCAAGAAATCGGCCTCAAGCAACCGGACAACACCACCGCGCCCTCGCTCGGCGCCGCGCGCGCCGCTGCCCATGAACTCGGCTATCCGGTGATGTTGCGCCCCTCCTACGTACTCGGCGGGCTGGCCATGCAAATCGCCCACGGCGAAGAAGACCTCGCCGAATACGTGCAAAGGCTGACTCTAGCGCTGGGCGGCCCGAGCGAACTGGCGATCTCGGAGAAAAAGCCGCTCTTGATCGACCGCTATCTGCGCGACGCCATCGAGGTCGATGTCGATGCCATCTGCGACGGCGAAGAAGTGTTCGTCGCCGGGGTGATGGAGCACATCGAGGAAGCCGGCGTGCACTCGGGCGATAGCGCGTGCGCCTTGCCGCCCTACTCGCTCTCCAAGGAGATCATCGCCGAGATCGAGTCACAGACCACCAAGCTGGCGCTGGCGCTCGGCGTGCGCGGGCTGATCAATATCCAGTTCGCCATAAAGGACGGCGAGATCTTCATCCTCGAAGCCAACCCGCGCGCCTCGCGCACGGCGCCGTTCGTGGCCAAGGCCATCAATCGCCCGATCGCCGCCGCCGCCGCCAAGGTGATGGCGGGGGTAAAGCTGAACGAACTGAAGCTCGACCGCCCGTCCAAGGACCACGTCGCGGTGAAGGAGGCGGTGTTCCCGTTCGCGCGCTTTCCCGGCGTCGATCCAGTGCTCGGCCCCGAAATGCGCTCCACCGGCGAGGCCATGGGCATCGACCGCAATTTCGAAGCCGCCTTCGCCAAGAGCCAGATCGCCTGCGGCACCAATTTGCCAACCGAGGGCTGCGTGTTCATTTCGGTGAAGGCCGCCGACAAGCCGGCTTTGGCGCCGGTGGCGCGCGACCTGGCGGCGCTGGGCTTTCGCATCCTGGCCACCGGCGGCACCGCCGACTTTCTCGCCGCCGCCGGCGTGGCGGTGGAGCGGGTCAACAAGGTGGCCGAGGGCCGGCCTCATATCGTTGACGCCATGAAGAACGGCGAAGTGCACCTAGTGTTCAACACCACTGAGGGCGCGCAATCCTACCGCGACTCCTATTCCATTCGCCGCACCGCGGTGACCCAGAATATCCCCTATTACACCACCGCCTCCGGGGCGCGGGCGGCGGTCCAGGCGATCGGACGCCTAAAAAGCGGTCCCCCGCTTGGCGTTCGCGCGCTTCAAGCCTATGCTTGACGGCAACTTGGAGCGGGTACACCCTCACTCATCCCAGACGGACGAATAAAACACCCCCATGGAAAAAATACCAATGACCGCCGAGGGTTATCAGGCCCTCGACGCAGAACTGAAGCGTCTCAAGACGGTGGAGCGGCCTTCCGTGATCGCCGCGATCTCGGAGGCGCGCCAGCATGGCGACCTCTCCGAGAACGCCGAATATCACGCCGCCAAGGAGCGCCAGAGCTTCATCGAGGGCCGCCTGCTCGAGCTCGAGGACAAGATCGCTCGCGCGCAGATCATCGATGTTTCCAAGCTGTCGGGAAAACAGGTGAAGTTCGGCGCGACCGTGAACCTGATCGACGAAGATTCCGGCGGTAAATCAAAGTATAAGATCGTCGGCGAGGACGAGAGCGACGTCCAGGGCGGCAAGATCTCGATCACCTCCCCGATCGCCCGCGCGCTGATCGGCAAGCAGGAAGGCGACGTGGTCGAAGTGATGGCCCCAGGCGGACCGAAATCGTACGAAATCGTCAAGGTGAAGTTCCTCTGACTCGCTGTGCCAACTCTCCCCCGCCCCTACCGAACCGCTGAGCGGTTCGGCTCGCTTGCATTGGCGGGATCGCCTGCGATCCCGACATTTGGTACTCGCCGGCCGCGACGCGGCCGGTGGCGGGCGAGGGGCGCGACAGCCCGATGAAATCCGTCGGCTTCCAGCCCGCCGAACCGCTGCGCGTGTGGACACTCACCGATGGGCGCCCCGGGATCGAGAACCAGGCGCTTGGGCTGGCCGAGGCGATCGCCCGGCGGGCGCCGGTGACGCTCACCGCCAAGCGGGTCCGCTTGCGGACGCCATGGGCCTGGCTGCCGCCCGGCTTTACGCCCGCGCCGCGCCAGGCGCTGTCGATCGGCTCGGACGCGCTCGAACCGCCCTGGCCCGATATCCTGATCGGCTGCGGGCGCGCCTCGATCCCGTTTGCGATGGCCATGCGTGAATGGTCGCGCGGCAAGACTTTGGTGGTGCAATTGCAGGACCCGCGGGTGAACCCGCGCGAATTCGACGTGGTCGTGCCCCCGGTGCATGACGGCCTCGAAGGCCAGAACGTGTTGCCCATCGTCGGCGCCTGTCACCGCGTCGCGCCCGACAAGCTGGCCAAGGCGCTGGCGGACTTTCCCCAGCCGCTGCTGGATCTGCCACAACCGCGCTTTGCCGTGCTGATCGGCGGCAAGTCCAAGCGTCAGGACATCTCCGCCAAGCGCGCCCGGGAAATCTCGGATCTGCTGGCGGCGGCGCAATACGCCACCGGCGGCGCGCTGCTGGCGACGCTGTCGCGGCGCACCAATGAAGCCGCCAAGCTGCAATTTCGCACCTGGCTCGCGCCGCATTGCGCCCTGTTCTACGACGGCGAAGGCGCCAACCCCTATTTCGCCATGCTGGCCGCGGCCGACCACATCTTCGTCACCGCCGACAGCGTCAACATGGCCACCGAAGCCGCCGCCACCGGCAGGCCGATCCACGTTCTCGCCGTCGACGGACGCGGCGGCAAGCTCGACCGGTTTCACAAAAGCCTCACGCGCCGCGGCTGCGCGCGCCCGTTCCAGGGCCGGCTGGAAGCCTGGAGTTATGCGCCGCTGCTGGAGACCGAGCGGGTGGCGGCGGCGGTGCTGGCGGCCTGGGCCGCGCGCGCCAAAGCGCGCGGCGGCGGTTGAAGCCGCGCCGGCGAACCGGTAAGCGCATGCCTGCGACTATAAAAACCGGGAGCGGGCGTGGCGCATTGGAAGGGCCTTCTCGGCATCGGCGCCATCTTGCTGCTGGCGGTGCTGTTTTCCACCAATCGCCGCGCCATTCGCCTGCGCATCGTGGTCGCGGCGCTGGCGCTCCAGGCGGGACTGGCGGCGCTGGTGCTCTACGCGCCCGCCGGCAAGTCCGCGCTCTCTGCCATGTCCAAGGGCGTCGAAGCGCTGATCGGCTATTCTAGCGCCGGCATCGCCATGGTGTTCGGGCCGCTAGCGAACGAAGTCGGCTTTTCCTTCGCCATCAACGTTCTGCCGATCATCATTTTCTTTTCGGCGCTGATGGCGGTGCTCTACCATATTGGCGTGATGCAGCGGATTGTCGCCTGGGGCGGCGGCGCGCTGCAATGGCTGATTGGCACGCACCGCGTCGAATCGCTGACCGCGGCGGCCAACGTCTTCCTCGGTCAGACCGAGGCGGCCTTGGTGGTGCGGCCCTATCTGGCCCACATCAGCAAGGCGCAATTGTTCACTATCATGGTGACCGGCATGGCCTCGGTCGCCGGCAGCGTGCTCGCCGCCTACGCGCAGATGGGCATCAGCGTCGACTATCTGCTAGCGGCGAGCTTCATGTCCGCACCTGGCGGCTTGCTGATGGCCAAGATCATCATGCCCGATGCCAAAGGCGAGGATTCCGGCGACGACATCGTTGCCAAGACCGAGAAGACCGGCCACGCCAATGTGATCATGGCCGCCGCAACAGGCGCGCAGGAGGGCTTGTTCCTCGCCGTCAGCGTGGCGGCGATGCTGATCGCCTTCGTGTCGCTGATCGCGCTGCTCAACGGCCTGCTGGGCGGGCTTGGCGCTCTGGCCGGGATTGAGGGCTTAAGTCTGCAGGGCCTGCTGGGCTTCGTGTTCGCGCCGATCATGTGGCTGCTCGACATTCCCTGGGCCGAGGCGCAAACGGCGGGCGGGGTGTTCGGCGAGAAGCTCATTCTGAACGAGTTCGTCGCCTATCTGCATCTCGGCGAAATCCAGTCCGGACTGTCGCCGCGCACGGTCGCGATCACCACCTTCGCGCTGTGCGGCTTCGCGAATTTGAGTTCGATCGGCATTCTGATGGCCGCGCTCAACACCCTCGCGCCCGAACGCGCGCCGGAAATGGCGCGCTACGGCCTGCACGTGGTGGCGGCGGGCTCGTTGTCGAATTTGATGAGCGCCGCTCTCGCCGGCCTGTTCCTCTCGCCATAGTACTCGCTATTGTTCGGGAATGGGTGGTTGGAGGTTTTACTCAATCATGATTCCGGCTACGAAATGCGCCCATGCCCAAGCCGCTGATCCTCGATTGCGATCCTGGCGTTGACGACGCCGTCGCCTTGCTGCTGGCGTTCGCGGCCACGGACGCGTTCGATCTGCTGGGCGTCACCACCGTCGCCGGCAACGTCAATGCCGCGCTCACCGCCCGCAACGCGCGGGTGCTGCGCGAGATCGCCAGGCGCGAGGAAGTTCCCGTGTTCGCCGGCGCGGTGCGGCCGATCATGGGGGCGGCGGTGGCGGCCGAGCATTTTCACGGCGCCAGCGGCCTCGGCTCGCTGGCCTTCGCCGAACCCAAGGCGCCGCTGGCGCCAGGGCGGGCGGTCGATTTCATCGTCGCCACACTGATGAGCGCAGCGCCGGGCTCGGTGTCGCTGGCGGTGACCGGACCGATGACCAATGTCGCGCTGGCGTTGCTGCTGGAACCGCGAATCGGCGCGGGATTGCGCGAAATCGTGGTCATGGGCGGAGCGCGTGAGGAAGGCGGCAACGTCACCGCCTCAGCCGAGTACAACATCTACGCCGACCCGCACGCGGCCGCGATCGTGTTCGGCTCGGGGCTGCCGATCGTCGCGCTCGGGCTCGATGCAACCCATAAGATCCGCACCACCCCAACACGAATGGCGCGCCTGCGCGCTTCGCCCAAGGCGCGCGTGCTGGTCGATCTGCTCGACTTCGCCGAACAGGTGGAGCGCGACCAGGCCGGGCGCGAAGGCGCGCCGCTGCACGATCCCTCGGTGATCGCTTACCTGATGGCGCCGGAACTTTTCGTGACCCGTCCCTGTGCGATCCAAGTCGAGACTGCCTCTCCGCTCACGCTCGGCCACACCGCCGTCGAGTTTCGCGGCGCCGCTTCCTGTTCGACCCGCTGGGCCGTGGATGCCGACGCGCAAGGCGTGTTCGATCTTATCACCAAGAGGCTAGCATGAGTGCGCCCAGGCTCGCCATTGTCGGCTCGGTCAATCTCGACTTTGTCGCGCAGGCCGAGAAGCTGCCCGCGCCGGGGGAAACCGTGGGCGGTGCGATCCTGCTGCGCTGCCCCGGCGGCAAAGGCGCCAACCAGGCGCTGGCGGCGCGCCGGCTGGGCGCGGAGGTGGCGCTGCACGCGCGCGTCGGCGCCGATTCCATGGCCGGAGAAGCACTGGCGCTATTGCGCGCCGACGGCGTCGATCTCTCCCATTGCGTGGCCGACGAAGCTGCCGCCACCGGCGTGGCGCTGATCGCGGTCTCGCGCCAAGGCGAGAACCAGATCGTGGTCGCGCCCGGCGCCAACGCCGCGTTCACGCCAGAGCGGCTCGGCGATATCGCCGCCGACGCGCTGCTTTGCCAGCTTGAGATTCCGCTCGCCACCACGTTGGCGGCAGCGTGTGCTTTCGCTGGCTTTGTCAGCATCAATTTGGCGCCCGCCGCCACTGTTCCCCAAGCGCTGCTCGAACGCGCCGACCTGATCATCGTCAACGAGGGCGAGTCCGCTTTCTACGGCGCGGCGCTGCAGGCCGCGCCCGGCCTGGTGGCGGTGACTTACGGCGCGCGCGGAGCAGCGCTGTTTCGCGCTGGCGCGGAAATCGCGCGCGCGCCGGGCTTTGCCGTCACCCCGATCGACACCACCGGCGCGGGCGATGCGTTCTGCGCGGCGCTGACGCTGGCGCTGATCGAGGGCGCGGGTCACGACGAAGCGCTCGCCTTTGCCTGCGCCGTTGGGGCGCTGACGGCGACCAAGGCGGGCGCGCAGCCGTCGCTGCCGTGGCGCGCCGAGGTCGAGGCGTTTCGCGCGGCCCACAACTAACGCAGGTCGCGACCAGACGGAATTGCTTCCCTCCCCGGTTCGGGGAGGGTGTCGAGCGTCGCGCGAGCCCCTCGCGGGGGAGGGAGGCGATCCGATCTGCATGCGCCGATGGACACCGCCGACAAATTTGCCTTGATAGCCACCATGCTGTTCAGAAGCTTGATCATCGCGCTTACCCTGTGTGTTGGCTGCTCGGCGCAGGCGCAAGAGCCGACCCTGTTCGGCTATCGCGTGGTGCGCGAATATCCCCATGACCGCGAAGCCTTCACCCAGGGGCTGTTCTTCCGCGACGGCTTTCTCTACGAGAGCACCGGGCTGAACGGGCGCTCTTCCATCCGCCGCGTCGCGCTGGAGACTGGTGAAGTGCTGCAGCGGCGCGAGATCGACGCGCAATATTTCGGCGAGGGCATCGTCGATTGGGGCGACCGGATCATCAGCCTCACCTGGCAGTCGGAGCGCGGTTTCGTTTTCGATATTGACGATTTCGCCGAGCGCTCGAGCTTCAGCTATGCCGGCGAGGGCTGGGGCCTCACCCGCGACGCGCGGCGCATCATCATGAGCGACGGCACCGCGCGCCTGCGCTTCCTCGATCCCGCCAGCTTGCGCGAGACCGGCGCCGTCGCCGTCACCCTGAACGGCCAGCCGCTTGCCAATCTCAACGAACTGGAATGGATCGACGGGGCGGTGTACGCTAATGTCTGGCAGACCAATTGGATCGCGCGCATCGATCCGCGCTCCGGCGTGGTCACCGGCCTGATCGATCTGGCGGGCCTGTTGCCCGCAGCCGTCCGCGTTGCCGGCCATACCGATGTGTTGAACGGCATCGCCTACGACGCCGCCACCAGGCGCCTGTTCGTTACCGGCAAGAACTGGCCGCGCCTCTACGAGATCGAGTTGGTGGAGCGGGCGCGGGAGCGCTAAGATTCCGTCATTCCGGGGCTCGGCGATAGCCGAGAGCCCACATACCCGTGTTTGGATTCCGGGCTCGCCCTGCGGGCGCCCTGGAATGACGGAGCTGGTATAGGGCGCGGTTTGAAATGCGCCGTCTGGCTCGCCATATTCGGGGGCTGATTCCTTGTCGAAGGCGCCCATGACACCCTCCCCCCGCCACACCCCCATACTCATCGTCGGCTCAGGCCCGGCGGGGTTCACCGCCGCCATTTACGCGGCCCGCGCCATGCGCAAACCCATGCTGGTCGCCGGGCTGCAGCCGGGGGGCCAACTTACCATCACCACCGACGTCGAGAATTATCCCGGCTTCGCCGAAATTATCCAGGGGCCGTGGCTGATGCAGCAAATGCGCGCGCAGGCGCTGCATGTGGGGACCGAACTGGTCGAGGACGTGATCGTCAAGGCCGAGCTTGACGCGCACCCGTTCCGGCTCATTGGCGACGGCGGGCAAGTTTACACCAGCGACACGCTGATCATCGCCACCGGCGCGCAAGCGAAATGGCTGGGCCTACCCAGCGAGCAGAAATTCTCCGGCAAGGGCGTTTCCGCCTGCGCCACCTGCGACGGCTTTTTCTTCCGCGGCAAAGAAGTGGCGGTGATCGGCGGCGGCAACAGCGCGGTCGAGGAAGCGCTCTACCTCGCCAACCTCGCCAGCAAAGTGACACTGGTGCACCGCCGCGATTCATTCCGCGCCGAGCGCGTGCTGCAGCAGCGCGTGTTCGCCAATCCCAAGATCGAAGTGGTGTGGGATCACGGGGTCGATGAAGTCTTGGGCGACGAACGCGGTGTCACCGGCCTGCGCCTCGCGCACGTGAAGACCGGCGCGACGCGCGAACTTAAGCTCGACGGCGTGTTCATCGCCATCGGCCACGCCCCAGCGACCGAATTGTTCAAGGGCCAGGTGGCGATGAAGCCTAGCGGCTATATTATCGTCAAACCGGGAACCACGGAAACCAATGTCCCCGGCGTGTTCGCCGCCGGCGACGTCGCCGACGACACCTACCGCCAAGCCGTCACCGCCGCCGGCCTCGGCTGCATGGCGGCGCTGGAAGCGGATAAGTTTCTGGCGGCTGGCGCGCACGGCGCGTGAAGGCGCGCGCCGCTTATCCCTCTTGGCATGACTTTCCTTCGATTTTCAGATCATTTGCGCGACTTGGTTGAGCATGGTCGCGGCGAACGGCACGTACAGGGCGCAGGCGGCGATCAGGGCGTAAAGCTTGAACATTTCCGGGCTCCATCTCTTGCTCGAACCGTCCATCGATCCGATGAGTGGAAGCTATTGCGCGGCCGGGATTGGCGCTGTGACGGGCGTCACGATATTCAATTTCCCGTACCCAGAATCAGGCGGAGGTGCTAGGTGCCTAGCTCTGTTTCGATTCGGGAGTTGGCGCGTGCGATCATGCCCAAAACGGCGGCGCCCAAGGTTCTGGCCTTGCTGAGGTCCTACCTAGATGAAAGCTACAACCCGCAGCGGATGCTGATCGCGGGCTTTGTCGGCACGGACGCCGAATGGGAGGCCGTGGGCGAACAGTGGGCCGAAGCGCTGGAGAAGCATGACGCCCCATACTTTCACGGCTGCGAACTGAACATGCAGCGCGGGCCGTTTGAGCGCTGGGAGCGCTGGCGTTGCGATGCGCTTAAGAAAAGGTGCGGTAAGATTCTCTCTGGCTCCAACCTCGGAGAAATATCGGCGGGCTTTATCGGGGACTGGTCTTCGGTGACAAGGCAAGCGCCGGACATGGGAGAGCGCTTCCCGAGCGCATATGCCTTTTGCTTTGAGATGGCCGTGGCTCAGATGCAGCGAGCGGCGAAGCGTTGGTATGGTGGTGATTCCGTCGCCTGCATATTCGATGTCCAAGACGAACACAGCCCGCACGCGACAGACGTTTTCAAGCAACGAAAGGCTCTGGGGCTATGGCCAAACGTCGCCTCCGTCGCCTATGCGGACGATCTCGACGTAATCCAGCTTCAGTGCGCCGACATGCTGTCCAACGAGAATTGGCAATGTGCGGGAAAAGGCGAGGCGTTTGTGCAAAGCCTCCCACTCATCAGTCTGCTGCACAAACGCGAGCGGTCTTACTTCAGCGGCAAGAAACAGTGGGAAGAAACGCTGCTGCGTGTCTACTCGCGCGACCCGGCGCTCAAGGAAATCCTCGACCCCACCCCACCGCCTGAGTCCACCCGTTAGCAAGCCTACTTTGTCGGCTTGGTCTGAGGCCTTTTCGGCGGGGCAATCTTCCTAAATACCCGCTCCAGCGCGCCATCGTCCTTGTCGGCGCCGTGCTCCTTGGCGGCTTCGATAAAGCGCTTGATCTGCGGCTTTTCGTTCGGGTCTGGCGGTTTCTTGGCAGGCATGGGGCGGACGCTACCGCTGTTCTCGGAAGCTCGCAACAAAGGTTGGCCAATCCGCGCCCGGCGTCCACGCCCGCTGGCGCTCGCGCTCCGCAGACGTCATCTCGCGGGGCGACACCATCTTGACCATCCAGGGGCTTACCAGCGTCGCGCGAAAGCCGCGCTCATAGGAGCCGTCGCTGTGATCCGCGTCGAGACCGCTGGCCAGCAATTGCGTGACTTGCCTTGGCCCCGGCGCGTTGCCGAGATAGTTGCGGCAGGCCTTGGCGTCGAACAATTGCAATCCCGAAACCAGCGGCGCTTCCGAATAGCAAACCAGCGCATAGTGAGATTCCTTGCCTTCCGCGCCACGGCTCCACTCAAGGACGTGCGCGGGGATGTCGTGCTCCTTGCCCTCTGCGTCGCACCAGGCGCGCCAGTGAAAGACTTGCTCGGGCGATCGGTCGCGTTTGTCGGCGGCGCTGGTCATTTCGGAGAAGATCACCGGCAACGTCCCGCCAGCGGCGCGCGCGTGTTCGCCCAGCGCTACGCCCAAGCTATTGCCGACGCCCCACCAAAACAGGCCGTTGCCCGCTTGGCGTTCCGCCTCTTTCAATTCGAGGATTTTGTGCAAGCGCTGACCGCCTTCGGCCTGCATGCGCGTCCAAACGAAAGAGGTCATTTACGCGACACCTGATAGATCATCTCGAATGTGGTGTGACTTTGCGGTCTCAATGGAGAAAGCGGAAGAGTTGTTGCGCGAGAGCGCGACGGTCACCGAATATCGTTCAGCCATGGCCTTGTTTTCTGGCGACCGCGAGCTGGCGATAGGCTTCCGCCAATTCTTCGAGCGCCGCCGCGACGCTCTCGCAAGCAGAGGCCTCGATGTCGACAGGCTCGTAGCCCTCCTTCCATTGGACGATACACTCGCCCTCCAGCTTGAGCCCGGGCGCTCACATGAATTCCATGTCGCGCGCATGGCTGCGGAAGCGGCGGCCGGCATCGACATAAAGCGTCTGCCCGGTGACAGCCTGGTTCTCCAGCAGGAAGCGGGCGGCGTGGGCGACGTCTTCGGGCGTCGGTCCGTAAGCCAGCGGCGTATCGGCGTGCAGGCGCTGGAACGCGGCCTGGCTCTGGCCCGGCGCCGGCAGCACGTAACCGGGCGCGACCGCGTTGACGCGCACGCGCGGGGCCAGCGCGCGGGCCAGCAATTCGGTGGCCCCGGCAAGTGCGTATTTCGACAGCGTGTAGGAGAAATGATCCGGGTACGGATTGGCGAGCTTGAAATCGAGGAAGTTCACGATCGCCCCGCGCGCGTCTTCTGGCAACGCCTCGGCGAATTCGCGCGCCAGCAGCGCCGGCGTGAAGGTGTTGAGGGCGATGTGACGCTGCAACGCTGCCTCCGTCAGCGTATCGATCGTGTCGTGCTCGAACATGGCCGCGCAATTGATCAGCGCCGACAGCGGCGCGCCGGCCTTTTGTGTGGCGTGGGTGATGAGCGCATGGCGTTCGGCTTTGTCGTCAAGATCGGCGCCGACGATCGCCGCTCGCGCGCCAGCCGCGCGCGCCTCCTCCGCCACCGCCTCGGCCTCCGCCGCCGAGCGCCGGTAGTGCACCACGATCCCCCACCCCGCGCGCGCCAGCTCAAGCGCTACCGCGCGCCCCAAACGCTGCGCCGCGCCGGTGATGAGAGCGTGCTTCATGGTGTGCATCCCCCTCGCTTCCGCATCATTTCTCCCTCCGTATCGTCACCGCCACCAGCCCGTCCCCCGAGAGCACGGAGGGTTTTTTGACCGTCACCTCCACCCAGCGTGCGCGGGGGGAGAGCGACAAACAATGCCCGGCAACGCGGTCGGCCAAGGTCTCGATCAGGTGCGCGGGCGCGCCGAGATCGTCGCGGATGAAATGCAGGATGCGGTCGTAGTCGATGGTGGCGCCGATGCGGTCGTGGGCCAGGTAATCGGGCACGTCGGCGAGCGCCAGCGCCACCGAGAGCCGCACTTCCTGTGGGCTGGCGCGTTCGGGCTCGGGCACGCCGACGCGCACAAGGGCTTTCACGTCGTCGATGCGGATGATGTGGAGATCGCCCATCGGCGCGATCCTACTTAAGCGAACGCGATCAGGCCAGCGCCCAGCGCCACCACGCCAGCGCCAATCCACCGCCGCAGCCCCAGCTTTTCACCCAGAAACACGAAAGCGATCAGCGCGCCCCAGACAACCGAGGTTTCCCTGAGCGCGGTCACTTGCGCGATCGGCGCGAAGGTCTGCGCCCACAACACCAGGCCGTAGCCGGCAAAGCTGACCACGCCGATGGCGATGCCGCGCCAGGGCGCGACCGCCACGCTGGCCAATAGCCCCCGGCCCCGCCGCCACAGCGCGAACCCCATCATCGGCCCCGATTGCAGCGCCATGTGCCAGGCTAGATATTGCAGCGCGTCGCCGCCCGCGCGCGCGCCCAGCGCGTCCACCAGCGAATAGGCGGCGATGCACAAGCCGCAGGCGAGCGCCCACAATGTCGCCTTGAGCGGCGCGCTCGGGCTCGCGCCCACCGCCAGCACGCCAGCGGAGACGCAGGCGATACCCAGCGCCTTGAGCGGAGGGGGAATTTCCTCTGCGGTCAACGCCGCTCCCAAAGCCACCAGCAACGGCGCCGACCCGCGCGCCAGCGTGTAGATGTGGGAGAGATCGCCGAGATCGTAGCTCTTAAACAGGGTCAGCCAGTAGAGCAGGTGGATGCACACCGAGAGGGCGATGAACGGCCACGCCTCCGCGCGCGGAACCCCGAGCAGCGCGATCAGGATCGCCCCCGAGCCAAGCCCGCCCACCGCGATCAGGAAACTGTCGGCAACTCGGTCGCGCCCGCCCTTGAGCGCGGCGTTCCAGCTGGCGTGGATCAGCGCGGAGGTGAGCGCGGCGGCAATGGCGATGGGCGGCATGGGGACAGGCTAATGCAAGTTGCGCTCAAGCACTCCCCCTGCTCTCGATGGGAGGGGGTTGGGGGTGAAACGCCGGTGGCGGTGGCTGGGGCCGCCGGCGTCTCACTGGCTCTTGTTTGCAGGTTGCGCAAAGCTGCCGGCGAGGACGCCGGCGGTCCATAATGGCGGGAGCTTGCAAACCTGGAGTTTCACCCCACCCCCTGCCCTCTCCCCTCGCGGGGAGCGGGTTCCCGCCATTGCCGGCGAGGGGGCCGGCGGTGCATAAGCGCGCCATGAGCGAACGAGAATTTGACCTCATCGTCTATGGCGCGACCGGGTTTACCGGGAGGCTGGTGGTTGAGTATTTGCTGAAGACGTATGGCGCGGCGGGACCGGTGCGCTGGGCTATCGCCGGGCGCGATGCGGGTAAGCTGCGCGCCGTCGCGGCCGAGCTTGGCGCGCCAGAGGGCCTGCCGGCGATCGACGCAAACGCCAACGATCCAGCCTCGCTCGATGCTTTGGCGCAGCGTGCGCAGGCGATCCTCACAACGGTGGGTCCGTATCAGCTTTATGGCGAGCCGCTGGTGGCGGCGTGCGTGCGCGCGGGGACCGATTATGTCGATCTCTGCGGCGAGCCGGCTTGGATGGCGGCGATGATCCCGCGTTACGACAGCGCCGCGAAAGCATCGGGCGCACGCATCGCCTTTTCCTGCGGCTTCGACTCGATCCCGTTCGATTGCGGCGTGTTTTACTTGCAGCAGCGGGCGATGGAGCGCTTCGGGGCGCCGTTCAAACGGGTGCGCGGGCGCGTGCGTAAAATGAAGGGCGGTTTTTCCGGGGGCACTTTGGCCTCGATGCTGGCGACTTTGGAAGCGGGCCGGCGCGATCCGAGCATCGTCAGGACCATGACCAATCCGTATGCGCTTGTACCCACTCCGCCGGAGACCCGCCAGCCGCGCGGCGACGCTGTGTTGTACGATGAAGGCATCGGCTGGTCGGCGCCCTTCATCATGGCGGCGATCAACACCAAGAACGTGCACCGCACCAATGCGCTCACCAATTTTCGCTACGGGCGCGATTTCACTTATGACGAAATGCAATTGATCGGCGCTGGAAACGCCGGCGAAAAGCTGGCGAAAGCCGCGCTTGGCCAGATGCGTCTGCAGATGGCGCTGCTGGCGTTCGCGCCAACGCGCGCTTTGTTGCGGCGGTTCGCGCTGCCAAGACCGGGGCAAGGCCCCTCGAAGCAGGAGCGCGAAAGCGGCTCATACGAAGTGTTGTATGTGGGCGACATGGGCGCGGGCGCGAGCGATGGGCGCACGCTGCACGCCGCGGTGAGCGGCGACAAGGACCCTGGCTACGGCTCGACCTCGAAGATGATCACGGAAGCGGCCTTGTGTTTGAAGGATACGCCGCGTTCGACCACGCCGGGGGGGATATGGACGCCAGCCGCCGCGATGGGCGAAGCGCTGATCGCGCGGCTGCAGGAGAGGGCGGGGTTGCGGTTCTCTTTGGAAAGCTGAAGCGCGTCCCCTCCCCCGGCGGGGGAGAGGGGTGGCCGAAAGCCGGGTGAGGGGAAGGGCCAACCATGCTGCTGGACCGTTGAGCGGCATGAGTGGCGGGACACCTTCTCCGCAAGGGAGAAGGGGCGCGCCGGCGCTTGTGTCGTCGCGCCGCGTCACCAAAGATGCCGCCAGGAGCAACCCTATGTCCACCCCCACCACCCTCCCCGTCCCCCCCGATTGGGCGCGCCGCGCTTATATCGACGATGTCGGCTACCGCGCCATGCATGCATCGGCGAGCGCCGATCCCGAAGCGTTCTGGGGCGTGCATGGGCAAAGGCTGGATTGGATCAAGCCTTACACCAAGGTGAAGGACACCTCGTTCAACGAGGCCGATTTTCACATTCGTTGGTACGAGGATGGCGTGCTCAATGCTTCGGTCAATTGCCTGGATCGGCATTTGGAGCAGCGCGGCGATTCTGTCGCGATCATCTGGGAGGGCGATGATCCGGAGGATTCACTTCAGATCACCTACAGGGAATTGCACGCGGAAGTGTGTCGCTTCGCCAATGTGCTGAAGGCGCGCGGCGTGAAACGTGGCGACCGGGTTACCATTTACATGCCGATGATCCCGGAAGCGGCCTGCGCGATGCTGGCGTGCGCGCGCATTGGCGCGGTGCATTCGGTGGTGTTCGGCGGCTTTTCTCCGGACAGCCTAGCCAATCGCATCAAGGATTGCGATTCCACCTGCGTGATCACCGCCGATGAAGGCGTGCGCGGCGGCAAAATCATTCCGCTGAAGCTCAATGTTGACGCGGCGCTGGAGCAGGCGCCGGGCGTGACCAGCGTCGTCGTCGTGAACCGCACCGGCGCGGACGTGCCGATGCGGGAAGGCCGCGACGTGAGCTACGAGATCGAAGCGGAGAAAGTCTCCGCCGAATGCCCCCCCGAGCCAATGGGCGCGGAGGATCCGCTGTTCATCTTGTACACGTCGGGCTCAACCGGCAAACCCAAGGGCGTGCTGCACACGACCGGCGGCTATCTGGTCTACGCCAGCATGACGCACCAATACGTGTTCGATTATCACGATGGCGATATCTTCTGGTGCACCGCCGATGTCGGCTGGGTGACCGGGCACACCTATATCGTCTATGGGCCGTTGGCCAACGGGGCGACCACATTGATGTTCGAGGGCGTGCCCAATTATCCGAGCAATTCGCGCTTTTGGGAGGTGATCGACAAGCACAAGGTCAACACTTTCTACACCGCGCCGACAGCGCTGCGCGCATTGATGCGCGAGGGCGACGCACCAGTGAAGCGCACCTCGCGCGCGAGCTTGCGCCTGCTGGGCACCGTGGGCGAGCCGATCAATCCGGAAGCTTGGCTTTGGTATCACCGCGTCGTCGGCGACGGGCGCTGCCCCATTGTTGACACCTGGTGGCAGACCGAAACCGGGGCTGCGCTGATCACCAATCTCCCCGGCGCGACGGCGATGAAGCCGGGTTCAGCGACGCGGCCGTTCTTTGGCATCAAGCCGGCCTTGGTGGATGAGAAGGGCCTGTTCCTCGAAGGCGCGGCCAGCGGCAATCTTGTACTATTGGATTCATGGCCCGGGCAGATGCGCACCGTCTACGGCGATCATGCGCGTTTCTTCGAGACTTACTTTCGCACCTATCCCGGCTCATATTTCACCGGCGACGGCTGCCGCCGGGATGAAGACGGCTATTACTGGATCACCGGGCGCGTCGATGATGTGCTCAACGTTTCCGGCCACCGCCTCGGCACGGCGGAAATCGAAAGCGCGCTGGTGGCGCACGCGAAAGTGGCCGAAGCCGCCGTGGTTGGCTACCCGCACGACATCAAGGGCACCGGGATTTACGCATACGTGACGCTGAATGTCGGCGAAGAAGGCGCGCCCGGGCTGAGCGACGAACTGAAGCGCTGGGTGTCGCACGAAATCAGCGCCATCGCCCGGCCCGACGTGATCCAATTCGCGCCGAGCTTGCCAAAAACGCGCAGCGGCAAGATCATGCGTCGAATTCTGCGCAAGATTGCGGAGAATGAGTTGGGGAATTTGGGGGACACCAGCACGCTGGCCGATCCCAGCGTGGTGGATGATTTGGTGCGGAACAGGGTGGGAGGCATCACGTGAAAACCGTCGTGCGCAGGCAAGCGAGCCAATATTTCGAGGATGGGGACGATCGCGCCCGCATCGTAATTTCAGGCGACGAAACCCACGGCGCCTATTCCATCATGGAATGGCGCGTCGCGCCTGCGCTTTCTGAATCAGAGCCAGCTGAGTATGGCGCCCATATGCACCGCGAATGCGAAGAGACGTTTCTCATCACATCAGGCGCGTTGGAATTCCTGATTGGCGACGAGATCGTGGTTCTGAGCGAGGGTGTCTTCGTTCGCGCGCCCAAGGGCGTTCGCCACGGCTATCGAAATGTCTCAGGCAAGCCAGTCGATATGATCGTGAGCTTTGTCCCCGCGGGGCTGGAACGATTGTTTCTCAAGTATCGCACTGATCATCTCGCCATCCCCGAGCCCGGCTTCATCGCCGAAGCAACGCGCGATCACGCCTCGGAGTTCGGCCTCGCGCGCGCTTGAACCAAGGCCGTCTCAGTCGTGAGCCGGCGGCGGTTCGGTGCGGCGCTTTAGTTCTTCCACGTCGCGCTGCAGCTGGCCGACCTTGTCGAGCAGGCTCCACAGCCCCGCAGCCATGACGGCCAGGAGCACAAGCATCGTGTAGTCGGCGGGGGTTCCCATGCGCGGCTCTGATAGGCGAAAGCGGCGCGCCAGCGCAATGCTTGACGCCAGTTTGGGCGCCTCTAGTGTCGCGTGGGGGCGCGGACCGGAACGGCGCGAAGAGGCTTTACCCATGAGATTGGACCCCACCTTGGTGGCCGCACGCATTCTGGGGCCGCTGTTCGTGCTGGCGGGGATCCTCCTAATCACGCAGCCCGAACGCGCCATTTCCCTGATCGGCGGCTACCTTGCCGATGACTCGCTGTTGAATCT
>JANNQT010000116.1:0-32157 GCA_031400895.1 Alphaproteobacteria bacterium | reverse complement strand
TCGATCTCGACAACACGCTCTACCCCGCGCCTGCGCTCTATGACGCCATCGGCGAACGCATGAATGCCTACATCGCCCGCGTTGTCGGCGTGGAGGCAGCGCAAGCGCTCGAACTGCGCGAGCATTATTTCCACCTCTATGGCGCCACCGTGGTGGGCCTCGTCAAGCACCATCGCGTCGATGCCCACGCCTTCCTCGCCTATGTGCATGAGGTCGATTATACCATACTCGCGCCGGACCCAGACCTGGCGGCGCTGCTCGGCGCGCTGCCGGGACGCAAGCTGGTGCACACCAATGGCGGCGGCGGCCACGCCCAGCGCGCTCTGGCCGCGCTCGGACTCGCAGACGTTTTCGACGGCGTGTTCGACATTGAAAACGCGGGCCTCGCGCCCAAGCCGCAAAAGCTGGCCTACCAACGCCTGATCGAAGCCTTCGCGCTCACGCCCGCGCGGGCGCTGTTCGTTGAAGACACAATGCGCAACCTCGAACCGGCCCACGAACTAGGCTTAACCACCGCGTTGGTAGGCCCCGTCCACCCCGAGCCGCGACCAGCTTATGTGGGGTATTGGGCGCGGCATGTGAAAGCGCTGCTGGCCTTGGCGCCCGGCTGCGAAACGCGCTAGCTCTGCCCCATGTCACATACCGATCTCGCCGCCCAAATCGCCGCCGTCTGGGAGCGGCGCGAGGGGCTTTCGCCCGCGAGCAAGGGCGTCGATGTCGAGGCCATCGAGGCCGCGCTCGCGCTGCTGGACAGCGGCCAAGCGCGCGTGGCCGAGCGCGGGGCGGACGGCAGGTGGGTGACGCACCAATGGCTGAAGCAAGCGGTGCTGCTCTCGTTCCGCAGCAGCGCCAATACGGTCATCGCCGGCGGACCGGATGGCGCGCACTGGTGGGACAAAGCGCCCTCGAAGTTTTCCGGCTGGAGCGAGTTGAGTTTCGCCGCCGCCGGCTTCCGCGCCGTGCCCGGCGCGATCGTCCGCCGCGGGGCGTTCATCGGCAGGAACGCAGTGCTGATGCCCTCGTTCGTGAACATCGGCGCGTATGTCGATGAGGGAACCATGATCGATACCTGGTGCACGGTGGGCTCATGCGCGCAGATCGGAAAGAACGTGCACATCTCCGGCGGCGCCGGCATCGGCGGCGTGCTCGAGCCGCTGCAGGCCAATCCGACCATCATCGAGGACGGCTGCTTCATCGGCGCGCGTTCGGAAGTGGCCGAGGGCGTGATCGTGCGCGAGGGCGCGGTGCTGGCCATGGGCACGTTTCTGTCGCAGAGCACCAGAATCGTCGATCGCGAATCCGGCGCGGTCACGCGCGGGGAAGTGCCGGCTTATTCCGTGGTGGTCCCCGGCGCGTTGCCGGACCCGAAGGGCGGGCCTTCGCTTGCCTGCGCGGTGATTGTCAAGCGCGTCGATGCGCAGACGCGCGCAAAGACCGGGGTGAACGAGCTGTTGCGGGCTTGAAATGGACCGCAGACCTTCAGGCCCGCATGTCAAACCACGCTAGCGTCGAAAGAAAGAGCGCGTCTGAAGACGCGCGGTCCGTCTCACCCGGCTTGGTTGACAATCCCGAACAGCAGATGGTCGCGCCAGGCGCCGTTGATCTTGAGATAGGCGGGCGCGGCGCCTTCCTGGGCGAAGCCGGCTTTTTCCAGCACCCGGCGCGAGGCGAGATTGTCCGGCTGGCAGGCAGCTTCGACGCGGTGCAGTTCGAGATCCACGAACGCGAAGCGCACGATCGCGCGCACGCCGGCGGTGACGTAGCCGTTGCCGGCATAGCGCTCGCCAACCCAATAGCCGAGCGAGGCCATATGAGCGACGCCGCGGCGCAAATTGGAGAGCGTCAGCCCGCCAACCAGCGCGTCGTCGTCCTCGCGGAACAGCAACATTGCAAAGGCCTTGTCGTCGCGGGCGTCTTCAAGGTAGCGGCGCAGGCGGTAGCGATAGGAGACGCGTGAGGTCTCGTCGCTAACCCAGGTCGGTTCCCAGGGGGTGAGGAAGGCGCGGCTCGCCTCGCGCAGCGCCGCCCAATCGGCATAGTCACGCAATTCCGGCGCCCGCAGATAAACGCCCTCGCCGTCGATGCGGCGTAGCCCGTCATTATCCTTGCGCATCAACGCCATGATTCAAGATTGTGCCCCAAACCCGGCGAGTTCGCCAAGTCCTGCCTTCGGCCCAATTGCAGCGCTGCAGAGCGGTCCCGCCAGCGCCGCCCGCGCCGCCGCCCGCACCGCCTCGGCGGTCACCGCCTCCAGGCGGTCGCGCAGGTCCTCGAACGGGGCCAGCTTGCCGCGCAGGAACACCTGCCCGGCGCGCGCCTCGGCCCGCGCCGAGGGCGCTTCCGCGCCCATCATCAGCTGTGCCCGCGCCACCGCCTTGGCTCGCGCCAATTCGCCCACACTCGGCCCCGCCTCGGCCATCAATTCAAGCTGCTCGCCCACGATCGCGCCGACCTGGCGCGCGTTCTTGGCGGCGCAGCCGGCATACACCGCCAGCCGGCCCACATCCTCGTAAGTGTCGAGAAAGGCATCGATGGCGTAAACCAGCCCGCGCGTCTCGCGCACTTCCTGAAACAGGCGCGAAGCCATGCCGCCGCCGAAAATCTCCGCCATCACCCGCGCCGCGTAGATCGCCTCCTCGCCCGCCCCCGGGGCCGCCCACGACAGCACCAGATGCGCCTGCTCCAGCTTGCGCGCTTCGCGCGCCGCGCCGGACTGCGCGCTGGCGGCCGGGCGATCGCGCGCCGGCTTGGCGGCGAGCGCGCCGAAGCGGCTTTCGCAGGCGTCGAGAATGGCGGCGCGGTCGAAGGCGCCTGCGACGCTGACGACGAGCCGCTCGGGCGCCATGTGCGCTTCGCGGAAATCGATCAGCGTCTGCACGCTGATTCCGTGCAGCGTCTCCTCCACACCCAGCACCGGCCGCCCCAGCGGCTGGTCCGCAAACAGCGCCCCCTGATGCAACTCGAACACCCGGTCCTCGGCGGCGTCGAAGGCTTCGCCGCGCTCTTGGGTGACGACGTGCTTTTCCTTTTCCAGGTCGGCGGGTTCCCAATGCGGCACAAACAGAATGTCAGCGATCAGATCGAGCGCGAAGGGCGCGTGTTCGGCCAGGGTGCGGGCGTAATAGGCGGTGCGTTCATAACCAGTGGCGGCGTTGACCGAGGCGCCCACGCTTTCGATGGCTTCGGCGAACTGGCGCGCATCGCGCCCGCCCGCGCCCTTGAACGCCATATGCTCGAACAAATGCGCGATGCCGTTGTGCTCGGCCGGCTCCCAGCGCGCGCCGACCCGCTGCCAGACCCCGAGCGCGGTGGTGGCCAGCCCCGGCATGGGATCGAGCGCAATGCGCACGCCGTTGTTCAGTTCGACAAGCTCAAGCTCGCTGGCCACTCAATCCTCGCGTGAACGCGGCGGGGCGAAGGAAAGCCGGCCGACGCTGGCATGGTAGGCCAAATAGATCGCCAGCAACACCGCCGCCAAGCCGTACCAGGTGATGGCATAGCCCAAATGTCGCGCCGGCGGCAGCTGGTCGCCGCCGTGGGCGAACGGATTGGCCACCGCGCGCCCATCCGGGCCGATATAGCCCACCGCCACATAGGTGTTGGCGACGTTTTCGAGGCCGCCATTGCGGCCCATGGCGGCAAGGTCGGTCGCAAACCAGAGCCGGCGCTGCGGCGCGGGCGCGAACGGCCCCGGCGGGCGCGGCTCAAGCGACACGCCTTTGATCGGCGCGCCATCGCGCAACGCCGCCGGGAAGCGCACTTCCTCGGCATTGGGGCCCTCCACGCCGGTGACGAAATCGGCGTCGATGAACACCACGCGCTCGCCCTCCTGCACGGGCGCGAACACGCGCCAGCCTTGCTCATGGGTGTCGGGGCGTACGCCGTGCACGAATTGCAGACCGCCCAGCAAGGGCTGGTAATCGACGATGGTGATCTCGGGCGCGCGCGCGCCGGCGGCCGCGAGCTTTTGTTCGTAGCGCTCCCATTGCCAACGCCCGAGCCAAACCAGCGCGGCGAACGCGGCGATGGAAAACAGCGTCATCAGCAGAAGCGGCCGGAAGCGGATCATTCCAGATCCGTGCGCGTGGCTGCACCCGCCTTGTGCTTCCATTGCAGCGCGAACAGCGTGGCCTTGAACGGGATCAGCAGCGCCAGGCACAGCGCCATTGCGGCGGCAATGGTGGCGCCGATGGCCAGCCATTGCGGCAAGTGCAGCGCTTGCAGCACCAACAGCAACGGCGTGACGATCGCGCCTACCACCAGCACCACGAACACCGCCGGCCCGTCGCCGGCATCGGCGATACGGAAATCGGCGCCGCAGGCGCGGCAATGATCGCGGAACTTCAGGTAGCCCTGAAACAACTCGCCCTCCCCGCATTGCGGACAGCGCGCGCGCAGACCGACGAGCCAGATCGGCGGAGGCGGTTGCCGCGTCAATTTCACTGCATGGTCAGGTAAGGCGTGACGTAGACGAAAGTGAACAGGAACAGCCACACCACGTCGACGAAGTGCCAATACCAGGCTGCGGCTTCGAGGCCGAAATGCTTGTTCGGCGTGAAACCGCCGGAGATCATCCGGATCAGACATACGGCCAGGAAAATGGTGCCGATCACCACATGCGCGCCGTGGAAGCCGGTCGCCATGAAGAACGAGGCGCCATAGACATTGGCGTCGGCGATGGCGGGGATGCCGCGCGCGGCGTCAGCCATCTGGTTGCCGAAATGGAAGCCGGCCTCGGGATACTCGATGGCGAATTGCACGTAACTGAACAGCGAGCCCAGCAGCACGGTGAGCAGCAACCCAAACGTCGCGCCCTTGCGGTCATTCTGCTGCAGCGCGTGGTGGGCCCAGGTGACGGTGGTGCCCGAGAGCAGCAGGATCAGCGTGTTCAGCAGCGGCAATTGGAAGGGATCGAACGTCTCCACATGCGGCGGCGGCCAATTGGCCCAGGCGGTCATCGCCGCGGGATCGCCGGCAATGGTCCAGGCGGCGCGGTTGTCGTGGAAGATCGCCAGTTCGAAGAACACCCAGAACCAGGCGACGAAGAACATCACCTCCGAAGCGATGAACAGGATCATGCCATAGCGCAGGCCGATATCGACCACCGGCGTGTGATCGCCAGCGCGGCTTTCCTTGATCACATCGCCCCACCAGCCGATGCAGGTGAAAGTCATGATCACCGCGCCAATGCCAAACACGTACGGCTTTCCCGGGCCCAAGACCGCCCACCACGCCGACGCCGTCTCATAATCCGCAAGCACATGCGCCTGCTCTCCTGGGGAGAGTGCAAGGTAACTCTGTGAACCGCGGAGCGCCTGCAACACAGCGTCGCCGCCAGCGGCCATCGCCTCCGCGAGGGCGTCTGCGTTGGTAATGTGAGCATCAAGCACCGTCGCCGGGTCGGCGGCCAAGCCACGCATGAGCACAACACCGCCTATGGTGAGAAAGAGCGCGGCAATCGAGCCCACGAGCGGCCAAGGGCTCGGATCAACCAGATGATAGTCGTGTCTAACGCCCGCGTGCGCCATGATTTTCCTCGTTCAGCTCGAAGGTCCCGCCGCGGTTTGGTCCGCGGCGAGGAAAAAAGTGTAGGACAAAGTCAGCGTCGCGACATCGCGGGTGTCGAGGTCGGACGCGTATTCGGGGTCGATGAAATAGACCAGCGGCAGATCCGCCTCCTCGCCCGGCGCGAGCACGCGGTCGTTGAAGCAGAAGCACTCGGTCTTGAAGAAATAAGCGCCGGCGACGTTGGGCGTGACATTGTATTCGGCGCGCGCCACCAGCGCCCGGTCGCTGAGATTGCGGATGGTGTAGAACGCCAGCCCGGTTTCGCCGATGCGCAAACTCTGCGCGCGCTGCTTGGGCGCGAACTCCACCGGCAGGTCGGGCGCGACATTGGCGTCGAAGCGCACTTCGACGCGCTGGTCGAGCACGCGTTGCGGCGCGGCCCCGGCGACCTGGGTGGCGCCGCCAAAACCGGTGGCGCGGCAGAAGGCGTCGTAAAGCGGCACGGCGGCGAAGGCGAGGCCGACCATGGCGAACACCACACCCGCGACAATGGCGGCGGTGAGCGCGTTGCGCTTCACGACAGGCCTGCTTTCATTTTCGCCAGCGTCACCGCGAACACCAGAACCATAAATGCGCCGATCGCCAGCGCCAGCCACAGATTGCGCCGCTTGCGGGCGCGAACTTGTTCGGGCGTGAGGGTGATGGGCTCGCTCAATGCGCCAGCCCCTGGTCCACCAGCAGCGCCGCGAACAGCGCAAACAGATAGAGGATCGAGAAGCCGAACAGCGCGCGCGCGCGCTGATCCTGGGCCGGCTCGCCCTCGCCAGCGCGCGAAGCTAGCACCCGCGCCGCCAGGACCAGGAACAACGCGCCCCCGGCGATCGCAGCGACAGCGTAGACCGTCCCGCCCAGCCCGGTGAGCAGCGGCGCGCACGCCAGCGGGACCAACAGCAGCGTATAAGCGAAGATGTGCCAGCGCGTGGCCCTGGCCCCGTGCGTCACCGGCAACATCGGCACGGAAGCGGCGGCGTACTCGCGGCTGCGCAGCAGCGCCAGCGACCAGAAATGCGGCGGCGTCCAGAAGAAGATAATGGCGACCATGAGCCCCGCGTCGAGCGAGAGCGCGCCGGTCTTGGTGGCCCAGGCGACCGCCGGCGGCAGCGCACCGGCCAGCCCGCCGATGACGATGTTCTGCGGCGTCAAGCGCTTCAGCCACATGGTGTAAATTACAGCGTAGAAGAAAATGGTGAAAGCCAGCAGCGCCGCCGCCAGCGGGCCGGCCGCGAGTTGCATGGTCACCACCGAAAGCGCCGACAGCGTCAGCCCGAGCATCAGCGCCTCTTCGCGCGCGACCCGCCCCGACGGGATCGGCCGCCCGCGCGTGCGCTCCATGATTGCGTCGATGTCGGCATCGTACCACATGTTGAGCGCGCCGGATGCGCCCGCCGCGATGGCGATGGCGAGGATGGCGGCAAAACCAAGCACCGGGTCGTTCGCGCCAGGCGCGCAGACGTACCCGACGAGGCCAGTGAACACCACAAGGCTCATCACCCGCGGCTTCAGCAGCGCGAAGTAGTCGGCGGCGGTGGCTGGCCTTGCCTCGGTGATACTCACGTCAACCAACGACTTCTCCGTTTAGCGTCCCTTCTCCCCCTTCCGGGGGAGAAGGGATTCAAGCTTGGTCCTCAATGCCCAGCGTCCGGCTTGATCACCGGCAACTCGTTGAACTGGTGGAAGGGCGGCGGTGAGGAGAGGCTCCATTCGAGCGTGTTGGCGCCCTCGCCCCACGGATTGGCGCCCGCCTTGCGCTTGACCAGGAACATCTCGGCAAGCACCACCAAGAACAGGAGCACCCCGACGGCGGTGATGGCGTAGCCGATCGACGACACCCAATTCCAGGGCGCATAGGCCTCGTTATAGTCCACGTGCCGGCGCGGCATGCCTTGGTAACCAAGGAAGTGCTGCGGGAAGAAGATGATGTTCACCCCGATGAACATGATCCAGAATTGCAGACCCGCCAGAAAGCCATTGTAGCGATAGCCGCTCATTTTCGGGATCCAGTAGAAAAAGCCGCCGAAAATCCCGAACACGGCGCCAAGCGACAGCACGTAGTGGAAGTGCGCGACCACGAAATAGGTGTCGTGGGCGCTGGTGTCGAAGCTGGAATTCGCCAGCATCACCCCTGTGACCCCGCCGATGGTGAACAGGAAGATGAACCCGATCGCCCACAGCATCGGCACTTTGAAGTCGATCGAGCCGCCCCACATGGTGGCGATCCAGGAGAATATCTTGATCCCTGTCGGCACCGCGATCACCATGGTGGCGGCGATGAAATACGCCTCAAGATCGAGCCCCATCCCGACCGTGTACATGTGGTGCGCCCACACGACGAAGCCGATCAGGCCGATCGAGACCATGGCGTAGGCCATGCCGAGATAGCCGAACACCGGCTTGCGCGAGAAGGTCGAGACGATCTGGCTGACCATGCCGAAGGCCGGCAGGATCAGGATGTAAACTTCGGGGTGGCCGAAAAACCAGAACAGGTGCTGGTACATCACCGGATCGCCGCCGCCGGCGGGATTGAAGAAACTGGTGTGGAAGTTGCGGTCGGTCAGCAGCATGGTCAGCGCGCCCGCGAGCACCGGCAGCGCCAGCACCAACAGCCACACCGTCACCAGGATCGACCACACGAACAGCGGCATGCGGTGCAGCGTCATCCCCGGCGCGCGCATGTTGAAAATGGTGGTGATGAAATTGATCGCGCCCAGGATCGAGGAAGCGCCGGCTATGTGCAGCGACAGGATCAGGAAATCCATCGCCGGGCCGTCGTGATAGGAGGAAGGTTCCGGCCCGCCGCCCCAATTGGTCGAGAGCGGCGCATAGAGCGTCCAACCGCCGCCGAAGCCATTGTGGTCGCCGGCGCCTGGGACCAGAAACGAAATCATCGCCAGTGCGAACGACACCGGCAACAGCCAGAATGAAATGTTGTTCATGCGCGGGAAAGCCATGTCCGGCGCGCCGATCATCAATGGCACGAACCAATTGCCGAAGCCCCCGATCATCGCCGGCATGACCATGAAGAAGATCATGATCAGGCCGTGATAGGTGACCAACACGTCGTAATGGTGCTTGGCCGCGTCGATGTCGTGAATCCAGGGCAGGCTGAGCAGCGGGCCGATGCCCGGCTCGGCCAATTCCCAACGGATCAACCCCGACATGGCGCCGCCGATCAGTCCGGCAACGATGGCGAACACAAGATACATCGTGCCGATGTCCTTGTGGTTGGTGGAGAACAACCAGCGCCTCGGGTCGTAGAGGCTGGGGCGGTGGTCTTCGTGGCCCCCGGCGTGCGCGGCTTCGTGATGCGACATCAAACGCTCTCCAATCTCTCAGCGCGTCGGCGTTGCGGCGGGCGCGGGCCCGCCCTGCTGCGGCGCCGGCGCCTGCGGCTCGCGCCCGGGGATAGACCCGCCCTGCGCCAGCACCCATTGCTCGAATTCCTCGCGGCTCACCGCCACCACTTCAATCGGCATGAAGGCGTGGTCCTTACCGCACAATTCCGAGCACTGCCCGTAATAGACACCCGGACGATCGACGTTGAACCAAGTCTCGTTGAGCCGGCCCATGATCGCGTCTTCCTTGACCCCGAACGAGGGCACCGCCCAGGCGTGGATCACGTCGTTGGAAGTGACGATCACGTGTACATTGACGCCGACCGGCACCACCAGTGGCTCGGTGGTCGAGAGCAGATTTCGCGCCGGGCGTTCAGGATGGGCGGCATTATGGGCGGCGAAATCTTCCTCCAGCAACCGGCCGGAAACGATTGAGACGCCGAGATCGAGATATTCGTAGCCCCAGCTCCAGGAGCTTCCCGTCACCTTCAACGTGTACTCGGAGGCGGGGATGGTCTCCTGGCGAATGATCAGCGGGAACGAGAACGCCGATATCCACACCAGAATGCCGACCGGCACGATGGTCCAGATCACCTCCAGCGCCACGTTGTGGGTGAATTTGCGCGGCGTCGGATTGGAGCGGCGATTGTAGCGGACGATCACCCACAGCAGCAGCAGCAGGATGAACATCGACACGCCGATCACGATCGGCATGAGGATATTGTCATTGAAGGCGACGGTGTCGCGCATGATCTGGGTGGCGGGCTCCTGGAAATGGATTCCGCCCGGCGTCGGCGCGCCGACCGCGGCCCAGGCCGCGCCGCTGGCGCCGGCTGCCGCGCTGACCGCCGCTGTGAACAAAGCACCTCGCTTCACGCACGCCCTCCTAAAGTTGCAGCCAGCGGTATGGCGCGAGCCGTGCGCCCCGCCTATACTTGCCGGGCGCGGCATTCAACCGCGCCTTTGCTTGAACGATCTGATTCACTGGTCGGGTGGGGTGCTAGCATGAGCGACGCTGCGCTTCCAAGGCGCTTCCTCGCGTGGATTCCGGCGCTTGCGGCCGCGGCGATGGCGTTCGCCGCGACCGCCCAGGCCCAAGACCCCGGCTCCGACCCCCGCGCCGTCACCGTGATGGGCGCCGATGCGCGCGCGCGCCGCTGCGTCGCCCAGGTCAATGCTGGCGACGTTTCCGACCGCACCCTCACTGAATGCGCCCGCGCCCTGCGCTACCCCCGGCTGACCCGGGAGGCCGAGGTCATCATCCGAGTCAATCGCGGCGTGGCGCTGCTGCGGCGCCTGCAATATCGGGCCGCGCTGGAGGATTTCGATGCGGTCATCGCCCTGTCGCCGCGTCATGCCGAAGCCTACCTCAATCGCGGGGCAACCTTGGTGCAATTGGGCGAGCCGGGACCCGCGGTGACCGCCATCACCGAAGCCCTCAGCCTGGGGGTGCGCGAGCCGCATAAGGCCTATTTCAATCGCGCCGCCGCCCGCGAAGCCATGCGCGACCTGCGCGGCGCCTACGAGGATTACTCAACCGCCCTGGAAATCCAGCCCGATTGGGGCCCCGCCAGCGCCGAACTGGCCCGCTTTGCCCGCGCCCGGCGCGACCACCTGGCTGGCGTGCTCGAAGAGCCCGACGCCGAATAGCGCGCGCGCCGGCTCGACTCGGCCCCTATATAGACCCGACCTCAGCTGGGAAGGAACCCGCATGGCCGCTGGCCTCGATCTCGATACCGCACCCGAAATGGATTGGGACGCTGCCCGGCGCCTGCTCGCCGACGCCGCCCACGGCGCCGACGATGGCGAGATTTTCGTCGAGGACGCCCGCACCGAGAGTTTCTTCTGGGATGACGGTCGGCTGAAATCGGCCTCGTTCGACGCCAGCAAGGGCTTCGGGCTGCGCGTGGTCGCCGGCGAACGCGCCGGCTACGGCCACGCCAGCGTGCTCGACACCGGCGCCGTCGCCCGCGCCGCCGAAGCCGCGGCGGCGGTGAAGATGGGCCACGAAGGCATGCTCGACGCCGGCCCCACCCGGGTCAACCGCCAGCTCTACGCCGATTTCGATCCGGTCGAGGCCCCGGCCTTCAGCGCCAAGACCGACCTGCTGGCGGAGATCGACGCCTATTGCCGCGCCAAGGACGAGCGCGTGGTGCAGGTGGCGGCCACACTCGCCGGCGCGCGGCGCGGGCTCACCATCCTGCGCGCCGATGGCGCCCGTCTCGACGATCACCGTCCGCTGGTGCGGATCAATGTCTCGGTCACGGTCGAGCGCGAGGGCCGGCGCGAATCCGGGTCCGCCGGCGCCGGCGGGCGCGAGCCCTATGAAGTTTTCATCCAGCCGGCCCGCTGGAAAGCGATGGCCGACGAAGCCATCCGCATCGCGCTGGTCAATCTCGATGCCGAACCCGCGCCGGCGGGCGAGATGGACGTGGTGCTGGGCCCCGGCTGGCCGGGCGTGCTGCTGCACGAGGCGGTCGGGCACGGGCTCGAAGGCGACTTCAACCGCAAGGGCACGTCGGCGTTTTCCGGCATGCTGGGCCAGCGCGTCGCCGCGCCCGGCGTAAATGTTGTGGATGACGGCACCATCGAGAATCGCCGCGGCTCGCTCAATGTCGATGACGAAGGCACGCCGTCCAGCCGCACCGTGCTGATCGAGGATGGCATCCTCAAAGGCTATCTGCAGGATCGCCTGAACGCACGGCTGATGGGGGTCGCGCCTACCGGCAATGGCCGGCGCGAAAGCTACGCCCACCGGCCGATGCCGCGCATGACCAACACCTTCATGACCGCCGGCGATTCCGACCCCGGAGAGATCCTGGCCGCACTGAAACGCGGGGTTTACGCGGTTAATTTCGGGGGCGGACAGGTCGATATCACCTCCGGCAAATTCGTGTTCCAATGCACCGAGGCGTATTATGTCGAAGACGGAAAGATCAAAATGCCGATCAAGGGTGCGACGCTTATCGGCGATGGTCCATCAGTGCTCACGCGCGTGAAAATGGTCGGCAACGATCTCAAGCTCGACGATGGCGTCGGCACTTGCGGCAAGGGCGGACAGAGCGTTCCTGTGGGTGTGGGCCAGCCGACACTATACATCGGCGGATTGACCGTTGGCGGCATGTAGCGCGCACAAGAGGATTTACATTTTCAAGAATCGCAGCAGAAGGGTTGTCATCCCAACTCATAGGGGAGGTTGATACTATGGCTGCGAAAAAGAAGACCACTACCAAGGCTGCGGGCAAGAAGACTGCCGCGAAGAAGCCCGCTGGCAAGAAGCGCTAGAACCGCTTCACCAGAACTAAGGAAACGCCGTCGGGCCCCAAGCCCGGCGGCGTTTTTCTTTACCGGTCGTCGCGTACGCCGGCCTCCTCGTCGCAAAGCAGGCGCCTTCGCCCTGATTTCGCCCGAAGCTCGCACCCAGAAACAAAGCTGCAATCATCCACGTCGATGGTGGGTTGGCGGCGCAGCGCGAGGGCAAGCAGATGATCGGGCGGATGATGGTTTCGGCGCTAGCGCTCACAGGCGCGGCCTACGCCCAGAGCCCCGCCGCAGCCGGCGGCCAAACCCAGCCTGATTGCCCGCCGCAGCCTGCCTGCGCGATCGCGCCGGCGACGTCGCCATCGGGGCGGGTGACTTACGACGCGGCCTTCTTCGCCCAATACAATCCCCAGAACGCGTTCGACATGGTGCGGCAGACGCCGGGCTTTACGCTCGACGGCGGCGAGGAGCGGCGCGGCTTTTCCGGCGCGGTCGGCAATTTGTTGATCGACGGCGTGCGGCCCACTGCCAAGAGCCAATCGCTCGATTCGATTCTTTCGCGCATTCCCGCGCGGCAGGTCCTGCGCGTTGAAGTGCTGCGCGGCGCGGAAACTTCTGGCGACGCGTCGGGCCAATCGGTGCTGCTCAACGTCGTGCGCACGCCAACGGCCGGCAGCGGCATCTGGCGCGCCGGCAGCGAATACAATGGGGCCGGCTCGGGGCCGCGGGGCGAATTGTCCTACAGCGGCCGCAACGGCCAGTTCGAGTACGGCGTCGGCGTCGATTATTACAGCCAATACCGCGAGCAGCCAGGCACGCGCCATTACTTTGACAATGCTGGCGTGCTGGAGCGCACCGCGGACACGCCATCGCCGCGCGATTTCCGCGAAGGTTCGCTGACGGCGAACGCGGCCATGCCGCTGTTCGGCGGCCGCCTCAGCGCCAACGCGCAATATTATCGCAACCGTTTTCACGCCCGCAGCAGCTTCCTCTTCGCCACGCCCGCGGGAGCTGCCGATGGAACCGAACTCGACGTGGTGACGGAGCACGCCACCAATCTGGAAGTCGGCGCCAATTACGACAAGGACATCGGCCCCTGGTCGTTGGCGCTGGTTGGCCTTGCCAATCGGGGCAGCTACGCCAACGAGGAAGCGTTCTCCAGTTTCGACGCTGCCGGCGGCTTTGATTTCGCCTTCGGCCAGGACATCGACAACGAGGACAGCGAGACCATCTTGCGCGGCTCGCTGTCGCGCAGTTTCGGCGAACACAGAGTCGAGGTGGGCGGCGAAGGCGCTTTCAATTCGCTCGACGCTTCGCTGGATTTCACGCTGGACACCGGCGCCGGTCCGGCGCCCGTGCCAATCCAGAATTCCAATGTGCTGGTCGAGGAGCAACGGGCCGAAGCGTTCGCGGTGCATACTTGGCGCCCGAACCAGCAATGGGCGATCGAGACCCGGCTCGCGGGCGAAAGCTCCACGCTCACCTTCAGCGGCGACACCGACCAGGAAGTTGAGCTTGCGTTCTTCAAGCCCTCGATGCAGCTTTCGCGCAGTTTCGGCGACGATCAAGTGCGCCTGCGCGTTTACCGCGATGTCGGCCAGTTGGACTTCAATGATTTCGTCTCGACCGCCGGGCTTGCCGACGCGCGCATCGAGGGCGGCAATCCGGACTTGCGCCCGCAAACCTCCTGGCGCGCCGAACTCGCCGCCGATTTCCGCTTTCCCGGCAACGGCGCGCTCAGCTTGGCGCTGACGCGCCACTGGATCGAGGATCTGGCCGACCTGGTGAATTTGACCGACACCAACAATACGCCCGGCGACCCCTCCGATGACGTGTCGTTCGACGCACCCGGCAATATCGGCGAGGCTGACGCCTGGAGCCTCACCGCCCAGATCACCTTGCCGCTGCGCGCCTTCCTCCCCGGCGCCCAAGTAACCGCCACCGGCGCGCTGTGGCGGACCGAAGTCGTCGATCCGATCACCGGCCGCGTGCGCGATTTCTCAAATCAGGTGGAGAGCGAACTCAACGTTGAGTTCCGACAAGACCTAAATGCGCTTCGCCTCGCTTGGGGCGTGACCTATTTCAAGCAAGGCGAATTCACCTCGTTCCGCTTCAACGAAACCGACACCTACGAAGAAGGCCCCTGGGTCGACGCCTTCATCGAGAGCACGGCGATCCGCGGCGTGCGCCTGCGCCTAGTGGCCGCGAACGTCTTCGACGGCACAATCGACCGCGAGCGCCGCTTCTTCGCGCCGAACCGCGTCGGCGCGCTCGACAGCGTGCAGACCCGCTTCCGCGAATTCGACCACGACCCCTGGTTGGTCATTTCGGCATCCGGCTCGTTCTGAGAGCGCCCACGCAACTCAGCGTTCGATGAACAGCGCCGCCGGATGCTCCAGCATGCCCTTGACGCGCTGGATGAAGGCGGCGGCGTCGTAGCCGTCGACGACGCGGTGATCGAAGGACGAGCTTAGGTTCATCATCTTGCGCACGACGATCTGCCCCCCCTTCACCATCGGCCGCTCGACCAATTTGTTGACGCCGATAATCGCCACTTCCGGGTGATTGATCACCGGGGTGGTGACGATGCCGCCGAGCGCTCCAAGTGAGGTGATGGTGATGGTGGAGCCCGACAGCTCCTCTTTGGCGGCGGTGTTGGAGCGCACGGCGGCGGCCAGGCGCGAGACTTCCGCGGCGCAATCCCAGACATCGCGTGCTTCAGCGTGGCGCACCACCGGCACGATCAAGCCGTTCTCGGTTTGCGTGGCGATGCCGATATCGACCGCCTCGTGGCGATAGACCACGCCCTGCTCATCATCGAAGCGCGCGTTGATCTGCGGAAAGTCGGGCAAGGAAAGCACCAGCGCCCGCATCAGGAACGGCAGCAAAGTGAGCTTCGGCTGCTCGCTGCGCTTGGACGCGTTCAAGTGCGCGCGTAATTCCTCCAGTTCGGTGAGGTCGCATTCCTCGACATAAGCGAAGTGGGGAATGCGGCGCTTGGCCTCCTGCATCTTCTCGGCGATCTTGCGCCTGAGGCCGATCACTTTCACCGGCTCGATGCCGTTGCGCGCGGCCAACGCCGAACCACCGACGCGCACGCCCGGAGTCGGAACCAGCACGCGGTCGAGATCTTCATGCGTGATGCGCCCCTCGGGGCCGCTGCCGCGCACTTGGCCGAGATCGACGCCGAGCTTTTGCGCGCGCGCGCGCACGACCGGGGACGCTTGCGCCTGGCCCATGGCTTGGGCCGCCATCTCGCGCGGCTGCGCGCGCGCCACCGCTTGCGACGGCGCGGGTTCGGCGGGCTTGGGCTGCGGCGCAGTGCCCGGCGCCATTGCCCCGGCGGGCACCTTGATGCGCGGCTTGGGCTGGCTTGCCGCGCCGTTGGGTGGCTTGGACAGCGAGGCTTCAGGCTCGCCAGCGCTGGCAAGAGGCGGGTCTGAAGGCGCGCGGTCCGATGCTTCGGTTTCGAACACCGCGAGCGCCGAGCCGACCGCGGCCATGTCACCCGGCTCACCCTGGATCGACACGATTCTGCCAGACACCGGCGCGGTCATTTCCACCGTCGCCTTGTCGGTCATCACATCGACCAGCGGCGAATCTTCCTGCACCATTTCGCCGACGCGCACATGCCAGGCGACGATCTCGGCTTCCGCTGTGCCTTCGCCGACGTCGGGCAGCTTGAATACGTACTGGCTCACGCTCCGGCCTCCATCACGCGGCGCATGGCTTTGACGATGCGCGGCGGGGTTGGAAAATACTCCCATTCGAGCGCGTGCGGATAGGGGGTGTCGAAGCCGGTGACGCGCTCGATCGGCGCCTCCAGCTGGTAGAAGCAATGCTCCTGCACCAGGGCGCTGAGTTCGGCGCCGTAGCCGGAGGTGCGGGTGGCCTCGTGGACGATCACGCAGCGCCCGGTCTTTGACACCGAAGCGACAATAGCTTCGATATCGACCGGCAGCAGCGTGCGCAAATCGAGCACCTCAGCGTCAATGCCCGCATCCTCGGCGGCGGCGATAGCGACATGCACCATGGTGCCATAGGCGAGCACGGTGAGATCGCCGCCGGCGCGCGCGATCGCTGCCTTGCCGAGCGGGATCGTGTAATAGCCTTCCGGCACTTCGCTGGCGGGATGCTTCGACCAGGGCTGCACCGGCCGGTCGCGGCGGCCGTCGAACGGGCCGTTATAGACCCGCTTGGGCTCAAGGAAGATGACCGGATCGTCGTCCTCGATGGCGCTGATCAGCAGCCCCTTGGCGTCGTAGGGCGTCGACGGGATCACCGTTTTCAGGCCAGCGACGTGGGTGAACAAAGCTTCCGGGCTCTGGCTATGGGTTTGTCCGCCATAGATACCGCCGCCATAGGGCATGCGCACCGTCATTGGCACGGTGAAATCGTTGGCCGAGCGATAGCGGATGCGCGCGGCTTCCGACACGAGCTGGTCATAGGCCGGATAGACGTAGTCGGCGAACTGAATCTCAACCACCGGGCGCAAACCATACACCGCCATGCCAATCGCCGTGGCGGCGATGCCGCATTCATTGATCGGCGCATCGAAGCAGCGTTTGGCCCCGTGCTTTTTCTGCAAGCCCTCGGTGACGCGGAAGACGCCGCCGAAATAGCCGACATCCTCGCCGAAGGTCAGCACCTTGGGATCGCGGCTCATCATCACGTCGAGCGCCGAATTGAGCGCCTGGATCATGGTCATGGAGGTCATGGCAAGGCGCTGCCTTCTTGTTGCCGGGGCTCGCCGCAGCGCGACTTGCGTCCCCTCCCCCAACGCGCGGTGTTGCGAAATTCACACCCATCCCCGGAGCGATGCGCAGCATCGAGTCCGGGGCCCATGAACGCGGAGGTTTGCCGATAATTCGTGTCGCGGCCGCGGCGCCAAGACTGGCCATCGCCTGTGTTTATGGGTCCCGGACTTGGCGCTGCGCGCCAATCCGGGAATGGGTGCAGCGGTTTGGAAGGGGCGGGAGCGCCCAGTGGCCAGCGGGTGTCGCTCATGTCTCCACATCCCGGCTTTGTTCGCGCAAGTGCCACGGCATGTCCTTGAACACGTCCTCGAACATCGAGCCGGGTTCGTGCGCGTGATCGGCGCCGAGCACGCCGACTTTTTCCGCCTCGCGGCCTACCGCGCGCACATTTTCCACCGCTTCTTGGCGCGCGGCGAGGTGGCGATCCTCGCTCCATTCGCCGAGCCTAATCAGGTGCGTCTTCAAGCGCTCGATCGGATCGCCCAGCGGCCAGGCGCGGGCTTCCTCGGCGGGGCGATAGCGGGCGGGGTCGTCGCTGGTCGAGTGCGGCCCGGCGCGATAGGTGAAGTGCTCGATCAAGGTGGGACCGAGATTGGCGCGCGCGCGCTCGGCCGCCCATTGCGTCACCGCATAAACGGCCAGGAAATCGTTGCCGTCCACGCGCAGCGGCGGCACGCCGTAACCCACGCCCTTGGCCGCAAAGGTGGTGTTCTCGCCCCCAGCGATGCCCTGAAACGAGGAGATTGCCCATTGATTGTTGACGATGTTGATGATCACCGGCGCGCGGAACACGCTGGCGAATGTCATCGCCGCGTGGAAATCGCCCTCCGCGGTCGAGCCTTCGCCCAGCCAGGTCACGGCGATGCGCCCGTCGCCCGAATAGGCCGACGCCATCGCCCAGCCGACGGCTTGGGGAACTTGCGTCGCCAGATTGCCGGACACGGTGAAAAAGCCGTCCTTCTTCGAGGAATACATCACCGGCAATTGCCGGCCCTTCATCGGGTCGAGTTTGTTGTTGTAGATCTGGTGCATCATGTCGATCAGCGGATAGTCGCGCGCGATCAGCACCCCCTGCTGGCGATAGGAGGGAAAGCACATGTCGTCATTGTTGAGCGCCATGGCCTGGGCGATTCCAATCGCCTCCTCGCCTTGGCATTGCATGTAGAAGCTGGTTTTGCCCTGGCGCTGGGCGCGGTGCATGCGCTCATCGAACGCGCGCGTGAGCAGCATAGTTGTGAGCCCGCGCCGCAGCGTGTCCGCCGCCAAGTGCGGCGCCCACGGCCCCAGTGCGTGGCCCTCCATGTCGAGCACGCGGATCAGGCCGTAGGCGTACTCGCGCAACTCCACCGCGGGCGTCGCCAAATCGGGCCTGGGCGTGTCGCCCGGCTCGGGGAGCGACCAGCCGGAAAAATCCGGCTCATCGCCCGGGCGCGCGCGCGGGGCGGGTATGTGAAGATCGAGCGCGTTGCGGCTCATGCCCTATCCCCTCTTTGCAGCGGCGATGCGCGCTCGCGCGATCCGATCGGCGGCGGCGTGCGGCGGAACGCCGTCGCGCTTGGCCGCTTCCAACACCGCCAGCACGCGGCCCGGGATCGCCCGCACCCGCGCTTCCACCGCGGCGACGCTTTCGCCCAGATACTCCGCCGACACATTGATGATCCCGCCGGCATTGACAACATAATCCGGCGCATAGGTGATCCCGCGCGCGAGCAGGCGCGCGCCGTCTTGCTCGGTTTCGAGCTGATTATTGGCCGCCCCGCACACGATTCGAGCGCCGATTTCGGGAATGGTGCGCGCATTCAGCCCCGCGCCCAGCGCGTTTGGAGAAAACACGTCGGCGGCGCAAGCGTGGATGCGCGCGGTGTCGGTCACCTCCGCCCCCAAGGCGCTGGCGCGCTCCAAATTCGCCGCGTTCACGTCAGCGACGATGAGCTTGGCGCCCTCTTGCTTCAACAGCTCGCACAACCCATAGCCCACCGCGCCCACGCCCTGCACGGCTACGATGCGTCCCGCGACCGAGCCACCCAGCAGCGCCGTGATCGAGAGATTGGCGCCCAGCGATGTCCACGGTGAAGGATCGCCGCCGGCGCGGCCGCCTTCCTTGGGAATGCCGGTGACGTAGCTGGTGCGCCGGGCGATGGCGCGCATGTCGGCGATGGTCGCGCCGACATCCTCGGCGGTGATGTAGCGCCCGCCGAGCGCTTCCACCGCTTCACCGAATTTTTCCATGCAGGCGCCGCGGTCTGGGCCCATTTTGTACAGGACGCCCTTGCCGCCGCCCATCGGCAACTCGGCCATGGCGTTCTTATAAGTCATGCCGCGCGAGAGCCTGAGCGCGTCGGTGAGCGCTTCTTCGTCCTTGGCGTAGCTCCAGATGCGGCAACCGCCCCCGGCGGGGCCGAGAGCGGTTGAGTGCACAGCGATAATGCCGGCGAGCCCCAGGGCTTCGTCGCCGATGAAGACGACCTCCTCGTGTCCATCAAACGAAGGATGGGTTTTCCAGTTCATCATTGTACAGGCTCGTCCAGCAGCAATTGCCGCGCAAACCGCCCGGGCGGCGAACCGAACGAGAGCACGCCATCGTGGTAAGCCTTGAGATTGAAGCTCGCGCCCTGCTTGGCCCGCGCGGCAGCGCGTGTTTCCAAATGCTCCTGGAAACCGACGAAATAAGTCGAAAGCTGCGTGAACGAGAGTTGCGCGCGCCGCCACTTGCCGGCCGCCTCGCGCTCCTCCTGAAACGCGGTCTGCGTCAGTAGATTCATCATCTCTTCGCGGCTCATGTCGTCGCAATGGATGGCCTGATCGATGATCGCATTGGTGATGGTGCGCAATTGCACTTTCAGTTGCGAGAGTCGGTACAGGGGATCGTCGGCGCGGAAGCCCTGCTCGACCATCATCTCCTCGGCGTACACCGCCCAGCCCTCGACAAACGAACCCGACCCCAGCACCGCGCGCAGCACCGAGGGATAGCGGTTCGAGTGCCATATCTGCACATAATGGCCGGGCATGGCTTCGTGCACGGCGATGTCGAGTGTGCCGCGATTATTGTATTCGCGCAGGAACGAAATGGTTTGCGCCTCGCTCCAATCGTCGGGGATGGGCGAGACCGCGTAAAACGTCTCGAGATGGCGCTCCAGCGGCCCGGGGCTGTCGCAATAGGCCACCGCGAAGCCGCGCTGGAATTCCGGCATCAGGATGATCCGCACCGGCCCTTCCGGCAGCGTGATGAGGTCGTTGGCGAGCACGAATGCGTGCGCCTCTTCGGCGCCGGCGGTCGCGGCTTCCACCAGCCGATCGCGCGCGGGGCGATCGGCTGCGGCAAGGTCGAGCGCCTGCCGGATCAGCGCTTGCTGCTGTTCAGGCGAAGTCGGCGTCTCGGGGATAACGGAGCGCAGCAGCGGCTGCACCGCCGCTCGCGCCACCTGGTACATCTCCGCGCGCACGCTCAGCACCGCCGCCTCGGCGCGGCTGCGAATTTCCGCGCGCGACAGGCTCGATTGCAGCGTGAACGCCAATTGCGCATCGAACACGCCCGCGCCAGCGCGGAAATCGGCCTGCGCGGCGGGAACGAGTGTTCCCTCAATCCAAGCCTGGTGTTCATCCACCGCCGCGTTGAACGCGGCGATCGCCGCTTCCAGCCGTGCGCGCTTGCGCGCGTTCAACAATCCCGCGTGCGGCGCGATCATATCGGTGATTATGCTTTTCAGGCCGGGGTTTTGCGCCGCGTAAGTCTCCGCATGCGGGGCCGGCACCCGCGCCGGCTGCAATTCAGCGCGCGCTTGCGCCAGTAGCGTCGGCAATAGTTCCATGCGCGCGGTCGCGGCTTCCAGACGTCGCGGCAGCGGCGCGAACTCGCGCGCCATCAAGCCGTAAAGCGCCCCGCCCGCTAGCGCTTGATATTGTAATGGGTTCCAGGCCCAGCTTTGCAGCGTCTCGGTCTGCCACACGCCAGCGCGCAGCGAATTGGACAAGATCGCGGCATCCACCTGATGGGCGCGCGAGAGTTGGCTCGCATCAATTGCTTCAAGCGCCGCCAAGCTCTCACGCATGAAGCGCAAACCCGCCTCGCGCCCGGCCGCGCTCACATCGTCGATGCGCGCATCGAAGCGGTGGTCACCAATGGTCGTTGCCAAGATCGGCGAGAGCCGCATCGAGCGATCGAGCCAGCGCCGGCCGATGGCTTCGAAAGCGCGGTCGGCGCGGCTGCGCGTTTGCGCGAAAGCTTGCCCGCCCAGCAGCGGAACAAGCAATGAGGAACCGAGCGCGGCAGCGGCCCGGCGGCGTGAGAGGATCATAGTCGGCGCTTCGTCCCTGGGGCCTTCCTGGCCCTCATTAGCGCGCTGCTAGCCCGCGCGAGCCGCTTTCGCAACAAGCGGCCATGTGAATGGGAACTTTTTCTGCGCTATAGCTCTATCTTAGAGCAATTGTCTTATTGTTGCGCATTTGAAGCAATATTTTTCCTTGGCGCGAACTTACCCCGCGCGCCGATCCTCGGTTCTGTTCAGTTGGTATGGACGCGCAATTCAAGGCCGACGACGCGGCCTTTGTTGAGCGGCGAGAAGGTCGCCAGCGGGCCGCCGGCGGTGAAACCGAAGGCCGGCGAGGACGGCAGCGTAGTGTCGCCGCCCCAGGTGACTTCATCGGTCAGGTTTTCGCCATAGAGCGAAAGCGCCCAATTGCCGTTGTCGGGCGAATAGGTGAAATTCGCGTCGATGACATCGGCTTCGGCGAGGAAACCGCGATTGCTGTCGTTGTAGAAGGCGGGATCGCGGTGATTGTAGCCGACCCGGCTCGACAATTCTCCGCCCATGATCGGCAGATCGTAGATCAAATTGACGCCATAGGTCCACGGCGCCAGGCGCGGGATTTCCAGCGCCAAATCCGGCGCATTGCCGACCAGCCCATCGCCATTGAGATCGGCGGTCACGGTCTCGTACTGGCCGTGGGTGTAACCGACCTGGCCGGTGATGGTGAAATTGTCGGTGAGGCGGAAGCGCGCGTCCATTTCAGCGCCATAGATCACCGCCTCGCCAGCATTGACGATCACTTGCTGCACGCCCGAGCCGGTTAAATCCGGCACGTTGGTCTCGCGCTGCATGGCGTCGAGCGTGTTGTGGAACGCCGCGAGGTTGACGCGCCCGCGCCCGTCGGCGAAATCCTGCTTCAAGCCGATTTCGAACGAGGATTGCTCTTCGGCGTCGAACGCGCGCGGCGCGCCATTGCCGCTGGCCGGATTGAGCGTGGTGGTGCGGAAGTTCGCGCCGCCGCTGCGGAAGCCCTTGGCCCAGAAAGCATAGAGATTGGTGTCGTCGGAGGGCTCCCATTGCATGCCAATGCGGGGTGAAATGTCGTTCCAGCTTTGATTGAACGGAGTGTCGGAGAAGTTCAGCGTGCGCGCGTCGATATCGCCGCCGATCAGGCCCTCGCCCGGAACCACTGTCACGCCATCGAGCACGTCGGCGGCGCGGCGGACCCGGGAGACGCGCGAATTTTTTTCCTCGTGCGTGAAGCGCACGCCCAGATTAAGCGTCAAGGCGTCGTTCATATGCCAATCGGCGTTGGCGAACGCCGCCTGGGTAGAGAACGCACCCTCGCCGCCGCCGACGCGGGTGATGCGGACCGGATTCCCAGCAGGCGAGAGGGCGGCGAACAAGAAGCGCTCTTCGATATAGAGCAGATCCTGCTCAAAGAAGTAGAGCCCGGCGGTGACATCGACCGGACCAAACGAGCCCGCGTAGCGCAATTCGTCGCTCCATTGGTCCTGTTCGGTAAAGGCGCGGGTGTGGAAGGTGATGCCGCCGGCGGCCGCGAGCGGGGCAAGCGTCGAGCTGGTGCCGTCGATATCGCCGGCGCTATTGGCCTCATAGGCGCGCCAGCCGAACACGTTGGTGACGACGCCGTTGCCGAAGCCCACATCCCAATTGGTCTCCAGGATCGCCTGTTCCCAGTCGTTTGTGCCCCTACCGCGGCCATTGATCGAGAAATCGAAACTGTCGCGGCTATGCAGCGCGTGGTTTTGCGAAGCCGGGCCGTCGCCTTCGGTGTTGCCCTGCTCCAGGCGCAGGATCATTTCCAGGTTTTCCGACGGCGTCAGCCGCAGGGCGGCGCGATAGATGTTGGCCTCGTTGGCGCCGAAGTCCGAGCCGTCGAAATCGTTGGTGAACCAGCCTTCGTCCTCGCTGCGGAAAACCGCAAGCTTGCCGCTGATCAGTCCAGCCGCCAGCGGCCCCGAGATCGACGCATCCATGATATATTGCGGGCCGGTCTCGACGGCGACGCGGGCCGAGGCCTCCAACTCGTCGCCCGGCGTGCTGGTGCGGATCAGCACCGCGCCGCCGGTGACGTTGCGGCCGTAGAGCGTGCCTTGCGGACCGCGCAGCACTTCAACCGCCTCGAGATCGAAATTGTCGGTGATGACGCCGCCGCTGACCCCGAGATACATGCCATCGACGAACACGCCGACGGTGGGATCGACCGAGGGAATCGAAGAATTGATGCCCAAGCCCCGGATCGAGAAATTGGCGTAGCCGCGCGCAGTGCCGACATCCTCAAGCTGCACGTTGGGCATGGCATAGGTGAGGCTTTGCAGGTTTTCGAAATTCAGCGCCTGCAATTGCTCGCCACTATAGGCGGTCATCGCAATCGGCACGTCTTGGGCCAGCGTGTCGCCGCGCTTGGTGGCGGTGATGACGATCTCTTCCTCCAGCACCTCGGCGGTGTTTTGCGCCCAAGCGCCCGGCGCGAACAGCGCGCACGCCAGAGCCAACGCCAAACTCGCGCCCAGTCGCAGCGCCGCGCGCCCGATCGTGCCAGCCATTGCAATCCTCCCAAACGCCGCGGCCCGTTTTCTTGAGCCTTGTCCAGCTTGGCGTTTCGCGAAGCTTATCGCACCCGCAGGCCTGCCGCCACGGGGCGCGCTCGCCGCGCGAAACGGGCTCCGATTGTCGCAATTGGCCAGTTTCGCGCATTCGGCGAACCAGGCTCGGCATTTCCCTCCTCAGGTGCAATTCGAGCCGCTGTAACCAGGCGCCCCACTGCGGCGAAATTCCAGCTAGCAATAGATCAGCTGGCGGCCAGCCGGCGCAGCCAAGGAAACGCCATGCTTGCCGCCCTCCGCCGCTACGCGCCCGCCGCCGTTTCGGTGTTCGCCTCGCTGGTGTTCCTGGACAGTCTGCGCTTCAAATTCACCAACCACCCCAACACTCAGGAAATTTTCGGGCTACTGGACGGCTGGGCGGGTTCCCTCGGCCTGCCCGGCCTGTTCGCGCGCACTGGGCTGTTCAGCCAATACGTGATCGGCGCCGCCGAATTGGTCGCGTCGACGCTGTTGCTGGTGGGCCTGATGCCGGGTTTCGTGCGCCTGAACGGGCTCGGCGCATTGCTCGGGTTCGCGGTGATGAGCGGGGCGGTGAGTTTTCACTTGTTCACGCCGCTCGGCATCGATCCCAACCACAATGGCGGCGCGCTGTTCGTGACCGCCTGCGGGGTCTGGGCGACGACGCTGACGCTGGTAATCATCCGCCGCGACCAACTCGCCGGCTTTGCCCGTGACCTCGCCCGCGCTGTCGTTCCCGACGCGCCGGCGCGGTCCTGATTTTCAACCCAACGACTAGAAGGAGACTCCCATGCGCGCCCTCATCCTCGCTCTCGGCCTCGCGCTTGCCGGCATCGCCGCGCCCGCGCCGGCGTTCGCCGACGAGCGCCCAGTCTATACGGGCTTTGCCAGCAATGTCGGGGTTTCCGGCTATGACGTGGTGGCCTATTTCACCGAAGGCCGTCCGGTGCGCGGGACCACGCAATTTCGCATCACTCACCAGGGCGTCGAGTACCGCTTCGCCACCGCCGCGCACCTCGCCGCCTTCCGCGCCGCCCCCAGTCGCTATCTGCCGCAATATGGCGGCTATTGCGCCTGGGCGGTTTCGCAAGGCTATACCGCCTCGGCCAATCCCAACAATTGGCGCATCGTCGATGGCAAATTGTACTTGAACTACAACACCGAAGTGCAACAACGCTGGGCGCGCGACATCCCCGACTTCATCCGCGCCGCCAACACCAACTGGCCCGGCGTGTTGAGCCGTTGATTGCGGCGGCTTGTTGTACAATATGGACCAGAGCGCTAATCCAGCGCAGCGATGAACGGCAGGCCGCGGTAGCGGCCGGCATCGTCCATGCCGTAGCCGACCAGATAGCAATCGGGTGCGTCCCAGCAGATGTGGTCGATGGCTTCGTTCAAGGCCTGGGGCTTGCGCACGAAGGCGCAGGCCAGCGTGCGGCTGGCGCCTTTGGCCAACAGGTGGGCGCGGGCGAAAGCGATGGTGCGGCCGGAATCGAACACGTCATCGACGATCAGCACCGGACGCCCGGCAATCGAGCGCGAAATATCGGCGCGCACCACCACCTTGCCGGAACTTTCGCGGGCATCCCTGTAGCTTTCGAGCCACAGCGAATCGTAGATCGGGTGACGGCCGCGGCTTTCGATGGCGCGCATCAAATCGGCCGCGAACGGGATCGCGCCTTGCAGCAGCGCCACCAGGGTCCAGCGATCATCGACTTCGGACAAAAGCTCCGCCAGCGCCTCGACGCGGCTGGCGATGTCAGCGGCTTCCAACAATACGCGCGGGCGCGCGTCAACCATTGGTGAAGCGCGGCGCCAGCCCTTCGATCGGGCCCATGCCGTTTAAGGCGGCTGGCTCAGCGCCTTCGATGACGTGCACACCGCCTTCATCGATCGGGTTGTCGAGCCGCAATTCGCTTTGCGGCGAGACGTGCGCGGCCCCGCCCGCCACCGACATTTCCGCGAAGCTGGCGAACGTGGCTTCGAGATCCACCGCATCGACCGGCGGGTTTTCGACCCGAATCTGGAACGGCAGCGACGCGCCCGCCGCCACCGGCGCCTCGGTGACGACATTCACCAGTTGGAAAATTTCCTGCGAGTGCTCGTCGCGCAGCGACAGCCGCACCGGCGGCACCATCTTGTCGTCGCGGCCGATATTGCGCACTTCCCCGGTGACCAACAGCACTGGCGTCGGTCCGTCGAACGCGCGCTCGACATTGATGTCGAAGAACTCAAGCCCATAGACGTTGACGTCGAGCCCGAGCGCGGCAAAAGCGCTGGCCGAACGCGGCCACAATTCAGCGACGTCCTGACGGAACGCGATCATGCCGGTGGCCGAGGCGGCGACTGCCGCTCCGGTCGCGCCCCAGACGGCGATGGTGGCGCGTGCGCGATCACGGCGCATGCGCTCGGCTTGCTGGGCCCGGAACTTGGCCGCCGCCGACGGCGCGGGGCCTGGCTGCTCGGCCGCCTTGCGCAGCCGCTCGACCCGCTCGCGGGTCAGCGGTTCATGTTCGTGTGGGATGGCCATTTGGGCCGCCTCGCCGCCTTCGGCCTTGTTGCGGAGCTCCAATTGCGGCTCGGCGAACCAGGAAAAGCCGCAGGCGGCGCAACGCACGGTCCTACCCGACGGGCCAACGGCGGCGTCGTCAGTGTAGTAGCGCGTGGAGCAAGACGTGCAGGTTAAGATCATGGTAGGTAATCCATCGGCCCCAATAATCGTTCTTGGTGCATTGATTCTATTCGGCTTGTCCAGGCATGGCGCGACCAAACCCAATCAATTCGGACTTGTATCGCCATGGCGTCCTGGCTCGGCTTACGAACGTCGATTCCGGCTATGGCCCATCCATCGTGCTCACCGAGATAGACTTCGAAGCCCGCCTCGGTGACGTCGCCCTGGTGACTGGCCCAGCCGCGGCCGGCAAAACAACCTTTATGCACCTGTTGCGGCTGGCTTTGCCCATCTTTGCCGGCCGCGCCCTTATTTTGGGTGAAGATGTCGCGCGCGCAACCCCAAAAGCGCGAGCAGAGGTGAAACGAAAGATAGGTTATGTCGCCGAGAACCCGGTTTTCGTCGAGCATTGGACCGCGTTCGACAATATCGCCATGCCGCTGCAGCTGGCGGGCTTGCGCCCCCGCGATTACAGCGACGACGTGCGCGAGCTGGTGGATTTCGTGGGCCTGGGCGAAGCCGCTGATTTAGCGGTGGAAAAACTCTCAGGCGCGGAGCGGCGCCGGGCCGCGATCGCGCGCGCGCTGGCGGCCAAGCCCAAGCTGATCCTGGCCGACGACCCCACCGCCGGCATGTCCCCCGCCGATGGCCGCCAGGTGGTGCGGCTGCTGGCGGAGATGCGCCGGGTGGGGGCGGGGGTGATCATCGCCAGCCAGGACGAGACCCTGGCCGATTGCGCGCCGCTGCAGCACTGGCGCATGGATCGCGGGCGCTTGACGCCGGCCGACGAGGTCCAGCACGACGATCCCGGGGAGGAGATCGAATGAGTCGCGGCGGGCGCGCCCTGTTCTGGACGCTGGCGTTCGCCGCCTTCGCGGCGGCGGCCGCCGGGCTGGCGGCGCGCGCCGCCGATCGTTTGGCCGCTGGCTACCAGGTCGATATTTCCGGTTACGCCTTAGTCCGGGTGATCGCCCCGGACGGTCCCGATGGCGTTTTGCGGGCGCAAGCGGCGCTGGGGCACGCGCGCCATGTGATCAGCGCCACGCCAATGTCAGCCCGCAACGCCGCCGAACAACTGCAGCTGGAAGATTCCGGTGAAATACCCATCCCGTCTCTGATCGAAATCCAGATCCGCCCCGCCTCGCCAGACGCCGATGTCGCCGGCGACATCGAGGCGGCGCTGACGCAGGCGGGGGTGACCGCGAAAGTCAACACCGCCCCCGATGCCCCCGGCGACCTGGCGAGCTGGGTGCGGCGGGCGGCTTTTTGGGGAGCGATCGGCTTTGCCGTGGTGATGGCGCTGGTGGTCGCCCTGGCGGCGCGGGGGCTGGCGGCGCGGCGGCGGACGGAAGTGACGGTGATGACCGATCTGGGCGCGACCAAATCCCAAGCCGCCGGGCGCATCGCCGATGAAGCCGCCATATTGGGCCTCAACGCGGGCCTCGCTGGGGCGGCGCTGGCGGCGGCGCTGGCGGTGGTGGCGCTAATGCTGGCGGTCCCGCACCTGAGCGTGGAAAATCTGCCGGCGATGATTCGCCTGCCTGACCTCGCTCCGCTCGCCATTGTCCCGATCGGCGCCGCCATCGCCGCCGGCGCAGGTGCGAGCACCGCCGCCGCCGAATTCCACGACCGGGCCGCGAGGCTCGGCTGATGCGGAAATTGCTGCTGCTGGCGGGCATCGCCGCCGCGCTCGCGTGGCTGGCTGGCTTCTGGCAGTTCGCCAACGAGGTGCGCGCGGGCGCGCAAGCGCCGCCCAATTCCGATGCCATCGTCGCCCTCACTGGCGGCTCGCTCAAGCGTTTGAACGAGGGCGTGCAATTGCTCGAACAACACAAGGGCGAGCGGCTGCTGATTTCAGGCGTCAACCGCGTCGTCACCGACCACGAATTGCTCGACGCGGCGCTCGGCGTCGATCCTGAGCTGGCGCGCTGCTGCATCGATCTCGGCCGCGGCGCCGACGATACGCTCGGCAACGCCTCCGAGGCCGCAGCCTGGGCGCGTGGGCACGGCTACCGTCGCCTGATCCTGGTGACCGACGATTATCACATGCCGCGCTCGAAGCTGGAATTGTCGCTGGCGATGCCGGAAGCGGAGATCGTCGCTTATCCGGTGCGCACGCGCTGGACCGATCCGGCGATCTGGCGCAGCGATCTCGGCGCTGCCGCGCGGCTGGGAGGAGAATACGTAAAATACCTGCTCATCCGCGGCCGCGAGGCGCTGCTCGGCCTCGGACGTCGCCGTCAAGGACCGCAGCCGCCATGATCCTGCTGCGCTCGCTTGTGTTCGTGGTCTGGTTCTACGGCGCGCTCGCCTGGTTCGGGCTCGGCTACATGCCGGCGGTGCTGCTCGGCCATGACCGCTACATCTGGCACGCCATGCGCGGCTGGGGCAAAGCCACGATCTGGGGGCTGCGCTGGATCTGCAATGTGCGGGTGAGCTTCGAGGGGCTGGAGCATTTGCCGCCCGCGGGCCCCGCGCTGTTCGCCTCCAAGCACCAGGCCGCGCTCGACACCGTGCTGCCGGTGCAATGCATCGCCGAGCCGGTGTTCGTGGTGAAGAAGGAATTGCAGAACATGCCGGTGTTCGGCTTCTACATGAAGTACGGCATGATCCCGGTTGACCGCGAAGCCCACGCCAAGGCGCTCAAAGACATGCTGCGCGCCGCCCGCGCCGTGATTGCCAAGGGCCGCCAGATCGTGATCTATCCCGAAGGCACGCGCCAAACGTTGGACGCCGCCCCCGACTACAAACCCGGCATCGCCGCCATGTATCGCGACCTTGGCCTGCCGGTGACGCCGATCGCGCTCAATACCGGATTAGTGTGGAAACCAAGCGGGATCATCCGCAAGCCCGGCCACGTCACCATCAAATTCCTGCCCGCGATCCCCGCCGGCTTGCCGCGCGAGGAATTCATGGCCCGGCTGCAGGACGCGATCGAGAGCGAGTGCCAGGCGTTATTGCCGGAACATCTGCGCAGGAAACAACCCGCATGAAGACCCGCCCGCTCTGGCTTGCCGTTCCGTGGCTGCTGTTCGCCGCTGTCGTAGCGGGTTGGATAATTTACTGGCATGTCGTCGCCGCCGCGGCCGAGGCGCGGATCCAGCAATTCGTCGCCGACCAGAACGCTGGAGGCGCGCACGTGACGGTGACGCGCATTGTCCGCCACGGCTTTCCGGTGCTGCTGCGCTTGGAAATGCAGGAGCTTGCCTACGCCCCGGCGCGCGGCGGTTGGAGCGCGGCCAGCGCCCGCGCCGACCTCAATATCCAATTGTTGAACCCCGAGCACGTCATCCTTGAGGCCAAGGCGCCGATCGCCATCAGCCGCGAGAACGGCGCGGTCACCAATCTCGCCGCCGAGCGGCTGATCGCTTCGTTCCGCGGCGCGAGCGGCGCGCTGGCGGTGGCGGGCATCGAGGCCGACAATCTGACGCTCGACGATCCCGCCGCCGAAGGCGTGCTGGGCGCGCGCAAGCTGGTGCTCAACCTGCGCCCCGACGCCCGCGCCGATGGGGACTATCAGCTGGCGTTCGAAGCCACCGCGCTGAGCTTGCCGCGCCCGGTGCGCAGTTTCGAGGCCTTCGGCGTCGACGTGGAGCGCCTGCGCGCGGGCGTGATGATCGAACGCGGCGCGGCGCTGCTGGCGGGCGCGCCGGGCGATCCGCTGGCGCCGTGGCGCGAGGCCGGCGGACGGCTGCGCTTCGAGGCGCTGGAGCTTGCGTGGGGACCGCTGCAGGCCAGCGGCCACGGCGCGGGCGGCCTCGATGCCGAGCGCCGGCTCGAGGGCGCGCTGACGCTGCCGATCGAACACCCCGCGCCGATCTTCACCGCCCTTGCCAGCGCGCCCAATGTCAACGAAAGCGCCCGCCGCGCCCTCACCCTGCTGGCGCTGAGCTATCGGCTGAACGGCGACGACATCAGTCTCGACGTCGAGGCCCAAGCTGGGGTTTTGCGCCTGGAAGGCCTCGGCGTGCGCACCCTGCCGCCGGTCTATTGAGCGCCGCCCAAATGTCGCACGCTGCCCCGCCCCGGCTTTCTTGACGCCCCCCCGGCCCGCCCCTAGTAATCCGCGCGCGCGGGCGGGAGGCGCTTCCGAGTCGTCCCTCGCACGTGCATGATTGTTCAATGGCTGACGAAAAACCGCCGGAGGACGCCCTTTCCGATCTGCGCCGGCGTGTCGCCAAGGCGCGCGGCGATGGCGCCTCGACCTCCCCGCCCGCCCAGAGCCCGGCCTCGCTGGCGCTTCGGTTTGGCGGCGAGTTCGGCGCGGCGATTATCATCGGCGCGTTGCTCGGTTATGGGGCCGACACTTTTCTCCGCACCTCGCCGTGGGGGCTGGTGGTTGGTTTCGGGCTTGGGTTCATCGCCGGATTGGTGAACGTGGTGCGCGTGGCGCAATCGTTCAACCAGCCCGACGCGGCGGCGCCTATTGCACGCGACGATGAGGATTAAGGCAAGCAGTGTCGAACGACCCGATCCATCAGTTTCACATCAACCCGATCAGCGAGCCGATCCATTTCGGCGCGCTCGACGCCACTTTCACCAATGCGAGCCTGTTCATGGTCGCTGGCGTGGGGCTCGCCAGCTGGTTCATGATTTCGGCGATGAAGCCGGCGGCGCTGACGCCTGGCCGCGCGCAAGTGGTGGCGGAAACCGCCTACAATTTCATCCATGGCATGGTGAAGGACGCCGCTGGCGACGAGGGGGTCAAGAAATTCTTCCCCTTCGTGTTCACGCTGTTCCTGTTCATCTTCGCCGCGAACATGTTGGGCATGTTCCCCTATTTCTTCACCCCGACCAGCCAGATCGTCATCACCGCGACCATGGCGCTAATGGTGTTCTTCGCCGTGATCGTGATCGGCTTCGCCAAGAACGGTTTGAAATTCCTGAAGCTGTTCGTGCCCTCGGGCGTGCCCTGGCCCATCTTGTGGTTCGTGGTGATCATCGAGATCATCTCGTTCTTCTCGCGCCCTTTGAGCCACGCGGTTCGCCTTTGGGCCAACATCTTGGCCGGCCACTTGGTGCTGAAGGTGTTCGCCAGCTTCGTGCCGATGATGTGGGGCACGGGCGAGAGCATTATCGGCATGGCGGGCTCGTTGCTGCCGCTGGCGATGACGGTGGCGCTTTACGCGCTCGAGTTTCTGGTCGCGTTCCTGCAGGCCTACGTCTTCACCGTGCTGTCCTGCCTCTACCTCAACGACGCCGTCCACCTGCACCACTGACTTTCCCGCGAAAGGACAAGGACCATGGATCTCGCCTCGGCCAAGATGATCGGCGCCGGCCTCGCCACCATCGCCCTCGCCGGCGTCGGCGTCGGCATCGGCAACATCTTCGGCAGCTTCGTCTCGGGCGCGCTGCGCAACCCCGCCGCCGCGCCGAAGGTGTTCGGCAACGTGCTGCTCGGCTTCGCGCTGACCGAGGCCATCGCGCTGTTCGCGCTGCTGATCGCGTTCCTCATCCTGTTCGGCTGAGCGGGGCGGAATCGACCGGCGGAGGCGCACGCCATGCCGCAGCTCAACGTCCACGACTTCCCGCCGCAGCTGATCTGGCTGCTGATCACCTTCGTGCTGCTCTACTTCGCGATGGCGAAAGTGGCGCTGCCGAGGATCGGCGAGGTGCTGGATGCGCGCGCGGAGAAGATCCGCGGCGACCTCGACCAGGCGTCTTCGCTGAAGGCCGAGGCCGACGCCGCGATGGCCGCCTACGACAAGGCGCTCGCCGAGGCGCGCGGCAGGG
>JANNQT010000115.1:0-21097 GCA_031400895.1 Alphaproteobacteria bacterium | reverse complement strand
TGGCCTCGGCGACCCAGGCGTTGCCGGGGCCGAACAGCTTGTCGCAAGGCGCTATGACGCCGTCTTCCAGTTCGGCACCGAAGGTCAGGGCGGCGATGGCCTGGGCACCGCCGATCAGCCAGAGCTCATCGAGACCGGCCTCGGCAGCGGCGAAGATCATGGCCGGGTGCGGCTCGCCCGAGAGCGAGGGCGGGGTCACGGCGACACGGCGGGCCACCCCGGCGACGGCGGCCGGAATGGCCAACATCAGCAGGGAGGAGAACAGCGGGGCCGAGCCGCCGGGGACGTAGAGACCCGCGGAGCGCAGCGGCCGCCAGACCAGCCGCGAGCGGACGCCGGGGACGATCTCGACGTCGGGCGTGTCCTCGGGCCGGGTCGCCTCGTGGAAGATGCGGATGTTCTCGGCGGCCATGCGGATGGACCGGGTGTCAGCGGGGCGCAGGGCGTCGCGGGCGGCGGCGACCCGGTCGGGCGTCAGGATCAGACGACGCGGCGCGGCGCCGTCAAGCTTGAGGCTCCATTCGGTGACGGCCGCGCCGCCGTGTGTGCGGACATCGTCCATGATCTCGCGCACTGTGTCGGTGACCCGCACCTCGGTGCGGCGGCGGGGACGGGCCAGGGCATTGAGGCGTCCGGCGGCGTCGAGCGTGCTCCAGTCGAAACGCTTCATCACATCATCTTCTCGATGGGGAGGACCAGGATGGCCGAAGCGCCGGCGGCCTTGAGTCGCTCCAGCGTCTCCCAGAAGACCGCCTCCTGACAGACGGCGTGGACGGCGACGGCGTCATCGCGGCCAGCCAGCGGCATGACCGTCGGCGCGCCGGCACCCGGCAGGATGGCGGTGATCTCGGCAAGAGCGGAGCGGGGCGCGTTGAGCATGACGTATTTGGCACCCTGCGAGGACACCACGCCGGCCATGCGCTCGATAATGCTGTCCAGCAGGTGCTGCAGGCCGGGCTCCGGGGCGACGGGCGATTTGATCAGCACCGCCTGGCTGTCCAGCACCGTCTCTTTCGGCGCCAGGCCGTTGGCTTCGAGCGTGGCACCGGTCGAGACAAGGTCACAGATGGCCGAGGCGAGCTTGAGTCTGGGCGCGACCTCGACGGCGCCGCGCATGGTGACGATATCGGCGGACACGCCCTGCGCATTCAGGAACCGGCGCAGGATCTTCGGATAGGAGGTGGCGATGCGCAGACCGTCCAGCGAGGCGGGGCCGTCGTAGGCCAGGGTCGGCGGCACGGCGATCTTCAACGTGCACCGGCCGAAGCCGAGCGGCATCAGCACCTCGGCGATCGGGCCGCCGTTGCGGACTTCTTCCAGCACATTCTCGCCGACGATGCCGAGGTCGCAGACACCGTCGGCGACGAAGGTGGGGATGTCATCATCGCGTACGCGCAGCAGATCGATGGGGTAGTTCTCGATCCGGTAAAGCAGATCGTTGGCCCCCTTGAGCACGCGCAGGCCGGCGCTGGCGATCAGATCGAGGCTCTTGTCGGCCAGTCGGCCGCTCTTTTGTACGGCGACGACCAGGCGGGCGCGGGGGGCGGGGCTCATCGGCGTCCGCCGCGCAGCCGGTCGAGCACGCGGCGGTAACCGTGATAGGGCATCTCGCGCAGAAACCGGGCCACGCGGGTGACGGTGGTGGTGCTGGCGCCGGCGGCTTCGGCGATCTCGCGGTAGGAGAGGTTGCCGGCGTCGAGCAATTGCGCGATCAGCCAGCGTTCGGCCAGCGCGCGAACCTCGCCGGGGGTGCACAAATCGGTGAGGAAGGCCTCGGCCTCGGCGCGGGTTTTCAGCGCCAGGAGCGCGTCGGCGAGCGGGCTGGGATTGGTCTGGGCTCTGGACATTGTCATTTAGTGTGTTATCACGCTAACACGATGGAACAGGCGCGGCAACCCCCTACGACCCCTTCCTCTGGGAAGATTGCGGAAAACTCGCCGGGGCCTGGACACTGGCGCTGACCTTGGGCATGAGCGCGGCGCGGCAAGGAGAAGGGCGGATTTGCGTGCCTGGCGATAACAGATGGGTGGTCCATAAATTCGGTGGATCGAGCGTAGCCGACGCGGCTTGTTTCCAGCGCGTGGCCGGAATCGTCGCCGCGCGCGCCGGCGAGCGCCAGGCGATCGTGCTGTCGGCCTGCAAGGGCGTCACCGACGCGCTATTGCTGGTGGTCGCCGCCGCCGAGGCGCAGGCCGAGGTGGGCGCCGGGCTGGCGGCGCTGCGCCAGCGCCACGGCGAGATCGTCGAAGCTATTCTCGGCGCCTCCGCGCGCGATGGCTATCTGGCCGCGCTCGACCGCGACATCGCCGACATTGGCGGCGTCTTGCAAACCATCCGCCTGACCCGCTCGGCCTCGCCCAGCGTGCGCGATCTGGTCGCCGGTTATGGCGAGATCTGGTCGTCGCGGTTGTTTGCGCTTTATCTCGAAGGCCGGCAGCGCGGGCCGGTGCAATGGCTCGACGCGCGCAAGGCGCTGGTGGTGGATTGGGGCGCGCTCGGGCCGTCGGTGGACTGGCGCGAGTCGCAGGGCAATCTCGACCGGTTGGTGGCGCAAGATTTCCGCGGCGCGCTGGTGATCACCGGCTTCATCGCCTCCGACCGGCGCGGCGCGCAGACCACGCTGGGGCGCAACGGCAGCGATTTCTCCGCCTCGATCTTCGCCGCGCTGCTGGACGCCGAGGAGATCGTGATCTGGACCGACGTCGAAGGCGTGCTCTCGGCCGATCCGCAGCGCGTGCCCGACGCCACCGTGATCGATCAGCTCTCTTATAACGAGGCCATGGAGCTCGCCTATTTCGGGGCCAAGGTGCTGCATCCCCAGACCATGGCGCCAGCGGTGGGGCGCGGCACCCCGATCTGGATCAAGAGCACGTTCGCGCCGGAGCGGCCGGGCACGCTGATCTGCGCGGCCCCGGATTCCGCCCATCCGGTCAAGGGCATTACCAGCATCGACGAAGTGGCGCTGATCAATCTCGAAGGGGCCGGCATGATCGGCGTGCCGGGCACGGCGCAGCGTCTGTTCGGCGCGCTGCGCGGGGCCGGCGTGAACGTGATCCTGATTTCGCAGGGCAGTTCCGAACACTCGATCTGCTGCGCGGTGCCGGAGGCCGAGGGCGAGCGCGCGGCGGGAGCGGTGCGCGATGCTTTCGAGCGCGAATTGCGCGAGGGGCAGATTCAAAGCGTCGGCCTCGATCGCGGGCTGGCGATCCTTGCGGTGGTCGGCGACGGCATGGCCGGCACGCCGGGCGTGGCGGCGAAATTGTTCGCCACCCTGGGGACTGCCGGGATCAACATCCGCGCCATCGCCCAAGGCGCGTCCGAGCGCAACATCTCCGTCGTGGTGCAGGCGCGCGACGCCACCCGCGGCCTGCGCGCGGTGCATGCGGGATTTTATCTCTCGCCGCACACGCTTTCGATCGGGCTGATCGGCCCTGGCGTGGTCGGGGGCGTGTTTCTCGATCAAGTGGCGGCGCAGACCATGCGGCTGCGCGAGCAATTCGGCCTGCACCTGCGGCTGCGCGGCATCCTGGCGTCGAAGCGCATGGCGCTGTCGGAGGCGGGCATCGATCCGGCCGATTGGCGCGGTGCGCTCGAACGCGGTGGCGAGCCCGCCGATCTGGAGCGCTTCCTCGCCCATGTCCGGGTCGCGCACTTGCCCCACTCGGTGGTGATCGATTGCTCCGCCAGCGAAAAGGTGGCGCGCCGCTATGTCGGCCTGTTCGAGCAGGGCGTGCACGTGATCACCCCCAACAAGAAAGCCAACAGCGCCGAGTACGCATACTATGTCGCCATGCGCGCGGCGCGGCGCGGCAGCGGGGCGCATTATCTCTACGAAGCCACCGTCGGCGCCGGCCTGCCTATCATTCAGACCGCGCGCGATCTGCGCGAGACCGGTGACGATATTCTCGGCATCGAAGGCATTCTCTCGGGTACCCTGGCTTACATCTTCAACGTCTGGAACGGCGAGCAGCGTTTCTCGGACGTGGTGCTGGAAGCCAAGCGGCTGGGCTTTACCGAGCCGGACCCGCGCGACGACCTCTCCGGGCTCGATGTCGCACGCAAGCTGGTGATCCTGGCCCGTGAGATGGGCTTGGCGACCGAACTGGACGCGGTGGCGGTGGAGAGCCTGGTCCCGGTGGAATTGCGCGATGTTTCAACGGAGCAATTCCTGCAGCAATTGCCGCGCTTCGACGAAGCGATGCGCGCGCGCATGGAAGCCGCGCGCGGGCGCGGCAAGCGTTTGCGCCACGTCGGGCGCGTCGATGCCAGCGGGGCGGCCTCGGTGGGGCTGGTCGAAGTGGAGGCCAGTCATCCCTTTGCCAACATCGCGCTGAGCGACAACGTGGTGCGCTTCCAGACTCGGCGTTATCATAGCAATCCGCTGATCGTGCAGGGACCCGGCGCGGGCCCCGACGTGACCGCGGGCGGGGTGTTTGCCGATCTGTTGCGGCTGGCCGCTTATCTCGGAGCCCGGATGTGACAGCGCTGCAACGCGCCACGGCCTTCGCGCCGGCTTCGGTCGGCAATGTCGCGGTTGGCTTCGATATTCTGGGCTTTTCCGTCGATGCGTTAGGCGATCGCGTCACCGTGAGCCGGCGCGCGGCGCCTGGAGTGGCGATCATCGCCAGCAGCGGCTTGGCCGGCGATCTGCCGCGCGAGGCGGCGCAGAACACCGCCGGCATGGCGTTGCTGGCGATGGCGCAGGCGCTTGCGCTTCCGTTCGGGTTCGAGGTCGAGATCGAGAAGGGCATTCCGCTCGGCTCGGGCTTGGGCGGTTCGGCGGCTTCCGCGGTCGGCGCGGTGGTGGCCGCCAACGCGCTGCTGGATACGCCGCGTACCGATATCGAGCTGTTGAAATACGCCATGCAGGGCGAAAAGGTTGCTAGCGGCTCGCTGCACGTCGACAATATCGCGCCCTCGCTGTTCGGCGGCTTGGTGCTCACCGTGGGCATCGACGAACCGCGGGTGAAGCGCATCCCAGCGCCCGCTGGCGTGCGCGCGGTGATCGTGCATCCGCACATGTTCCTGGCCACCAAGCAAGCGCGCGCCATGCTCAAGGCGGGCGTCAACATGTCGGATTTCGTCTGGCAGACCGCCAATCTCGCCGGCTTCATTTCCGGCTGCTACACCGACGATCTCGATCTGATCCGCGCTTCGTTCGAGGACGTGGTGATCGAGCCGCAGCGGCAATCGCTGATTCCCGGCTTCGCCGAAACGCGGGCGGCGGCGATGGCCGCGGGCGCGCTCGGCTGTTCGATCTCGGGCGCGGGGCCGACCATGTTCGCCTGGGCGCTGGAGCGCGAGGCGCCGGCGGTGCGCGACGCCATGGCCGCCGCCTTCACCGCGCGCGGCATCGAGACCGATTGCTGGGTGGTGGATTTGGGGGCGCAAGGCGCGCGCCTGGTCGGCGCATGAAATATGTCAGCACGCGCGGCGGCGGCGGCGTCACGCTCAGCCAAGCCATCGTCCAGGGCCTTGCGCCCGATGGCGGGCTTTACGCGCCGGAGGTCTGGCCGTCCGTCGCTGTTGAGGCGATCGCGCCGGGGGCTTCGCTCGCGACTGCCGCTGCAAATATGCTCGCGCCGTTCGCAGCCGACGATGACTTGGCGGCAAGCTTGCCCGCCATCACCGCCGAAGCGTTCGATTTTCCCGCGCCGCTGACCGCGCTCACCGATACGCTTTCGGTGCTGGAGCTGTTCCACGGGCAGACCGCCGCGTTCAAGGATTTCGGCGCGCGCTTTCTGGCCAGCGCAATGACCCGCATCCGCGCCGGCGCGGCGCGGCGCTTGCGCATCCTGGTGGCCACCTCCGGCGATACCGGGGGCGCTGTGGCGGCGGCATTTCATGACAAGCCCGGAATCGAAGTGGCGGTGCTCTATCCCAAGGGCCTGGTGTCGCCGCTGCAGCAGCACCAGCTCACTTGCTGGGGCGACAATGTGCGCGCGTTCGCGGTGCGCGGGACGTTCGACGATTGTCAGGCGCTGGTGAAACAGGCGTTCGCCGATCCGCGCTTCAGCGCCCATGCCGATCTCAGTTCCGCCAACAGCATCAATCTGGGGCGGCTGTTGCCGCAGATGAGCTATTTCGCGCTCGCCAGCCTGCAGACGTTGCGCGCGCATGGCGAACCGCTTTCATTTGTGGTCCCCGGCGGCAATCTCGGCCACGTCACCGCTTGCCTTTGGGCCAAGCGCTTGGGCTTTCCGATCGGCGAGATCGTGCTGGCGCACAATGCCAACCGCGCCATTCCCGATTATCTTGAAAGCGGCGTTTGGCGCCCGCGCCGCAGCGTGGCGACCTTGGCCTCGGCGATGGATGTCGGCGCGCCCAGCAATGCCGAGCGTTTGTTCTATTTGTTTCCGGATGTCGCCGCGCTGCGCGCCGCAATCAGCGCTTATGTGGTCGAGGACGAAGCCATTCGTGCGCGTCTCAAACAGGGCTTCGCCAGCTTCGGTCAAATCTGGTGCCCGCACACGGCGGTGGCGGCGGAAGCGCACGCGCGCCACGCCGGCGCCGGGCGCTGGGCCATCATCGCCACCGCGCATGCGGCCAAGTTCCGCGAAATCGTCGAGCCGCTGATCGGCCGCGAGATCGCGCTGCCGCCCACGCTTGCCGCGCTAATGTCGCGCCCCGCCGATAAGAGCGAGATCGCGCCGGATATTTCTGCCTTGGCGGAGGCGCTGGGTTAGCGCGCTTCCTTTCCCTCCCCGCGAGGGGAGGGTGGACGCGCGCCCATTACCCGCCAAGCCCCGCCTCCAGCGCGGCGATCAGATCTTCTTCGCGGTCGAGGCCGATCGAGAGCCGCAGCAGACGCTCGCCGATGCCCGCCGCCGCGCGCGCCTCGGGGCTCATCGCCGCGTGCGTCATGGTGGCGGGGTGGGCGACCAGACTTTCGACGCCGCCCAAAGACTCCGCCAATGTGAAGCCGCGCAGCTTGGCGAGCAGGGGCGCGAGCGCTGGTCCGGTTGCGGCCACCTCGAAACTCAGCATCGCGCCCATGCCTGTCTGCTGGCGCTTGGCGATGGCGTGGCCGGGATGGCTCTTGAGCCCGGGATAATGCACCGCGGCGACGTGGGCGTGGCGCGACAGGAAGCTCGCGATGTTTTCCGCCGTGCGCTGCTGGCGCTCCAGGCGCACCGCCAGCGTACGCATGCCGCGAAGCGTCAGCCAAGCGTCGAACGGTGCGCCGGTGACGCCCCGACAATTGGCCCACCAGGCCAATTGTTCCGCATCGGCGGCCGCCGCCGCGATCACCGCGCCGCCGACCACATCGGAATGGCCGTTGAGATATTTGGTGGTGGAGTGGACCACGAAGTCGGCGCCCAGCGTCAGCGGCTTCTGCAACAGCGGCGAGAGGAAGGTGTTATCGACCGCCACGCGGGCGCCGGCCTTGCGCGCGCGCGCGCTGAGTTCGGCGATATCGACCACGCGCATCAGCGGATTGCTGGGGGTTTCGATCCACACCAGCGCCGGCTCGCCCGCGAGCGCGGCGTCAAACGCGGCGCCATCGCCCTGGTCCACCAGCGCCAGCCGGATCGCGCCTTTCTTCTCCAGCGTCTCCAACAAGCGCCAGACGCCGCCATAAGCGTCGTGCGGGGCGAGCACCAGCGCGTTCGCCGGCAACAGATTGAGCACCAAATCCACCGCCGCCATGCCCGAGCCGGTCACTACCGCGCCGGCGCCGCGTTCGAGCGCGGTGAGCGCGTCCGCCAGCTGCGAGCGCGTGGGATTGCCCGAGCGGGTGTAATCGTAGGCGCGCTTGCCGCCAAAGCCGTCGAACGAGAAACTCGCCGACAAATAGATCGGCGGCATCACCGCGCCATGGGCGGCATCGGTATCGATTCCGGCGCGCGCCAGTATGGTCTCGTCGTGTTGTTTGTCGTTCATCACGTCCTCTCGTCCAGGAAGCGGCGCAGGATGCGCCCGATTTGCGCGGGTTCCTTTAGGAAGGCGTCGTGGCCATAGAGCGAGCGGATCACCCGGAACCCCGCCAGTTGCGGCAAACGGCGCGACAGCGCCTCCATCTGCGCCAGCGGCGCCAATTGGTCCGACGCGCAGGCGACCAAAGTGGTGGGGACCGCCACTTGCGCCGGATCGATTTCGGTGCGGTCGATCGCCTCGCTGAGCGACAGCCAACGATCCGCGCCCATCGCCTCCAGGAACGCCTCGCCGCGGGCGACCAGATAGCGGTCCAGATCGCTTTCGCCCTGCTCGTTGAGGCGGCGGTCGAAGCGTTGCGCGAATTCCTCGGCGCTGCGGTAGCTGATCATCGCCAGCTGCCGCGCCAACGACAGACCCTCGGCGGCGGCGCCGTGCTGGCGCGCGATCCCGACCATGCGCCGCTGCACCCCGCGCCAGGCCGAGCCCAGCGGCGCGGGTTCGGCGGCGGCGGAGATCACGCACAGCCGCGCTAGCCGCTCCGGTGCGCGCGCCGCCAGCGCTAGACCGACCGCGCCGCCATAGGAGGCGCCGATGAACGCATGCGCGCGCGCCACGCCCAGGCCGTCGAGCGCGGCCAGCACCAGCCGCGCCTGGTCGTCCGGCGAAATGCGCACGCGGATATCGTCGTTGGGAGCGAAGTCGAGGCCGAGCGCGCCATAGCGCTCAAGATCGACCCCCCCGCCCGGCGCGACGATATCGCTCCACCAGCCGTCTTCACCGGTGAGCCGACGGCTGGCGGAAATGCCGCCCATGACAATCACCAGCGGCGCCGCGGCGGGGCCATACCGGCGCGCGCGCACGCCGGCATCGGCAAGCGTCTCGCCGCAAGCAAGCACGAACGGCGCCTCGGGTTGCAGCAGGTGCTCTTCCCAAGCGTCCGCGTGCGTGAGAATCTGTTGGGCGACAGCCATATTCCTCGTCTCCAAGTGGCGACGACAGGAGGCGCGCTTGCGGGGAAGCCGAAGCCGCTCGATGCGACTTCACCCTCTCTTTAGCGGGATTTTTTACGCGCCCCGCAAGCTGAGCATCAAATCGGCGCACTTTGCCCATAGCAGAGGCGGGCGCGTGCAACAAGTCCGATATCTCCCCAAGGTTCAGGCGGTTTGCACACGCGTCGGCGAGGCCATAGGGTGGGGCGGTTCTCTTGGCAGGGTTCATGGCTCGCACCAGGCTGGTTCTCGTGGGCGCAGTCGCGGCACTGTTGTTGTCAGGTTGGCTCATGACGCTGTCCGCATCCGCCGAAACGCTGTCGCAACGTGTCGCCCAGCTGGCCCCGCATTTTACGGTGACCCGGCCGCCGGGACCGGGCCCGTTTCCTGTGCTGTTCATGCTGCACGGCTGCGGCGGCCCGCGCCCGTTCACGCGGCAGACGGCGGAGATCGCGGTGGCCGCCGGGGTAGCAGCGGTGCATGTGGATTCCTTCGCTCACCGGCGCATCGGCCGCAACGCGGCGCTTGCCAGCGTGTGCACTGGCCTGCGTCTGCACGGCCGCGAACGCGCCGGCGATCTCTATGCCGCGCTTGCCTGGGCGCGCCAGCAGAACTGGGCCGACCGTGAACGCTTCGCGGCGATCGGCTGGAGCCATGGCGGCTGGACCATCATGGATGCATTGGCGCTGCGCTCGGGAGCGGAGATGGCGCGCGCCACCGGCCTGAGCGATTTACCGGCCGAACCGTTGCAGGGGCTCCAGCGCACGCTGCTGGTTTATCCTTACGCCAATGTCGGCAGCTATGCCGGGCGGCGCGCCTGGCGTTTCAACCCGCAAAGCACCGTCATTGTCGCCGGGCGCGATTATGTGGTCGGCCCCACGCGCGCGGCGCTGGAACGGCAACGCGCGCGCGGCGCGCCGCTCGACATCGTCGTGTTCGAGCACGCCACCCACGCCTTCGAGGATGTCGGCGTCAAGGATGTGCGCGTGCGCTACGACGCCGCCGCCACCGCCCGCGAACACGAAATACTGCGCGCCATGCTGGCGGGGCTTCAGTCTAATGCCGGAAATGCCGCACGCCCGTGAAGGCCATGGCGATCTCGGCTTGGTCGGCGGCTTTGATCACCTCGTCGTCGCGGATTGAGCCGCCGGGCTGGATCACCGCCGCCGCGCCAGCCTGGATCGCTTGCAGCAGGCCGTCGGGGAAGGGGAAGAAGGCGTCCGACGCGCACACTGAGCCGACTGTTTTCGGATCGCTCCAGCCGGCGGCGTGGGCGGCGTCTTCTGCCTTCAGCCGCGCAACGCGCGCGGAATCGACCCGGCTCATCTGCCCCGCGCCGATGCCGGCGGTGGCGCCATCCTTGGCGTAGACGATGGCGTTGGACTTCACGTGCTTGGCGACGCGGAAGGCGAAGATCATGTCGCGGATTTGCGCGGGCGTGGGCTGCTTCTTGGTGACAAATTTAAGATCGCCCGCGCCGATGCGGCCGGCGTCGCGGCTCTGGGTGAGAAAGCCGCCGGCGACGGTTTTCACGGAGAGGCCCGGCGCGGCGGGGTCGGGCAAGCCGCCAGCGATCAGCAGACGCAGATTTTTCTTTTTGGCGAACACGGCGACGGCGTCCTCGTCGGCGTCGGGTGCGATCACGACCTCTGTAAAGATTTCCGCTATCGCCTCGGCGGCGGCGCGGTCGAGCTTCTGATTGACGGCGACGATGCCGCCGAACGCCGACACCGAATCGCATTCGAGCGCGCGCGTGTAGGCCTCCAGCAGCGTGCCCCCCAGCGCCACTCCGCAGGGATTGGCGTGTTTGACGATGGCGACCGCGGCGCTTTCGGCGGGATCGAATTCGCCGACCAGTTCGAAGGCGGCATCGGTGTCGTTCAGATTGTTGTACGAAAGTTCCTTGCCCTGCAGCTGCCGCGCGGTGGCGACGCCGAAGCGTTGTTCGCCATTGCTGTAGAAGGCCGCGTGCTGGTGCGGGTTTTCGCCGTAGCGCAGGCTCTGCTTCAGTTTGCCGCCCATTACGTAGATTTCTGGCGCCCGCCAGGGCGGCGCGGTCTGGCCAAGTTGCGCCGCGTACCAGTTTGAGATCGCCGCATCATAAGCCGCCGTGCGCGCGAACGCCTTGGCCGCCAGCCGCTGGCGCAGCGTCAGGCTTGTACCGCCGTGCGCGCGCGCTTGGTCCAGGATCGCCGCCATGTCGTCGGCATCGGTGGCGACGGCGATGAAACGGTAATTCTTGGCGGCCGCGCGGAGCATGGCCGGGCCGCCGATGTCGATGTTCTCGATGCAGGTGTCGAAATCGGCGCCGCGCGCGATCGTCGCTTCGAACGGATAGAGATTGACGTAGAGCAGATCGAACGCGGCGATGCCGTGCTCGGCCATGGCGGCGAGGTGCTCGGGATTGTCGCGCAGCGCCAACAGGCCGCCATGGATTTTCGGGTGCAGCGTCTTCACCCGTCCGTCCATCATCTCGGGAAAGCCGGTGAAGCTCGACACGTCCGCGACCTCAAGCCCGGCAGCGGCGATCGCCGCGCGCGTGCCGCCGGTGGAGACCAGGGCCGCGCCGAGTTCGGCGAGCGCCCCGGCGTGCGCGATCAGCCCAGTTTTGTCCGACACCGAAATAAGCGCGCGGCGGAGAGGGAGGAGATGCTGGCTCATGGGCGGCTCTTAGAGGATTCGAGGGCTGTGGGTAGCGTGGCGCGGTGGCGCGCCCGTCGGTGGCTTGGCCCGCAACGGCCTGACCCGACAGGCGCCCCAGCAGCTGCCGGGGCTCATGGTGGGCATTTTAGCTTTGTTCGGTTCGATTTGTCTTGCTCTGCTCCTTTTGCTAGACCGCCCGGACAAGGGGCGCTCTATGCCAGCCGAATTCGACGCGTTTGTAAGCCACTCGTCCGCGGATGCTGCGGTAGCTAACCGCATCGTGGAAGGGCTGGAGGGCAGAGGTGTACGCTGCTGGGTGGCCCCGCGCGACGTGCGCCCGGGGGTGGATTTCCAGGAGGAGATTGTCACCGCGCTGGAAGCCGCCCGGTGTCTGATCCTGCTGTTTTCGGCGAAGGCCAACGCCTCCACGCATGTCCACCGGGAGGTGCTGCTGGCGGACAATGCGAAAACGCCGGTTTACCCGGTGCGAGTCGAGAATGTGCAACCGACTGGCGCGATGAAGTACCAACTGGCGAACCGCCAATGGATGGATTATTTTGAGGATCGCGCCCGTGTGATCGAGGCGCTTGCCGGCCGTATTGCGCACCGGCGCAGCGTGTTGCCCCAAAATCTCGGCGCGCCCACGCCAGCCGCCGCGGCGCCGCAATTGTCGCCGGCGCCGGCTTTGGCCGTGGATTCCAAAGTCATAGGCAGTGACGACGGGCTCCGCCGTTGGTTGCCGCCGGCGCTCGATCCAGCGTTCCTGTTGTTTCAGTTCAAGGGGCGCATCGGGCGACGGTCATTTCTGGCGGGCAACGGCTTGGCGGTATTTTTGCCGATCTTGCTGACCTTCTTGCTTGCAGCATCTCTTGCCCCGGTCGTTCGATCGCAAATGGCGTCATGGATTGGCCTGATTGGCGCTGGTTTGATCGGCTTCGTGGGATCTTACTGTTACTTGGCTGTGGTGTCGAAAAGGCTCCACGATTTCGATTTGTCGGCGTGGTGGAGCGTGTTGCAACTCGGCCCGGTGATAGCGGCGATGATTTCTATCTCACTGATCACCGAGACGAGATTGGGAAACGAGTCGGTTTCCGAGAAGCTAAGCGGTCTAGTGGCGATGCTCTCGGTCATTGTTACCACCGGCTCCTACGTTTGGCTGCTGTTCTGGCCGGGCAAATCGACCAGCAACAAATATGGTCCCGCGCCTTCCTTCAGCCGATCTTGGCGGCCGTTCGATGCGCTTGCGCTTCGCGCTTCCGCGCGTTCCGAATTGGACGTACCGTTCGTGATCTTATCGACCGAGGGGCGAATTGGTCCAAAGGGCCTCACGTTGGGCTTGATCTTCTTGATGTGGCTTGCGTCCGCGTTATGGTTCTTCAAAGTGGTCTACACTGGCCGGCTGGCGCCGTTTTATCTCGAACGCGCCAACGACGCCTTCTGGTCTTCCATCGGCCTAATCGGCATCGCGGCGACGGCCTTGTTTGCCTTCACCGTCTTCTCGTGCGTCGTGGCCAAGCGCCTGCATGATATGGGGCTATCGGCGTGGCTGCAGATTCTATTTTCGGTCGGTCTCGTTATGGCGGTCGCCCTTTTCGGCGACCGCTACGACGCAACCCGGGGCTATGTGATCGCGATGATCTGGGTTGGGCTTGTGTTCGCGGCGTTGTTCGTGGCGCCCGGGGCTAAGGACTTCAACGCCTATGGGCCGCCGCCAGGCTTCCGCGTCGAGGCGCTGCGGGAGAAGAACGCGTAAGGGCGCCTTACCCGAACAGGCTGCGCTTCTGGGGCGATGGCGCTGGATCAACCAGCACGACCATCACATTATCCTGATGCGGCGTCTTTCGGTCGATCACGGCCTTCACCAGCGCCTTCGTCATCGCGGCGGCGCCGGCAGTTCGTTTTTTTCGAATGGTTTCGCCGATCAGCTTCTCCGGAAGACTCTCGGCGCCGTCGCTCGAAAACAGCAGCAGATCGCCCGAAGCCAGCGGCAGCGGGTCCAAGTGCATATCCGCGCGGGCGAGGTCAAACGGGGCGACCATCAGCGCCAGGGTTAGGACATTGGATTGCATCCGGCGAGGGTCAATCGCGGCCTGTTCCGGCGTGGCGGTTCCGGCGCGCAACTCCGCCGCCAGCTCTCCCGCTAGCGACTGATCGAGGTTCAGCCTTTCCATCTCAGCTTTTTCGTTCACCCGCCACAGCGGCGAGTCGCCGACGCTAACCCACCTGACCACCACATCGCCATCTGTCGTCTTCTCGACCACCCCCGCAACTAGGGTCGTGCCCATGTCCTTGAGCGCGGCGTCGGAATTGGCCTTAGCCTGCACCGCCAGCGCGGCGGCGCTCAAACCTCGCTGCAGGATTTCGGCGGAATTCGCACCGGTGCATTGCTGCGTCTCCGCCATGAATGCGTTGACCGCTGTCTTGCTCGCGACATCGCCGGCCGCGTGGCCACCCATGCCGTCCGCCAACACCACCAGCAAACGCTCCGGCCCGTCGGCTAGCGGCGGCAACAAAGCGTGCGCGGCGCAATCTTGCTGGCTAGACCGCTGCCCCAGCGCTTCCGCGCGCCCAACCGAGGCCCAGAGCTCGCTCATGCGCTGGCTGCTTCCCAACTGAAGTCCGGGCCGCAGAGCGGCAGGAAACGCAATTCCGTTCCGCCGATGGTTATGGTTTCCCCCGGGCGCAATTCCTGTGGCTGCAGCACGACCACATCGCCGACATAGGTGAGGTTCTGTCCGGAATCGTTTTGAATGTAGAAGACGCGCCGCTTCGGTTCGAAGGTAACCACGCAATGTTTGTCACGCGAGACCTGCGGGTCACCGAAGTCAAGCTTGATCCGGTTCCCTTCGCCGCGGCCGATGGTGTTTTGTCCGAGCCCCAAGCGTAGGCCCTTTCCCTTGCCGGGGCCATTGGTAATCACCAAAAAGCCAACGTCGGGGTCCTTCATGAAATCGACGGCAACCGATTTCTCACCTTCCTTTTTTTCGTCGGCGACATAGCGGGTGTCTTGGCCCAGGCCAGAGGCCCCAGCGCCACCGCCTTGTTTTGTTTCAGCGCCAGCGTTGAAAGGCTTCCAGTCCTCGATCCGCCGCGTCGGCTGATCGGCGCCGTATTTCTTGTCGCTCATAGTGGCTTCTCCATTGTCAGGCGCGGTGTCGCTCCATGCGCCGCGCTATTTCCCCGATCGTGGTTTCGTAATCCCCGAAGCGCACGCGTTGATCCTCGGGGACGTATTCTGCTCGATCCAGTCGTTGCCAGCCCCCCTTTAGAAGCCAGGTTCCACGCGTGGACTGGCGGTCAACCAGGAAGAGCCGCCTGCTCGGTCCCAAGACGAGTTCGGCGTGAAAGCGCGACACGCTTTCGTCCTGAATTGAGATTTCGCAATCGCTATGTCGGCCAATGAGCGCGGTTCGCACATCGTGGGCGACATCGCCTTCTCCACCCCCGCGCAGGTCAAGCAACGTGCGCCCGACCTCGATCTTGGCGGGCAAGGTCAGCGGCCGAGGCTCGAAAGGACGCAGCGCGACCCCTTCGACTTTAGTGCCCGCGACCGAACCCAAGTCCTCGATTTCAAACTTGCCTTGATCGCGCATGCGGATACGAAAATGGCGGCGCGAAAGCGATCCGCTGTCATCCGGGATTGTGAACTCCGATATGCTGGGATCGCGCCCGAAGCAGACCCCGGCGCGCCTTCGCTTTATGGCCGCACCCCCGACGCCCACCAGCAAACGCGAGCCGCCGGTGTCGAAGCCGCTGATAATGACGCCATCTCCACGACCGCGCGACTTGTCCTCGCGTTTTCCCACGAGCGGCCGCCGAGGCGTCGGGCCGTTCAAGGCCCTGGGTCGCCGAGGTTGGTCGGATTCGTCGATCGGCAAGGGCGCTTTCGCGCGCAGCGACGCCTCCTCGGCTTCGCGAAACATCGTTGTCGTGAACAATAATATGAGCAGGGCGCCGACAACGAGGGCGCCAGAGATAACCACATTTGTAAGCCACGCGTCCATCGGCGTCGCTAACCCCGTTCACGCAAGATGCGCACGGTGAACTCGTTCGAGCCGATCGAGACTTTGTCTCCCTCCTGCAGCCGCTTCACCAACCCTCGTTCGATGTCCTTGCCATTGACGAAAGTCTTGTTGGTGGAGCCGAGATCGCTCACGTGCAGAGCGCCATCGAGCGCCTCGAACCGCGCGTGCCGCCGCGACACATCGTCTTTGTCGACCACGACATCCGCGTCCTCGCGCGAGCGGCCGACCACCACACCGCCCTTTGCCAATTTTGCGCCAGGCAGCTTCACCGTGGCGCCGGACGCACTCTCCAGAACGCAATCGTTCCACGACCGGTTGTCTTTCTTGCTCGCTTCAGCCAAGCTTTTCTTGAGCTTTCGCGACCGAGCAAAGAGCCACGCGGCCAATCCGCCTAAGACCAATACCAGCGCGCCCACGCCGAACGCGATGCGCAACGCCAGTTGGCGTTGTTGGTTCGCCTTTTCGCGTGTGGCCCGCGCCTCCGCTTCCAGTTCGGCGTTGCGGCTTTCGTTACGTGTTTTCTGAGCCGCGAGCTCAGCGATCTGGGCTTGCAATCGGGTGATGTCGAGTTCAATTTGCCGGCGTTGGCGCCCTCGAAGCGTTGAACGGAGCTGGCGCTCCAATTCCGCCACTTGGCGCTGGAGCTGTTCCACGCCGCTATTGGCGGATGCCGCGCACGGCGCTTCGGCGCGCAAGTGCGCAATGGACGCGGTCCGCAAGGCGGAAGCGATCGACGAAGCCGTGACAACGGCCCCTCCGGGCGCGATGAGCGCCACAACCTCGCCGCACCTGTTGAAGGCGACGCCGCCGCCATCGGGCGCGCCAATGACACGTGCGCCCCCCGCGCTAGCGCTCAACAAGCCGGACGCGGGGTGGGCAAAAGCACCCTGGGCGACGTAGATTTCGACGCTGGTTTCGCCTGTCGCTTCGCCAGCGGCAAGCTGGGCGGTCCCGCCGGCGCCACGCACATGAATGATCGCAACCCCGCCCACGATTGTCGCCGTGGCCTCGGCTGTCCCGTTCCCGCGATGTACGGTAACAGTCGCTTGGTCTCGCAGTGCGCCCGCAGATCCCACAACAATGTCCGGAGACAAGGCGAAACCGGACACGTCGGCGTTGGAATTCTGCGCCTGAATTCGCACGACGGATTCCGGCTTGGCGGAAGCGTCACAAATCAATGACATTCCAGATAGCGCGAACGCGGCCACAAATCCGAAATAACGCATCTTGCTCAGCATCGGTGTCCCCGCAGGCCCTTGGGCGGCCACTATAACCTTGCCTTTTTGGAAAAAGCCAGTAAAGGCGTTCTGTGCCCTGAAATCACAGGGTGAGTGAAGATTGGGGGCCTCCGATGTTCCGTTCTTTGATCGTACCGAGCGCCACGAAATTTCGCCGCGCGCTGCTTAGCGCGGCTCTTGCCAGTTCTATTGGCCTGTCGGCATGCGCCGCCGATGGGACCCTGACCTCAGAGGGACGGCAGTTTTTGGGGGGCGTGCTGGGCGCGGTCACGGGTTATGCGGCCTGCCGTGCGAGCAGCGCCAACGATACCGAATGCGCGGCGTTGATCATAGCCGGCGCCACGGCCGGCGTGTTGATTGCGCGTGCTCTCGACCCACGCGACCGCGCTCCGCGGAATCAAGCGATCGCCGGCTTTTTGGATAGCAACAGCGGATACTCGTCTTGGAACAACCCGGAGACAACGAACAGCGGCACGCTTCAGTTGCTGGGAACCACCACCGATGAGCAAGGGCGCGAATGCAGGCAAATACAAGAAAACTATAACCAGCGGACCGGTCCCAATCCGACCACCACACCTGAAACCTACACGATGTGCAGGAACGGCGACGGCCAGTGGGATACGGTTTAGGCGGCGTCATGGGCCGTTCATTTCTGCGCTTGGCTGCGACAATTGCCGTGGGGTTAGCGGTTGCCGGGTCGGCGCGAGCCCAGCAACCGCAATTGCCGGTCCTCGACGTCAACATCGAGGAGGCCGTTCGGCAACGCCTGGAACGCGACCCGGGTGACTTCTTTCAGAATGGTACAGGATTCGTCATCGCTAATGGTGAGTTGGTCGTCACCAGCGCCCATGTCGTCGCGGGGTGCAGGGACCTTAGGGTCATCGATCCCACCGGAGTGGAAAGTAACGCAACGCTGCTGGTGTGGGACGGCCGGCGCGACGTGGCGGTGCTACGGTTGCGCAATCGCTATTTTGGCGGGCTGCGCCTTCGCAGTCCCGTGCTTGATCGGCGAGGGCGAGAGCGCGATCCGCCACGACTTGTTCATCCCATTGGCTTCGTGATGAGCTTTGGGACGGGGTCGTCGCCACGGGCTCGACAAGTCTATCTTGGCGAGCCGGCGCAAGTGTTGGTTCGCGCTTTCCCGTCCGAACGCGATCCGAGCACTGGCGCAGTTCGCGAGCAAGTGTACGAGATGTTACGCTTTGGCGTTCCGTTGGAGCCCGGCGCCTCGGGAGCGCCCGTGTTGAATGAGGAAGGCGAAGTAGTTGGACTGGTTACCGCGCTTTCGGACGGCATGACGCTTGGCACATCGCTCCGCGACATAGCGCGTGCCGTGCAGGGCGCCGGTTATCCGCCGTTCGAGGAAGGCCCCGCCCCCCGGATGGGCGATCCGTCGGACTATGTTGTTAAAACAAGGTGCAGGTAGATTCAAAGATCGCGGCGACCTTGGTCGCGGTTCTAATTATCGCCGGCTCGATCGCGCGCGCCGCCACCGCGCCTTCCGAGATCGCGAGGCAATACCCGGCGATCGAGCGCATGATCGAGCAACACGCGGCGAGCGTCACGATGTCGGCGACGCAGACAAATGAAATAACCGGCCCCGGCTTTGGCGGTGAACTCACCGTGCGTGAGGCCTATTCGGCCTCTGGAGGCGGCCCCGGGGTCCCGTGCGGCGCTTGCGTCGATCCATGCCGCTCGTTCAGCTTGGCGATAACCATCGTTGGCGGCAATGGCAGGTTTGTCGGCGACGCGTGCCTGAGTTCCAGCGGCTGGCGGGTGCGCAACATTTCGCAGCGAAGCTGGTTGAACCAGCCGGCGCCGCCCGTGATGTTGCCACCGGCTCAGCCCGAGACTCAGACCGTGGTATATCGCGACACCACGCTGGACCTGGCCACCGTAACCGCGATCCGCGCCAACTTGGTGCGCCTCAATTACTTGCGCGCGGCGAGCCCTGGCGGTGATGAATTGCAGCAGCGCCTGGACGAGTTCGTCCAAGACCACAATGTAGCGTTTAGCGGGAACGAATCCGAGCGTGCGCAACAAATCGTGGCGCTGGTCGGCCACACCAGCGAAGCCGTGGCCCACTCAACCGCGCCCACGGAGGAATGCGTGCCGCCTGGCGGCGCCAGCAGCGCCCGCGCCTACACAATGTGCGGTCATATCGGCAGGCGGTCATAGCGCCTAGAAATAGTACCTGACGTCCACGCTTTCGCTTACCGCCTTGACCTCAACCACCGATTCAGGCGTCAAGGGCGGCAAGCCAACGGCCGCGTGGTCATCGACGAAGGAATAGACGTTCCCGTCCACACGCAAACGAAATGGCGCGTCCGCGGCGAAGCCGATCGAGGCGCCCTGTGGCGGGCGATCGACAAAGACCACGCGTGTCCAAGCGATGCTGTTGGCGCTGATAGAGCCGCGCCAAACGGGGTCCGGCGCACCCAGTGGGTTCAAGATCACGAACACCAGCGCGGCGACAGCGACCAGCGCGGTCACCACCCCCATCACCACGCCAAACATTGCCAGGCGGCGTGGTTTCTGCGCCGGCTGGCCGTCCCAGTTCATTTCGCGTGAATCGTAGGCCGGGGTCGGCCCCGTCTCGCGCGGACCGGTCACGCCGCCAAGATGGTGCCGCGGATCGCCGACGCCAATGTTGCCGGCATGCGTCCCTGGCGCGCTGCCTGGAAACAAGTGCGCGCGCCAAGCTTGGACTGTTTGCGGGCGCCGAGAGGGTTCGTTGAAGACCAACGCCCAATCTATCGCCCGCGCAAAATCCAGCGGGATGCCAAAATCGGCTCGCCTCGGGTGATGTTCCAGCGGTACGAAGCGATCCTGTCCACCGGCTTGGTGCCGTGGAAAATCGCCAGTCAGGGCGTTGTAAAATGTGGCTGCAAGGCTGTAAATATCCGACCAAGGTCCAATGTTTTGCCCATCAATTTGCTCTTTGGGCGCAAATGCTGGCGTGTGAATTACTGATTGGTCTGCTTTTTCCGCGGCCCGTGCGCCGCCGAAGTCGATCAGGACCGGTTCTCCGTTTCTGCGGATCATGATGTTGCCCGGCTTGATGTCGCGGTGAACCAAGCCGGCGTCATGCACTTGAGCTAAGGCATCGAGCAGTTTCTTGGCGAGCGGTTCGAGGTCGCGCGCGGTCATTGGACGTTGGCGTTGCTCGCTATAGGCGAGGAGATATTGATCGAACGGCAGGCCGTCGATGTGTTCCATGACGATATAGGCAGTCTCGAACGCCTGCCGCAGGATGAAGACGCGCACAATGCCGGGGTCGAAGAAGCGCGCCAGCGCGCGCCCCTCCTCGGCGAAGGACGCTCTAAATCTCTCGAAAATCTCCTCTTTGTCCGGCTGCGGACGCAGACGTAGGCCGTCCTCGTCGCGCGTGGCCATATCCCGCGGGAAATACTCTTTCACGACGCAAATGTCGCCTTCGCGCACCTCGTCGTTAATGGTCTTGAGCGCCCGCACCGCGTAGGTGATGCCAAAGCTCCCTTGACCAAGCACCTTTTCGATAACGAACTCGTCCCCCAGCTCGGTGCCACGTCGAAGAGCCGTCATTGTCCCCACCTCGTGAGTTCATCGATTACGATTGGCGCAGCGCCTGCGCAAGGGCGAACAAGGCGCTCGCCAGATTCGCATCTCGCTCGACGCCGAGCCCTCGCTCGTACATCGAGCCCAAATTGAAGGCGGCGGCGGGGTCGCCTTGTTCGGCCCCTTGCTTGTACCAGCGGCACGCCTCCGCGTCGTTTTGGGCCACGCCGCGCCCCTTGCGATAGAGGCGTCCCAGCAGGTTGAGCGCCGGCCCATAATGCTGGCGCGCCGCCATCTGCGCAAAGCTCAGCGAATTGGCGTCGTTCACCGGTGTGCCGACCCCGCTGAGCGACATCCGCGCCACCGCGTATTGGGCCGGCGCCGAGCCGCGCATCGACGCTGCATGGTACCAGGTGTAGGCGCGAGTATTATCGGCGGGCACGCCCCATCCTGACTCATAGGTGCGACCGAGATAAAAGAGCGAGGGCGCGAACCCTTTCTCCGCCGCCGCCTGATAATATTTGATCATGCGCCCAAAGTCTCGCCCGACGCCGCGCTCCTTGCGGTAGCAATTGGCAAGCGCATGCATGGCTTCGGGCAAACCGTGGTCACCTTCGGAGGCAAGGCGATAGAGGCGGACCGCCTGCGCTTCATCTTTCGGCATCCCGAGGCCGCCCTCGTAGAGTTGACCCAGCACATAAAGCGCCTCTCGGTCGCCCCGATCGGCCTTGGCGCGTACTTCCGCTACAAATTTCTGGCGGTCGAACTTGTGCCGCGGCTCGCTCGA
>JANNQT010000114.1:0-7997 GCA_031400895.1 Alphaproteobacteria bacterium | reverse complement strand
ACACATCCGTCATCAACTCACGCGCATCTGGCTCCGGGCTCGCCTGCGCGAACTCGGCGCTCGCACTCACCAATGCACGAATCTCGCGGTCGATCACCTTCAGGCTCTCCTCCGTCGCGTGCCCCGCATCGATCAGCAGCTTCTTCACGTGCTCGATCGGGTCGCGTTTGGCTTTCATGTCTTCGACTTCTTCTTTGGCGCGGTATTTCGCCGGGTCGGACATGGAATGGCCGCGATAGCGGTAGGTTTTCAGCTCCAGCAGCGTCGGGCCTTTGCCCGAGCGCGCACGTTCGGCTGCACGAAGTCCCGCTTCGCGCACCGCGACGACGTCCATGCCATCGACTTCCTCGCCGGGAATGTTGAAGCTGATGCCGCGCTTGTGCAGATGCGTTTCCGACGATGAGCGCTGGATCGATGTGCCCATGGCGTATTGGTTGTTCTCGACGATGTAGACCACGGGCAGTTTCCACAAGCTGGCCATGTTGAAGCTCTCGTAGACTTGGCCTTGGTTAGCGGCGCCGTCGCCGAAATAGGTGAGGCAGACTTTGCCGTCCTGGCGATAGCGATTGGCGAAGGCGAGGCCCGTGCCCAGCGAGACTTGCGCGCCGACGATGCCGTGGCCGCCATAGAAGGCTTTTTCCGTGCTGAACATGTGCATCGAGCCGCCCTTACCCTTGGACACCCCGTCGCGCCGGCCGGTGAGTTCGGCCATGATCGAATTGGGGTCCATGCCGGCGGCGAGCATGTGGCCGTGATCGCGATAGGCGGTGATCACCTGGTCGCCCGGCTTCAGCGCCGCTTGCATGCCGACCACCACCGCTTCCTGGCCGATGTACAAATGGCAGAAGCCGCCTATCAGCCCCATGCCATAGAGCTGGCCGGCGCGCTCCTCGAAGCGGCGGATCAGCAGCATGTCGTGGTAAAAGGCGAGCAAATCTTCCTTTGACGCCTCGGCGGCGTGCGCGCCGTTGGCGCGGGTAGCGGCTTGGCTCATCTCTCGCGTTCCCTCTGCCGCCAAATGGCCTCTCCGGGCCTGCATTGTCCACAAGCGGCGGCGCGCTCTTCATATGCGTGTTTGCGGGGGCTCGCTAGTCAGCTTTGCGCGGGCGCAGAGGTCAATTCCCGATGGCGAACACCAATTCCTGCTTGTCGCCGGCCGCCAGCAGAACCCGCGCGCGCTCGTCGAGATAATCGAGATCAAGCGTGCTCGGCTGCAGCCGCCCGGCGCGCACTTCGAGCGCCGCGCGCTCGACCGCAAGCACGGCGAGTTGGCTCTCCAGCACACGCTCGCGCGCCTGCAGATCGACATAGGCCACCAGCCCCTGCCGGCCCGTGACCGCATGCGCGCCCAGATAGAGAATGGCCGCGCCCAGCCCTAGGCTGAGGGCTGCGGACCCTTTGCTCGCCATCGTTTCGACCTCGAAAGAGGGCGCAAAATGAGTCCTGATGTTTAACGAAATCTTTACAGAATCTGAGGCTTGCGGAACAAAACGAGTCCGACGAGTGCAATTGAATCAGGAACTTAGCGCGAACGCCGCAATATCTGGTGGGGCCTGCGCGCGCGGGACTCCATTACGAGTCCCGCCCTGGGGCGAAAATTTATTTGCAGTGGCCGCAATTTTGGACGCCGCTCAGCCGCGTTTGATCGCCTCGTGGTGGCGGATCACCTCGGTGATAATGAAGGCGAGGAATTTCTCGGCGAAATCGGGGTCCAGACGCGCCTCTCGCGAAAGCGCGCGCAGACGAGCGATCTGCTCGGCCTCACGCGCGGGGTCTGCGCTCGGCATATTGTGCCTGGCCTTGAGCGCGCCGACGCGCTGGGTGCACTTGAAGCGCTCGGCCAGGACGTGCACCAGCGCCGCGTCGATATTGTCGATGCTGGCGCGCAGATCGGCAAGTTCGGCGAGCGCTTCGGGTGCGGCGTCCGGCATCGGCCGCTACGGCCGAGTTTCGACGGCGGCGCCAGTCCGCGCATCGACTTCGATGGCATACAAGGCGCCGTCTTCACCACGGATATGAAAGATGTGGCGAACGCCGCCTTGGTCGGCGCTGACCTCCTCTTTTTCGATGGCGCCAGGTCGCGCACTGAGCGCGCGCGCGCGTGCTTGAATGGCGGTCAGGGGCACCGATGAGGGCGCGGCGCTTGGCGTTGCTTGGGCTGCGGCGCCGGGGCTATCCGCTTGCATGTCCGCTTGCGCTTCCGCTGCGGTACGGGTCACGACCCTGCCGCCCGCTTCCAGGTCCCGGCCTAGGCCCTGCATCGTATTGCAAGCGCCGAGGCTTAACGTTGCGGCTATGAGCGCGGTGGCTGGTAGGCTGTGACGCATGATCTTACTCCTGAGCCCCCGCTCCTCACCCCGCTATTGTGCCGCACTATGCGGCTGAATTTGGCCTAACGCCCCACAATCGTGTCTGGGCCCGCGAGGCGCCGTTCATGGCCTTGCCCGCATCAGTGCAAGTCCGGTGGCGATCAGCCAAAGCGTGAAGCCAAGGAAACCCGCGATGGTGGCGAGACTGAACATCTCACCCGATTTTCCAAGTGCAAGCGCCAAGCCCTCGCCTGTGCCAAGCGCGATCGCCAGCGCGGCGAGGAAACCGAGCCCGGCGACGATGCGCGAACGCTCCGACCATTGCAGGCAGGCGAGCATCAGGATGAACAGCGCGGTCAGCAACTGGCCAATATGCTCGCCAATGGCGACGCCGCCATATTGGTTGAGCAGGTCGAACGCGCGTTCGGCGGCGAGCTTTGCGTCCGGCGCGGAGGTGGCATCGGCATGGGTGCGCGCAAGCCCCGGGATCACGAACACCCAACGCCACAGGCCAATCGCCTGGGCCAGGCCCGCGAGCGAACCGCTAATCGCCGCGCCTATCGCGAGCGCGGGTTTCTCCGCAACGCGGCTTGGCGTGAGCGACAAAGCGACCGCCATCGGCGCGAGCGCCAAGGCGCAGAGCGCGAAAGCGTGCCAAGTCAGGATCAACCCGGCCCCGCCCGCCGCAAACAGGTCGAGCGCCTCGCCCGCCGGACGGCGCAGTACATCGGGATAATCGTAGCTTGCCGCCAATAGCGCGAAGGGAATGTTGAAGACGATGGCGAGAGCAATGGCGCAAAGGCCGGCGATTGGTCGCGCTTTGGTCATTCCTCACTCTCCTCACTTGAGCCTTCTGCGCTAACGCCCCACGATTGTATCCGCCCCGGCGTAGCAACCCTGATCGTCCAGCAGTTCGGCGATGCGGATGAGCTGGTTGTATTTGGCGGTGCGATCCGAACGCGCCAGCGAGCCGGTTTTGATCTGGCCGCAATTGGTGGCGACGGCGAGGTCGGCGATGGTGCAATCCTCGGTTTCCCCGGAGCGATGGCTCATCACCGCCGAATAGCCGGCGCGCTGGGCCATCTCGACCACGTCGAGCGTTTCCGTCAGCGTGCCGATCTGATTGACCTTGATCAGGATGGAATTGGCTAGGCCCTTCTCAAACCCGAGCGTCAGCCGCTTCATGTTGGTGACGAAAAGGTCGTCGCCCACCAATTGGCACTTGTCGCCGAGCAATTCGGTGAGCGCCTTCCAGCCCTCGAAATCGTCCTCCGACATGCCGTCCTCGATCGAAATGATCGGATAGCGCGAGACCAGGTCAGCTAGATATTTCGCGTTGGCTTCTGGCGAAAGCGCTTTGCCTTCCAATTGATATTTGCCGTTCTTGAAGTATTCAGTCGCGGCGCAATCCAGCGCCAGCGCCACGTCTTCGCCGGGCTTATAGCCGGCTTTCTCTATCGACTTGACGATGAAGCCCAAGGCTTCGTCGGCGCTTTTCAGGTTCGGCGCAAAGCCGCCTTCGTCGCCGACATTGGTGGAATGGCCGGCGGCTTTGAGTTCCTTTTTTAGCGTATGGAACACCTCGGCGCCATAGCGCACAGCGTCCGCCATGCTCGCCGCGCCGACCGGCATGATCATGAATTCTTGGATGTCGATCGGGTTGTCGGCATGGGCGCCGCCATTGACGATGTTCATCATCGGGCAGGGCAACACCCGCGCCTGCACGCCGCCGAGATAACGGTAAAGCGGCTGGCCGGTGCTGATCGCGGCGGCTTTCGCCACCGCCAGGGAAACCCCGAGAATGGCATTGGCGCCGAGGCGGGCTTTGTTGTCGGTTCCGTCCAACTCGATCATCACCGCGTCGATGCGGCGTTGATCTTCCGAATCCATGCCGATGATGGCGTTGGCGATCTCGCCCTGCACCGCTTCCACCGCGTCGCGCACGCCTTTGCCGTGATAGCGATCCGGCTCGCCGTCGCGCTTTTCCACCGCCTCGTGCGCGCCGGTGGAAGCGCCGGACGGAACCGCCGCCCGGCCCATGGCGCCGTCCTCGAGGTGGACATCGACTTCCACCGTGGGATTGCCACGGCTGTCAAGGATTTCACGGGCGATGATATCGGCGATGCCGGTCATGATTTGCTCACCATTGCATCACGCAAGTATGGGTCCCGGCGTTCGCGGGGACGCGCTCTGATTTTCAATCCTCGCGCGGCTTTAGCACTTGCTTGCCGCGATAGCGGCCGCTCTTGAGGTCGATGTGGTGGGGGCGGCGCAGTTCGCCGCTTTCCTTGTCCTCGACATAGGCGTTCTTGCCCAGCGCGTCGTGGGCGCGGCGCATGCCGCGTCGTGAGGGCGTGGTTTTTCGCTTCGGAACGGCCATGGCCGGAAAACTCCTGGGCTCCCGGCGAGGGCGCGGGAAAGCGGCGCTGATAGCGGGTTGGGGCCGCCCCGGCAAGCCCGCCTGGGCTCAATCGCGCTCGCGGACCGAGCCCCCGAGCGCCGTGCTTCGGTCGATAGCGCGGCCGCCGCCGCTGACGTCGATATCCCCGCCCATGGCGGCGCTGGCGTCATAGCTGGTCTCGGCGAAGGCCTTGATCTCGCCGCCCATGGCGGCGCTGGCATCGACAGTGTCGCAGCGCAGGGCCTCGGCATTCACCGTGCCGCCCATGGCGGCGGCGACATCGAGCGTACGGCAGCCGCCGATGAGTTCGATGACCCCGCCCATGGCGGCGGAGGCGTCCACGCGCCCGCAATAAAGCTCGCGCACCACCAAATTGGCCCCCATCGCCGCCACCGCGTCGAATTCGCTGCAATCGCCACCGGCAATGGCGCTGACATTGGCCCCGCGGGCGGCGGCGACCCCTTCCAACCGCGGCAGCGTCACCCGCACCAGCGCGTCAAAGCGCGGCTCGCCGCCAAACCAGGGCCGCCGGCGTGGCTCGATCTTCAGCGTGTCGCCATCGCGGCGCGTTACGATGCGGGCCGCGTCCGGCCCTTCCACATTGACCGAATGGGCGGGGCCGATGGCGATTTCGACGCGAAACCGCCCCGAGGCGTTGACATTGTCAAAGCCGGTGACCGCGCGCGGTTCGGCGGAGGCGCCGCCCACCAGCACGCCGAGCGCCAACATGGCAAAAAGCTGTTTCATCAAGGCTCCTGAAATTTAGCGCCGGCGCAGCGAGCCGCCCGACGACAAGGAAATATCGCCAATGCTTGGATCGCCATAGGCTTCGACGTTGCCGCCACTGGAGGCGTTTACATTGAGCCGGCCGCTGGCGAACACGCGCGCATTGGCGCCGGAGGAAACATCGACGCTTCCGATTTCGCATTGCATCGCCTGGGCGTCGATATTGGCGCCGCTGGAGGCGTCGGCCTGGAACGCCGCGCAAACCCCCGCTACATCGATCGAGGCGCCCGAAGAGGCGTCCAACTCGATCGCCCCGCCGGCAAGGCCGCGGGCGTCGATATCGGCGCCGCTGGAGGCGTCCAGCGCCTCGACGCTGGGCATGGAGACCCGCACGATCGCCTGGCGCGGACCGCGCCAGGACCAGCCGCGCACCGGCTCGACGATCAACGTGCCGTTCGAAACGCGGGTGACGATCCGGGCGGCGTCACGGCCTTCCACATCGACGCTGAAATCGCCCCCGACACTCACGTCCACCCGCGTGCCGGCGCTGGCGCTGACCTTGGTGAAGCCCAAGAGCGGGCGGGTTTCGGCCTGCGCCGGGCTGGCTAAGAACGCGACGGCAGCAACGCTAATCAGCAGAATTCTCATGACTTTCTCCCAAGGCTTGGCTGGGGCTGACAGCGCGGGCCCCTGGTGTTGCCCTGAAGATGCGTCGCGCACCCGATTTGGATGCAGCCCTTGGCGGCAACCGGCGGGGGCCATAAACACTCCCCATGCTCCGCCGCGCGCTTTTCACCGCCCTCCCCGCCCTCGCCGCCTGCACGCCGTCGCTAGGGGCATTCGACGCGCTTGCCCCCCGCGACGACGGCGTGCGCCGCCTCGTGAACAACGCCGCCTACGGCCCCCATCCGCGCCAGCGGCTCGACCTTTACGCCCCGCGCGAGCCGGCGCCTCCGCGCCCGGTGATCGTCTTTATCCATGGCGGCTCGTGGCGCAACGGCGACCGCCGCGACTACAATTTCCTCGGCGCGGCGCTGGCCGCCCAGGGCCTCCTCGCTGTGCTACCGAATTATCGCCTGGTCCCCGAAGTGCGGTTTCCAGGCTTCATCGAGGATTGCGCGGCGGCGGTGCGCTGGGTGCGGGACCACGCCCACGAACATGGCGGCGACAGCGAGCGCCTCATTCTGGTTGGCCATTCCGCCGGCGCCTATAACGCGCTGATGCTGGCGCTCGATCCGCGTTTCCTGCGTGAGGCGGGAGTTGAGCCTGGTCGTGTGCGCGGCGCCATTGGCCTGGCCGGGCCGTACGACTTCCTGCCGTTCGACGCCACCTCCACCCGGGAAGCGTTCGGGCAAGCGCCGGAAGCGGCGCAGACCCAACCGGTGCATTTCGCGCGCGCCGGCGCACCGCCGCTTCTGCTGCTCTGGGGCGCGGACGACACCACCGTCGGCCCGCGCAATATCGCCAGCCTCGAGCGCGCCATGCGTGCGGCCGGCGGGCAAGTCGAGACCAAAATCTATCCCGGAATCGACCACGTCGAGATATTGCTGGCGCTGTCGCGGCCGTTCCGCGCCAAGGCCCCGGTGCTGGCCGACCTTACCGCCTTCGCGCGGCGGGTCACGTCGTGATCTTGCCCTTGACCATGTCGCTCACCAGCGCGCGCAAGCGTTCGGGCGCGCTCTTGCGGTCGAAGCCGATGGCGGCGGTGTAATCGACCAGCGCGTGATGCTCGGCCTCGTCAAAGCGGCCGTCGGCGACAAACACCGCCAGCAGCGCCTTCAAGAACGCGGTCTTCTGCGCATGGCTGAACTTGTCCGCGCGCAGGGCGAGATAAGCCACCAATTCGTCCTTGCCGAGCGCCGCGCTGGCAAAGCCCGCGGCAACCGCCGAGGCTTCAAACCCGGCGCCGGCGATCTCGCGCATGGCCGCGAGGATGGCCGCGCGCTCGGCCTCGGCGACGCGGCCGTCGAGCCTGGCCGCATTCACCAGCGCCGCCAGCGCGTATTGGTGAAACTCGCCGTGCACCACAAGCTCGGTTTTGCCCGCCCGCAGCCGCCGGATCAGCAAACGCAAGCCAGCCCAAGCCAGCACCACCGCGACCAGCACCAACAAAGCCAGCGCCCCGCCGCCGGATGCGGGACTGGCCGCAGTGGCGGCTGCGGTGGACTGGAGGGAGGCAGGCAGCATAGTGCTCACTGAGTGTGGTGTTTAACATTGCCACGGTGAAACCGAGAGCGAAAGGGGCTTCGCGCGATCATGGACCGCCCCCTCGGACCGTCCCAAAAGTGTTGGGTTGGGGACCCTCTATCCAACAAAAAAATCGCTACGGGCCTTGGAAAACCTCGGTTTGCGAAAAATCTATCAGACCGAATAAAAACACCGCGATAATGCGCTGGTCTTCTGTTGGGAGGCTCTAGGATCCAATGCCAAACAGTTCAGAGGATGTGGTTTGAACGCGATGGGAGTTGAAGCTGGCGACAGTGGAAGCTCTCAGCTTTGAGGAGCAAAACGAAACTCGAAGGCTCCGGATTGGTAGGGGTAAGGTTTCAGGGACTAGCGAT
>JANNQT010000113.1:0-76891 GCA_031400895.1 Alphaproteobacteria bacterium | reverse complement strand
ACCACTAGAAAACATAGGGCTTAGTGGAGCTTATGAATTTGACAATCGCCCTAAGCGTTGCGCAAAAATGGGTGGCGAATGTCAAATTCGCTCCACTAGCGACCGCTGATACACGCCCGCGGCTGCGCCAGCGCCGCGCGTTCGGCTGATCGCGGTTAAATTTCGATCAACAGCGCGGAATAACCGGCGAGCGCACACCGGCCCTCCGCTAGGCTAGCCGCGCCGAGGGCCAGCAGCACTTTTGCTTGTGAAACATCGCAGCTGCGAGGCTCGGGCCCGAGATTGAACAGGCAGAGCAGCCTCTGCCCGGCGGCGGCCCGCTCGAACGCCAGCAGCGGCTCTGGCGCTTCGCGGGCGACGAATTCTCCCTCGCGCAGGGCAAGGCTGGCGCGCCGTAGCGCCACCATCGCGCGCGTGAACGCCAGCATTGAACCAGCGTCGCGCTCCTGCGCATCGACCGCCAGCGCGACGTGGCGCGGGTCGAGCGGCAGCCACGCGTCCGCCGCCTTGGTGAAGCCGGCCATCGGCGCGGCGCGGCGCCACGGCATTGGAGTGCGCGCGCCGTCGCGGCCGATGCCGTGCGGCCAGAAGGCGATTGCCTCGGGGTCGCGCAGGCGGTCGAACGGCACCCGCGCGTGCGGCAAGCCAAGCTCGTCGCCCTGATAGAGGAACGCTGTTCCGCGCAGGCACAGCAGCAGCGCCAGCATCAGTTTGGCGCGTTCCGGGTCGTCGCCCGCGAGCCGGGTGGGAAAGCGGATCACGTCATGGTTGGACAGCGACCAGGCCGGCCAGCCGCGCGCGGTTTCCCAGCCGGCCATGGCATCGCGCACGATCACCGGGCTCATCGCCCGCTGCCGCAGCAGATAGAACGAGTACGCCGTGTGCAGGCGATCTTCGCCGTCGGTGTATTCGCGCTGCACCTTCAGCGGGTCTTCGTCCTCGATCTCGCCCACTGACACCGCGCCATATTGATCGAGCAGCGCGCGCAGGCGGGCTATGAACACAAGCGTCTCCGGTTGCGTGCGATTGTAGAGCTGGCGCTGGAATTGGTGCGGGCGCGGCGGCGGCTTGGGCAGCGCCAGCGCGGGATTGTCGCGCAGCAGCGCGTCGTGGATCAGGAAGTTCACCACATCGAGGCGGAAGCCGTCGATTCCGCGTTCAAGCCAGAAGCGGGCGATAGCGAGCAGCGCCTCCTGCACCGCCGGATGGCGCACGTTCAGGTCTGGTTGTTCGGGCAGAAAATTGTGCAAATAATATTGCCGCCGCCGCGCGTCCCAGGTCCAGGCGCCGCCGCCGAACATGGCTTGCCAATTATTGGGCGGCGACCCATCGGGCTTGGCGTTGGCCCAAACGTACCAATCGGCTTTGGCATTGTCGCGGTTTGAGCGGCTTTCCTTGAACCAGGGATGCTGGTCAGAGCTGTGCGACCAGACCTGGTCGATGAGCACTTTCAGCCCGAGTTCATGCGCGCGCGCGATCAGCGCGTCGGCGTCCTCCAGGTTGCCAAATAGCGGATCGACGTCGCAATAATCGCTGACGTCGTAGCCATAATCCTTCATCGGCGAGGCTACGAACGGCGACAGCCAGATCGCCTCGACGCCCAGCGACGCGACATGGTCGAGCTTCTCGATCACGCCCTTAAGGTCGCCAATTCCATCGCCGTCACTATCGCGGAACGAGCGCGGATAGATCTGGTAAATCACCGCGCCGCGCAGCCATGAACTCATCGCTCGGGCATGGCGAGGCCCGCCAGGAAAATCAAGCCGGGCCGTCCGGTCCGCCGGTCCAGGGCAAGCGTCCCTTCTCCCCAGCTAAGGGGCCCCAAGGCCCGGATGAGGGAAACCCGGTCTCTCAGGCACATGCGGCCAGTCCGGAAGACCCCCCTCTCCCCGCAAGCCGGCCGGCCGCCGTCCTGGCGCCGGGCGCTGTCCTCGGCTAGGCTCAGGCCCCGAGGGGATCTGAGCCGCAAATGACCAATGCCAAGGGGATGGACGGCCCGACGCTGGCGTTTTGGGCGCTGCTGCTCGGGCTGACGGGGCTGCGCATTTGGATTCTGCGCCTGGACCTGATCGATCTCTATTTCGACGAGGCGCAGTATTGGGCGTGGTCGCGCTCGTTCGAGCTTGGCTATTTCAGCAAACCGCCGCTGGTGGCCTGGGTTATCGCGGCGACCACAGCGGTGTTCGGCAACGAGGAATGGGCGGTGCGGCTGGGCGCGCCGCTGGCGCACGCGATTGCCGGTTTGGCCATTTTCGGCCTGGCGCGGGCCATGTACGGGGCTTGGGCCGGGTTCTGGGCCGGGCTCTGCTGGCTGCTGATCCCGGGCGTGTCGCTCTCGGCCAACATCATCTCCACCGACGCGCTGATGCTGCCGCTTTGGGCGCTCGCGCTTTATGCGCTGTGGCGGCTGACGCTGACGCGGGCCTGGGTTTGGGCGCTGGCGCTCGGCGCGGCGGTAGGTCTCGGCGTCGAGGCCAAGTACGCGATGCTGTATTTCCCGCTGTGCGCGGTTTTGGCGGCGTATTGGCTAAAGCCGGTGCGAAGCGGGCTCGCCGGCGGGCGGGGAATTGTCGCTGGTCTGGTCGCCCTCGCGCTGATCGCGCCGAATCTTTATTGGAACGTGCGCAACGGCTTTGTCACCGCCCAGCACACTGCCGCCAACGCCAATTTCGATGCACCGGAATTGTTCCGTTTCAACAAATTGATCGAATTCCTGGTCGAGCAAGCTGAAATCATCGGCCCGCTATTGTTCATCGCCCTGGTGGTGATGCTCTGGCGCGCGGCGACCAAGGCGTCCTCGCTGCGCGAGGAGGACAAATTCCTGCTCGCCTTCATCCTGCCGCCCTTGCTGTTCGTGTCGGTGATCGCCTTCATTTCGCGAGCCAACGCCAATTGGGCGGTGGCCGCCTACCCGGCGGCGATCGTTTGGCTGGTTGGCCACCTGGCGGCGAGCGTCCAGGGCCGCCGCTTTCTTGCCGCCGCCATTGCGCTCAACGTAGCCCTGTTCGCGGCCGCCGTGGTGCTGGTGATGCGCGATCCTGCGCTGGCCAATCGCTTTGACGGCATCCGCGAGGCGCGCGGCTGGGAAGAAACCGCCCGGCAAGTCGCCCAGCGCGCGGCGGCGGGGGACTTCACCGCCGTGCTGGTCGACGACCGCACCGCCTTTTATGAACTCGGCTATTATTGGCGCGACCTCCGCCGCACCACCAAGCTGCCGCCAGTGCGCATGTGGCTTCGCCACGCCGCCGCGCACTCTTCTCCTGAACTGACCGATCCCATGCGTCCCGAAGAAGGCGAACGGGTGCTGATCGTGCACATGACGCCGGGCTGCGTGCCGTTGGTGGCGGACGATTTTAGTGACGGCATCCGCAGCGTTGTGCGGCTGATCATCCCTCTGGGCGGCGACGTCAACCGCGAGCTGGAGATTTCCGTCGGCGGGAATTTTTCGCCGGTTCCGAGGGATTCCGCTTACGAGGAGCGCTTGAAAGCACGCGGCTGTTGAGGTCTGATGGCGCCATGTCGTTGACCCCGCGAGCCGCGCTTACGCTGACCCCGGTGCTGCCGGTGGTGGTGATCGAGGACGCCGCCACCGCGGCGCCGCTGGCGCGGGCGCTGCTGGCGGGCGGGGTGCGCTCGGTCGAGATCACGCTGCGCACCGAGGCTGCACTGGAAGCTATCCGCATCGCCGCGGCGGCCGCGCCCGAGCTGGTGGTCGGCGCCGGCACCGTGCTGAGCGAGCGCGACCTGCTGGCCGCCGCCGCCGCCGGCGCGCGCTATGCGCTCTCCCCGGGGGCCACGCCCGAGCTGCTGCGGGCGGCGCGCGGCGCGCCGATCCCGCTGATCCCCGGCGTGGCGACGGCCAGCGAACTCATGCTTGGACTGGAGCTGGGCTACACCCATTTCAAATTCTTCCCCGCCGAGCAGCTCGGCGGCGTCGCCGCCTTGAAGGCGCTGAGCGCCCCGCTCGCGGCCGCCCGCTTCTGCCCCACCGGCGGCATTGGCGCCGACAAAGTCGCGGCCTATCTCGCGCTTGACAGCGTGCTCTGCGTCGGCGGCTCCTGGATCGCACCGGCGGAAACGATCAAAGCCGGCGACTGGGCCGGCATCGAGGCCAACGCGCGCCGCGCCGCGGGATTGCGCTAATTGGAACAAGGGAGCGCGCGGCCTTCGGCCGCGCCGGCGTCGCCGGACGCGACGCGCTCCAACCGGCCGACTTCAAAGCCGGTCGCGCAGCGCGTACCAGAGCATGCCGAGCACGTAGAGCGGCGCGCGCAGCGCCGCGCCGCCGGGAAACGTGGGTGGGGCGATGGAAGCGAGTAGGTCGAAGCGTTCGGCGGTTCCGGCCATGGCTTCGGTCAACACTTTGCCCACCAGCGCCGGGATCAGCACGCCCTGCCCCGAGTAGCCGTGCGCGAAAAACAAATCGCCGCGCCGGCCGACATGCGGCAGGCGGCTCAGGGTGATCGACACCAGCCCGCCCCAAGAATGATCGATGCGCACGCCCGCGAGTTGGGGAAAAATGCGCGTCAAGTGTGGGCGCACGAAAGCGGCGATGTCGGCGGGCGGATTGGGCGTGTAGCGTTCGCCGCCGCCGAAAATGAGCCGCCCATCGGCGCTGAGGCGGAAATAATTCACCACGAAGCGGCTGTCGCTGATTGCGAGATTGTCGGCGATCAGCGCTTGCGGATGCTCAAGCGGCGCGGTCGCCGCCAGATAACTCGCCACCGGCATGATGCGTCCGGCGATGCGCGGCTCGAGCCCATCGATGAGCGCATCGCAGGCCAGCACGCCAAAGCGCGCGCGCACGATCCCGGACTCGGTGCGGACACTAACGCCAGTGCTGGCGTCAACCGACAGCGCGCGCGCGTGCTGGTGCAGCGCAACGCCCGCTTGCCGCGCCGCTTGCGCCAGACCCAGCGCGTAGTTCAGCGGATGCAGATGGCCACCGCCTTGGTCCAGCAAGCCGCCATGAAAGCCGGGCGCGTCGAGCTTGGCGCGGGTTTCCTCGCGGCTCAGCACCCGCGCCCGCGGGTAATTCATCTGCGTCGCCAGCGCCTCGACTTCGTCATGCATCCAGGCGAGATCGCCAGGCTTGGCGGCGGCGGTGAGGTGGCCACTGCTCACCACGTCGCAGGCGATGGCATGTTTCTCGATCCGCGCCAGCGTCAACGCGCGCGCCTCTTGCGCCAGATCGAACAGCAAGCGCGCTGGCGCCGCGCCGTAACGCGCGATCAGTTCGCTGGCCCCCTTGCGCCAGCCGGGGATCATCTGCCCGCCATTGCGCCCCGACGCGCCCCAGCCGATGCGGCCGGCTTCCAACACGATCACGGAGAAACCGCGCTCGGCGGCATTCAGCGCCGCGTGCAAGCCCGTATAGCCGCCGCCAATGATTACGACATCGGCGCGATGCTCGCCTTGCAGGCTCGGCGCGGGCGCGAACCGATTCGCGGTCGCGGCGTAATAGCTCTGGGCCATGTTGAGGCCGGAATTCACCTGGGGCCCCGCCGCGCCATGCTAGGCCACCAGTGGAAGAAAGCGCAGCTGGCCCACCGCTCACACCTTCAGCAGCAAATGGTCGCGCTCCCAGGAGGAGATCACGCCTTCGTAGGCGGCAAGTTCGTGCGCCTTGATGCGCTGGAAGGCGGCGCAGAAATGTTCGCCCAGCAATTCGCGCACCGGCTCGCACACCCGGAAGCGATCGAGCCCCTCGTACAAGGTGCGCGGCAGCGTGCGCTCCTTGTTGTAGGCGCTGCCTTCGATCATGGCGCTGGGTTCAACCTTGTCGCGGATGCCGATATAGCCGCTGACCAGACACGCCGCCAGCGCCAGATAGGGATTTGCGTCGGCGCCCGGCAGGCGGTTTTCGATGCGGCGATTTTCTGGTTGCGAAATCGGCACGCGCAGACCGCAGGAGCGATTGTCGTAGCTCCATTGCAGATTGACCGGCGCGGAGAAGTCCGGGCGCATGCGCCGGAACGAGTTGACGTTCGGCGCGAACAGCGGCGTCACCAACCCCAGATATTTCTGCAAGCCGCCGACGAAATGGCGAAACATCTCGGTGTTGCCGCCCGTTTGTTCGGGCGGCGCGCCGAACAGATTCTGCCCGCTTTTCGCGTCCACCAGCGAGATGTGCAGGTGCATGGCGCTGCCCGGCTGGTTTTCCATCGGCTTGGCCATGAAGGTGGCGTAGACGCCGTGTTTGAGCGCCACTTGCCGGACGATGCGCTTGAACACCAACACCTGGTCGGCCAGATGCACGGCGTCGCCATGGTTGAAATTGATTTCCAGCTGAGCGGTGCCGCTTTCGTGGATCATAGTGTCGAGATGCAGCGACGCCAGTTCCGCGTGCTCGTAGATGTTCTCGATCAGATCCTCGTATTCGGTGATCGCCTCGAGACCGTAGGGTTGCGGCGAGGTCTCGGACCGGCCGGAGCGGCCGGCGGGCGGCACCAGCGGCAGGTCGGGATCGGTGTTGACCTGGGTTAGATAGAATTCGAGCTCCGGCGCCACCACCGGCTTCAGTCCTTTTTTGGTGTACAGTTCGAGCGCGCGCTTGAGCACGTAGCGGGGCGCGACATCGTAAGGGCGCCCATCGGTGTGAAACGCATCGGCGAACACGAACGCGGTCGGTGTTTTGTAGCCCGGGGCGACGCAGATGGTCTCCAGCTCCGGGCGCAGCACCACATCGGGATCGGCCATCGCCTCGACATCGTCTTCATCGTCGGCATATTCGCCGGTCACGGTCAGCGAATAGACGCTGGAGGGGATGCGCAGCGAACCGTCGCGTTCGCTTTGCAGGAATTTCTGCGCCGGAAACACCTTGCCGCGGATGACACCGTTCAAATCCGGCACCAGGCACTCGACCTCGCCGATACTGTTGTTTTTTATCCATTCGGCGAAATTCTTGCTCATGACTCCCTCGATTTGATACGCAACATTGCTCGCAGGCGCCCGCGTCCCGCGAAAGCGCGGTCATGATATTTCTCTGCTTTCGAGCCGGCGCGGCGCGCTCTTGCGCTTAGAGGGCCGCCAAGCACGGCCCGCAAACCGCGCCCAGCGCCCGTCTCGCGAGGGCAACGGGAGCGCATTAATCACCTGATGGCGCACTATGGTTTGGCGCACGGGGCCAAGTCAAGCTCGCGGGGAGCGCTTGGGGAATAGCAGACCTTGGCGTTTGCGTTCGATCGAGGCTAAGCTCGCGGCAGATGCTGAAGCGCGCCCCGGCCTCCGAGGAAAGCCTCAACGCGGCGATCTATGCCGAGCTGCGCCGGCGGCTGGTGACCGGGCGCTTGGCGCCTGGGCACGAATTGTCCACGCGCGGCCTCGCCGCCGAAATGGGCGTCAGCCAAACCCCGGTGCGCGACGCGCTGTCGCGGCTCGCCGCTGACGGGGCGGTCGCCATCCGCTCGAAGCGCCGCATCGTCGTGCCGCTGATGACGCAAGAGCGGTTCGACGATCTGTTGCGCTGCCGCTTGCTGCTGGAGCCGGAAGCGGCCGCACGCGCGCTGCCGTACATTGATCCAGCGCGACTTGCGGATTTGCGCCGGTTCGATGCCGCGCTCGACCGCGCCATCGCCGCCAGCGATGCCGAAGCGTACATGGCCAACAATCACGCCTTCCATTTCACGCTCTACCGCGCCCAGCCGGGCGCGACGATGACGCAATTGATCGAGACGCTGTGGCTGCAATTCGGCCCGTTCATGCGCCTGGTCTATGGCAGGCTCGATGTCACCAGCTTCAACGATCAGCATCAGGCCGCCATCGCCGCGATCAGCGCGCGCGATGGCGAGGCGCTGCGCGCGGCGATCGCCGCCGACATCGGCGACGGCATGGGGCTCATCGGCCGCTCCAGCTTCGCGGCAGGCGAACTCGCCGCGGCAAGCTGATCATTCCGCCTTTAAGCGCCCGAGCGCCGGCGGTGGCTTGCGGACGGTGACGTTCTTGGATAGTGATGTTATGTCATAACATAAAGGCCCAGAAGTGCCCAGGAAACACTCGTTTTTTTGGCTGGCGGCGCTGAGCGTCGGGGCGATCGCGCCGGCTTTGGCGCAGGAGGAGGAGGACGAGATCGTCGTCACCGCCCCGCTCGAAAGCGCACGCATTGAAAGCCTGCAGGGGGCGACATCGCTCAATCGCGATGAGATCGTTGAAAATCTCGAGCCGAGCCTTGGCGATATGCTCGACCGCCAGCCGGGAATTGCCTCCAGCGCCTTCGGCGCCGGCGCCAGCCGGCCAATCATCCGCGGCCTGGGCGAGGACCGCGTGCGGGTGCTGCAGAACGGCGTCGGCGCCATCGACGCCTCAACCGCATCGCCCGACCACGCAGTCACCGCCGATGGGCTCGACGCCGAGCGCATCGAAGTGCTGCGCGGGGCGGCGGCGTTGGCCTATGGCGGCAATGCGGTCGGCGGGGTGGTCAACGTCATCGATCAGTCGATCCCCACGCGGCGTTCCGAACGGGTTGACGCCGCAGCGCTCGCTGGCATGGCGAGCGTCGACCAGGCGCGCTTCGCCGCCGCGAACGCAGGGCTCGGCGCCGGCTCGCTTCAGCTCCACCTGAGCGCTTCAGCGCGCGACGCAGAACCCTACAACACGCCGGCCGGCCAAGCGCTCAACCAGTTTGCCCAGCATCTTGCCTATTCCGCCGGCGCATCGCTGGTTCACGATTGGGGCTATGCCGGGCTAGCCGGCAAGCGCACCGAGAACCAATACGGCCTGCTTACCGGCGGCAGGATCGACATGGAGCAGACCCGCTTCGAAATGCGCGGCGACGCGCGTGTCGATCTAGGGTTTTTCGATGGGCTCGACTTCGCCGCCCAGCGGTCGGAATACCAACACACCGAGTTTGAGAACAACGGCGAAGCAGGCACGCGTTTCAGCTCGGAGGGCTACGAAACCCGCCTCGAAGCGCATCATCGCAACGGCGCCCATCGCGGCGTTACGGGGATACAGATTTCCGATGTCGATCTCGCCGCTGTCGGCGCGGAAGCCTTCCTCAGCGCCACGGCGGCGCGGGATTTCGGCGTCTTCGCTATCGAGCGCTGGGATAGCGACCGATGGGGGCTGGAGGGCGGCCTGCGCGGCGAGCGCCGCGAACTAGACAATCTCAACTTCGGCGCCCGCGACTTCGACAGCTTCAGTGTTTCGCTCGGCGCCTTTTGGCGTCCGGCCGAGCATTGGTTCCTTGGCGGCACTCTCGCCCGCACTGAGCGCGCGCCGACCGCCGTCGAGCTGTTCTCCGATGGGCCGCACCTGGCCACGGAGAGCTACGAAGTCGGCGATGCCGGGCTGCAGCGCGAAACCGCGCTTTCCTTCGAGGCCTCGCTGCGGTTCGCGCGCGGCGCCGTCCGTTTCGAGGCAAGCGCCTTCGCTCTCTCGTTTTCTGATTACATCGCGCTGTTGCAGCGCGGCGACGTGTTCTGGCTCGACGAGATCGCCGATACTTCCGGCTTCTCCCCCAGCGCCTCCGATCCGGCGATCCCCGCGGGCGCGGAAATCCTGCCGGTGTTCCATTTCTCGGTGCGCGACGCCCAATTTGTCGGCGGCGAAATCTCGATCGCCGCGCCTTGGTTCGAAGCCGCCGGTTGGCGAGTGAACTGGGAAGCCGCGTTCGACTTCGTGCAGGCCTCGTTCGACGCTGGCGGCCATCCACCACGCATTCCCCCCGCCTCGTTACGGTTCGGCCTCAACACCGAAAACGAGTTCTGGAGCGGCGGCGTAGAAATCGTCGCAATCGCCGAGCAGAACCGCCTCGCGCCGTTCGAGACGAAAACCGAGGGCTTCACTATGCTCAATGCCGGCCTCGGCTGGCGGCCGCGGGGGGGCGAGCTGACACTGCGCCTCGACGGACGCAATCTAACCGACCAGCTCGGGCGAGTGCATTCCTCGTTCCTGAAGCAAGAATTGGCAATGCCGGGGCGCGACTTCAGGATATCGCTGCGGGCGGAATTCTGAGTTCACTCGCAGGTGCAGCTCGGCGAGGGGCCGCTCCAGCTTCACGGCGGGCGAACTCGCCGCGGCAACCCGATCATTCCGCCTTGAGCGCCTTGAGCGCGGGCTCGGCTTCGCGCAGCGAGCGGGCAATGATGTCGATCATGGAATCGATCTCTTCTCGAGAGATAATGAGCGGCGGGCACATGACGATCGAATCGCGGATGCCGCGCACCATCAGGCCGTTCTTGATGCACAGATCCCGCACAATCGGACCGGCCTTGCCTTCCTTGCCGGTAAAACGCTGGTTCGTGCCCGGCTTCGACACGATCTCCACCGCGCCGATGAGGCCAAGCGAACGCGTCTCCCCCACCAGCGGATCGCCGTCGAGTCGCTTCAGCGCTTCGGCGAGATAAGGCCCGATATCCTCGCGCACGCGCTGCACCAGATTTTCGCGCTCGATGATTTCGATGTTCTTCAGCGCCACCGCCGCCGCCACCGGATGGCCGGAATAAGTATAGCCATGCGCGAAATCGCCGCCCTTCTCACGCAGCACTTCAACAATCGCGTGCGAGACGCCAACCGCCGACACCGGCAAATATCCGGAGGACAATCCCTTCGCCATCGGCACGAGATCAGGCGTCACGCCAAAATGCTGGAAGCCGAACCATGCGCCAAGCCGGCCAAAGCCGGTGATGACCTCGTCAACCACCAGCAAGATTCCATACTTGCGGCAAATTGCTTCCACCCGCTTCCAATAGCCTTTCGGCGGAATGATCACCCCGCCCGCGCCCTGCACCACTTCGCCGATGAACGCTGCGACGTTTTCTGGCCCGACCTTGAGGATGCGATCCTCGATCTCCTGCGCGCAACGTGCGGCGAAGCTCTCTTCATCCTCGCCAAAGCCTTCGCCAAACTTGTACGGTTGCGCCACGTGCTCGATTCCAGGGATCGGCAGACCTCCGATCGGGTGCATGTGCTTCATGCCGCCGAGGCTGGCGCCGGCCATGGTCGAGCCGTGATAGGCGTTCCAGCGCGAGATGAAGATCGAGCGCTTGGGCTCGCCCTTCACATTCCAATAATGGCGCACCATGCGCATGATTGTGTCGTTGGCTTCCGAGCCCGAGGAATTGAAAAACACGTGCTGCAGATCACCGCCGAGCTTTTCCGCAAGCTTGGCCGCGAGCATCACCGTCGGCGGCGTCGCGGTTTTGAAGAACGTGTTGTAGAAGGGCAGTTCGCGCATCTGCGCGGCCGCGGCCTCAACCAATTCCTCGCGCCCATAGCCGACATTAACGCACCACAGCCCGGCCATGCCGTCGAGAATCGCATTGCCGTCGCCATCATAGATGGTGCAGCCCTCGGCGCGGGTGATGATGCGCGAGCCGCCCAACGCTACGATCTCGCCGTAATTGGCCTGCGCCGGCAGATGGTGCGCGACGTCGAGACGGCGCAGTTCGGGGATGTTGTAATTGCGGGCGGTCATGTTTGTTCCTTGTAATCACCTACTCGATTTACACCCATCCCCGGATTGCGCGCAGCGCAAGTCCGGGGCCCATACACGCGAACGCTTGTGTTTATTGGCCCCGGACAACGGCTTCGCCGTTTCCGGGGATGGGTGGTGAATTATCCTGGCGTCAATTTCTCTCCCCGCAGCGCGCGACCTAGCAGATTGAAGAACACTTGGCTTTGCGGATTTTCATGCGCTTTCCATTCGGGGTGCCATTGCACCGCCAGCACTGGCGCGCCGTTCACTTCCGCCGACACCGCTTCGATCACCCCATCGGGCGCGAGCGCCTCCACCTTGAGCCCAGCGCCCAATTTATCGACGCCCTGAAAATGCACGCTGACCGTATCGATCTCGTCGCGGCCATAGGCGCGGTGCAAGACGCCGCCCTTCTCGAGGATCACCGGATGCACGTGATCGAACATGGCGGTGAAATCCGCCTCGCGCGGCGCGTGATGGGCCAAGAGTTCGGGACTATCGGCCATATCGCGCCGCAGCGTGCCGCCGAAGGCGACGTTGAGTTCCTGGAAGCCGCGGCAAATGCCGAACACCGGCTTGCCAAGCTCCAGCATGGCCTCAATCAAACCCGCCGTCATTTCATCACGCGCGGGATCGAACGGGCCGGGCGCATCCTCGACCAATTCGCCATAGCGTTTGGGATCGAGGTTTGACGGCGTGCCGGTGAGCAAAATGCCGTCCAGCCGCGGCGCCACTTCGCGCGCGCTGAGCAAGTCAGGCATCGCCGGGACCAGCAGGCCCGCCGCATCCGCATAGGTGAGCGCCGAGAGGATGTAGCGCGTCATCACCGATTGCGCCGGCTGACCGCCAATCTCGCGATTGCAGCAGATGACGCCAAGAACGGGGCGGAGGGTGGAGAGGTTCATGACAAATCCCACCCATTCCCGGATGCGCGAAGCGCAGTCCGGGACCCAAGACCCCGAACTCGAGCAGCACAAACACCGAAGACACTGACCATCGCGTACTCACGCCGACGTTCGTGTCTATGGGTCCCGGGCGCGCCGCTTCGCGGCGCCCCGGGAATGGGTGGGCGCCTCACGACAACAGCACCGCCGGCGAGCAGGCGTGCCAGGCGAGCCAGACCGGTTCGTCCCAGGTGAAATCCTCCTGGTCGTAGCGGGTCAGATTGGAGCGGAAGGTTTTTACCCGGCGGCCGCTTTCGAGTTCGATCTCAAAGATCGTCTCGCTACCCAGATAGACGATGTCCTTGATCACGCCCGGCACCACATTGGTTCCCGCCGGCGCGTCCTCCATCTTCATCGCGCTTGAGCCGTCCGCGCGCTTGTGCATCTCGATTTTCTCGGGGCGCAGCGCCACCCAAACCGTGGCGCCCTTGGCCCCGCTGACGCCGTGGTCGAGATAGATCGGGGCCGCCAATTCCGGCGCGCGCACGATGGCGTGATCCTGCTCGTCCTTATCCAGCACGCCTTCGAACATGTTCACCGAGCCGACGAAATCGGCGACAAAGCGTGAATTGGGAAATTCGTAAAGATCGGCCGGCGTTGCCACTTGCGTCAGCAAACCCCGGTGCATCACCGCGCAGCGTGTGGCGATGGCCAGCGCCTCGTCCTGGTCGTGGGTGACCATGATGAAGGTGATGCCTACTTTTTCCTGCAGCGAAGTCAGCTCGGAGCGCATCTGGTCGCGCAGTTTCGCATCGAGCGCCGACAGCGGCTCATCCAGCAGCAGCACGCGCGGGCGTTTCACCAAGGCGCGCGCCAGCGCCACGCGCTGGCGTTGCCCGCCGGAGAGCTGGTCGGGCATGCGCTCGCCATAACCGCCGAGCTTCACCAGTTCGAGCGCTTCCTCGACGCGGCGCTTGCACTCGCCGGCGTCGACGCCGTCCATCTTCAAGCCATAAGCGACATTGTCGGCCACTTTCATGTGCGGGAACACGGCGTAGGATTGGAACACCATGTTGACCGGGCGTTTGTTCGGCGGCAGCGCGGCGATGTCCTTGCCATCGATGAACACGCGGCCTTCGGTCGGGGTTTCAAAGCCGGCGAGTATACGCAGCAAGGTTGTTTTCCCGCAGCCCGAGGGCCCGAGCAGCGCGAAGAACTCGCCCTCGCGGATTTCCAGATTCACGTTATCGACCGCGACCACCTTGCCATAGCGCTTGGTGATGTTCTCGAAGCGGATGATGGCGTTTTCCTTCACGTGCGGCGTGGGCTTGGCGAAGGAGCTGGGCGCGGTGTCGGTCATGCGGATCAAGCCTTGGGCTTTTTGTTTTCGGACTGGTTCTGCAGGTGCAAACCGATCGCCGTCAGCGCGACGGTAACGACTATCAGGATGGTGGACGCCGCGTTCACTTCCGGCGTCACCGAGAAACGCAGCATGGAATAGATTTTGACCGGGAACGTGATGGTGTCCGGTCCGGCGGTGAAGAAGGTGATGACGAAATCATCGAGGCTGAGCGTGAACGCGAGCAGCGCCCCGGCGATCAGGCCCGGCTGCATGTGCGGCACCAGCACGTCCCAGAACGTGCGCCATTCGCTGGCCCCCAGATCCTTGGCCGCCTCTTCCAATTCGCGGTTGAATGACGCGAGCCGCGCCCGCACCACCGTGGCCACGAACGGAAACGCGAACGAGGTGTGGGCGATGATGATGGCGCCCAGATTGAGCGGCCAGGGCAGTCCCGACGGCCACGGGAACACTTTGGCGAAGAACACCAGCATGGCCACGCCCATGCAGATCTCCGGCACCACAATCGGCAGCGCCATCGCGCCCTCGACCGCTGTTTTCCCTGGAAAGCGGAAGCGCCACAGCATCACCGCCGCAAGCGCACCGAGCACGACGCTGAGCACGGTGCAGAAAAAGGCGATGGTGAGCGAGTTGACGAAGGCCTCGATCAGCGAGGCATTGTTGAACGCCTTCTCGTAATAATCGAGGGTGAAGCCCTGCCAGACGATGTTGCGGCGGCTGTCGTTGAAGCTGAACACCATCAGGATCAGCAGTGGGAAATAGAGGAAGAACAAGGTCCCGCCGACCATCAGCTGCAGCGGCCAGCGGCGGTGGTACTCGAGCGGCCCCGGCTTTTCCTTGGCTTGGCGCGCCATCAGCCCCTCCGCTCGCTCTTGCGCTGAATGAACGCCTGCGCGGCGATGGCGAAGAACGTCAGATACATGAGCAGGAACGACAGCGCCGCGCCAAACGGCCAATCATTGGCCTTCTTGAACTGCCGCTCAATGACGTTGGCGATCATCTGGCTGTCAGTGCCGCCGAGCAAATCGGGCGTCAGATAGGCGCCGAGCGCCGGGATGAAGGTAATCAGAATGCCCGAGGCGATGCCGGGCGCGGCCAGCGGCACCACCACCAGCAAGATGGTGCGCAAATGCCCGGCGCCGAGATCGAGGCTCGCCTCCATCAGCGAGCGATCCATACGATCGAGCGCGGAATAGAGCGGCAGCACCATGAACGGCAGATGCACATAGACGAGGCCAAGCACGACGGCGAAATTGTTGTAGAGCAAGGTCAGCGGCTCATAATCGCCCAGCGGCTGCATGCCGACCAAAGTGCGCGCCCAACTGGCGCCATTCCAGAACCATTCCAGCCCGAAATTGACATAGCCCTGCTCGCGCAGCACCGCGATTAGGGCATAGGTGCGGATGAGCAGATTGGTCCAGAACGGCAGCATGATCAGCAACAGCAGCCACGCCTTCATGCGCGGGCTGGCGAAGGCGATGGCCAGCGCCACCGGAAAGCCGATCAGCAGGCACAAGAGCGTCGTGACGCCGGCGATGACCAGGCTCTTGCCGAAAATGCCGAGATAGAGCGGCTCCAGCGCGCGTATATAATTGGCGAACGTGCCGGTGAGGTCGATACTGATGGGGCCCACGTTCTCGCCGAACGAATAGGCCCAAATCACCGCCATCGGCACGAGGAAGAAGAACAGCAGCCAGCCGACAGGCGGAACCGCTATCGCCGCGAACGCCGCTTTCGCTTGTTTCCAGGTTTGCTGCATCTGCTCCCTCTTGGACCGCCGCCCTCCAGACGGCATGCCGGCTGCAAGCCGGCGGTCCGCATCACCTCACGCCGCGTTGATCCGGGTGAAGATTTCCTCGAAGAGCCGCGCCCGCTCGTCACCCTCGAACGCGCCGTATTCGCTTTTGGCCATCAGATCGGCGGCCGGGAAGATGACCGGGTTGGCCTTATACGCGTCATCCATGAGCGCGCGCGCGGCGGCGTTCGGCGTCGGGTATTGGATGGTTCGTGTAATGGCCGCGCCCGCTTCACCATCGAGCATGAAATTGATGAAGGCGTGCGCATCATCGGGATTGGGGGCGCCGACGGGAATGCAAAGGCAATCCGAATTGATTAGCGTGCCCTCTTGCGGCACGACAAAATCGAATGCGTCACCGCCGGGCTCGGACATGACCTGGGCGATGTCACCATTGTATTCGAGCACAAGATCAACTTCACCGGACACCAGCAAATCCTGACCGTCGTCATCGTGAAATGCCTTGATACGGGGCTTCTGCCGGGTCAGCATCTGCTCAATTTCGGTGAGCATCGCTTCGGGGATGTTGTTGACCGAATGTCCCTTGTACTTCGCGCACAAGCGGATGAGGTCAGCCGATTCCGAGAGCAGCGCGATCCTGCCGGCATATTGCGGCGAGTCGAAAATGTGCCGCCAGGAATTGGGAATTTCGCCGTTGCGCATCGCCGCCTTGCGATAGGCGATGCCGAGTACGAGCCACGTATACGGCATTGAATAGCGGCGCCCGGGGTCGAAAGCGGTGTCCTGGAATTCCGGCAGAAGGTTTGCTTTATTTGGAATCTTTGCGTGATCCAGCTCCTGAAGCAATTGCGCCTGCGCCATGCGGGTGACGAATTCGTTGGAGGGAACGATCAAATCATACCCATGACCGCCAGCGCGCAATTTCGCGAACAATTCATCGTTCGTGGCGAAAATACTTTCCTTCACTTCGATCCCGGTCGCCGCCTGAAAGTCGGCAAAAGTGGTTTCGCCGGTGTAAGTCGCCCAAGTATAGAATTGCACCACACGCTCGGAGCCGCTCTTGCCGCACGCGGCGAGCCCGCCGGCGAACGAGATGCCCACGGCCGCCGCGCCGAATTGTTGCAGGATCGAGCGGCGCGAGGCACCGCGGAGATATTTGCCCTTGGCCATTGTTTTCGCTCCCTTGGATTGCCGCGATCGCCGCCGCGTGTTGTTTGCGCTTTCTAACAAACACGCAAACCGGTCTCATAATCAATATCTGTGATCACGAAATCGACTGTTCTGGTTCTGTGCCGCAACCGCTCAGCAGGCGCGCAGATACCAATCGTAGTCCACGTCGGCGATCACGCTTTGGAAGCGTTCTTGCTCCGCGCGCTTGACGATTGAATACATGCGCACGAAGCGCTCGCCCAGATAATCCTGAAGCAGCTCGGACTCGGCGAAGCGGTCCACCGCTGCAAACCAGTTCACCGGGATCTTCTCGCCGCTCGCAGCGGCCTGGGCATAGCCGTCGCCGACAATGGCCGGGCCAGGATCGATCTTGCCCGTCAACCCATGGTGCACCGCAGCAAGCAGCGCCGCCAAGGCTAGCGCCGGGTGCGCATCGGCGCCGGCGACGCGGTGTTCGATGTGGCGGGTGCTGGGCGCGCCGGCGGGCACACGGAACGAGACGGTGCGGTTGTTGACGCCCCAGGTGGGCGCCACCGGGGCATAGGAATTGGCCTTGAATCTGCGGAAGGAATTGGCGTTGGGCGCATAGATCGCCATCGAATCCGCCAAGAGCGCCTTCATGCCGCCAATGGCGTGCTTCACGCTCGGCGCGCCCTCCGGCGCCTCCGAGGCCATGATGTTCTTGCCCTTCATATCGTTGACGCTGACATGCAAATGCATGCCCGAGCCGGCCATATCGGCGAACGGCTTGGCCATAAACGTGGCTTCGCAGCCATGCCGCAGCGCCACGCCCTTGGCGGCGCGTTTGTAGAGCACGGCGTCGTCAGCCGCGCGCAGCGCGTCGGCATGGTGCTTCAAGGTGAGTTCGAGCTGGCCGGGCGCGTATTCGCTGATCGCGCCTTCGAGCGGCACCCCCATGGCATCGGCGGCGGCCCACAGATCGCGCAAAAACCCGCTCGCCTCCTCGACTTCGCGCAAGCCATAGACTTGGTGCTGCGTCGGCCGGTCGCCGGTGAGCGGCGAGCGCGGCAGCTGCACCCCGCCCGAGCGGGTGCGGCGTGCATCAACGAGATAATATTCCAACTCGCACGCCACCACCGGAACGAGCCCATCGGCCGCGAACCGATCAATGACTCGCTGCAGCACATGGCGCGGATCGAGATCGTTGGGCTTGCCGTCGAGTTCGTACATCGAGAGCGCCACTTGCGCGACGTCCGCCCCCAGCCACGGCGCCGGCGTCAACCGGCCGGCAATGGGTTTGGCGATACGGTCGGCATCGCCATCTTCCCAGACTAGGCCGGTGGCTTCCACATCCTGGCCGGTGATGTCGTTGACCAGGATCGAGCCGGGCAAAAACCGCCCCTGCTCGAACACCGCCATGATCTCATGCCGACGCAAGCGCTTGCCGCGCGGCACCCCGGCCATGTTGGTGAACACGATCTCGAAGAACTGGATATCGGGGTGAGCGTCGAGAAACGACTTGCACTCTTTGGCGTCAGCAATGGTCATGGCGGCCTTATGGACCGAAGGCGTAGTCGCGGGCAACTCCCACCCATTCCCGGATTGCGCGAAGCGCAAGTCCGGGACCCATAATTACTGACGCTCGGGTTTATGGGTCCCGGGCTCGCCGCTGCGCGGCACCCCGGGAATGGGTGGACGAGTCGCGCGCTTTAGCTCGTCGCGCTTTCCTCCACAAAGGCATCCACCGCGCTCACCAGCCGATCAATCTGCGCGCCGGTCGTCGCCGGGGAAACCAGCATCATCATGTGGAACGGCGCGATCAGGATGCCGCGATTGATCAAATAAAGATGCAGCGCATGGTTCAGCTCGCGCTGCGCCAGCGCCGCGCGCATCTCGGCGGCATTCCTTGGCGGGGCCGGCGCGAACACGATCTCCGCGCGGGCGCCGACATGGACCACGCACCAGGGCAGCCGCCGCGCGGCGATGAGCTTGTTCAGCTCCGCGACCAGATAGTCAGCGCCCGCCAGCATGGCCGCATAGGCTTCCGGCGTCGCCACCTCACGCAGCGTCGCGGCGATGGCAGCCAATCCCGCCGCATTGCCGGCGAGCGTGGTGCCGATGCCGGAGCGGCCGGTCGATACCTGCGGCGGCGCCTTCGACAAGCTCAGGCTGACGCCTGCTTCGCCGCCGCCGACAGCGTCACCCTGAGCTTGTCGAAGGGCGGCGCTGTCGCTCCAATTCTGAATGCGCCCCGCGAATTCCGCGCTCACCCCCCACACCGCCGCCGGAAAACCCCCGGCGATGGCCTTGCCGATGCAAAGCGCATCCGGCTCGAGCCCCCACGCCTTGGTCGCGCCGCCCGGCCCAGTCGAGAGCGTATGCGTCTCATCCACGATCAGCAGCGCGCCGGCCTTTTTCGTCAGCGCCCGCAGGCGCGCGTGAAAGCCGGCCTCCGGCAGGATCATGCCGCAATTGGTCATCGCCGGCTCGCACAGCACGGCGGCGACATCGCCCTGCGCCAGCGCCGCTTCCAGCGCGCCGATATCGTTAAACGGAATCGCGCGGGTGGTGCGGGTCATGTCGTGGACCTGGCCGACTAGGCCCGAATCCATGCGCGTGCGCCCCTCGCGCAGCTCGACAAAACAATCCTCGACCATGCCGTGATAGGCGCCGTCGAACACCACGATCACCGGCTTGTTCGTCACCGCCCGCGCCCAGCGGATCAGCGCGCGATTGGCGTCGCTGGCCGACAGCGTGGTCTGCCAGAGCGGCAGCCCGAAACGCGCCGCCAGCAGCGCGCCGACCTCCGCCGCTGTTTCCGTCGGCAACATATAAGTCGTGCCCCGCCGCGACTGTTCGGCCACCGCGCGGGCGACCGGCGCGAGCCCATGCCCAAACATGCCCGGCGTGTCGCCGAGGCAAAAATCGTCATACACATTGTCGTCGATATCGGTGAGCGTCGCCCCCTCGGCGTCCTCGACCACGATCGGAAACGGCGTGGCCCAATCGCGCATCCAATGCATCGGCGCGCCGGAGAGCCAGTGTTGCGCAAGCGCGCTCGCTTGCCCGGCGCTTTTGGGGTGCGACGCGATGAACGCTTGCGTCTCGCGGGCGGTGAGGGCGGCGTAGTCGGTCATAGCAGCGTCGCCTCAAATCCACCTCCGTCATTCCGGGGCCGCCGGAGGCGGAACCCGGAACCCAGGGGATCGTAGAGCGCCGAGCGTTTGCCCCTGGGTTCCGGATCGCGCTCCGCGCGTCCGGAATGACGAACCATACTGATCATCGCTCTGTTATGGACCGCCGCCGCCCCCACCGGCAACTCTAACAGCCACCGAGCGGCGACGGCGCGTACTAACGCATCTTGAAGCGGGTCGTGGTTGGACCACAGGTGATCGTTCAGCGCGCGTGCAACGCGTGAAGGCGCTACTCGCCAAGCACGACCTTAGCCATGTGTCTGTTGTCGCCAGCGACATACCTTGGCGCGGCGACGAAGCAGCCTAACTCGCTCCCCCTACCCCCGATACGTCACGCTAATCCCCTTCAGCTTCGCATACTTCTCCAACGCGTGCAGCGAGCGGTCGCGGACAGATTGCTTGTCGCCTTGCTTATACCAGTGGCGCGCGGGCGTTGGCGCTGGCATACTCGCCCCATGACCGAAAAAATCAGCGTGGCGGCGGCTCTGGCGCGGCTTCCCGGCTGGCGCGCGGCCGAAGGGCGCGACGCCGTCGCCAGGGAGTTTCGCTTCAAGGACTTCAACGCCGCCTTCGGCTTCATGGCGCGGGTGGCGCTGCACGCGGAAAAACACGACCACCATCCCGAATGGTTCAACGTCTATAACCGCGTCGAGGTCACGCTGGCCACGCACGATGCGGGCGGGGTGACGGAAAAGGATGTGGCGCTGGCGCAGTTCATGGACGCGGCGGCGCAGGTTTAGTGTTCCCCTCCCCCTTGCGGGTCCGCTGCGTCACGAAAGGAAATTGTCGATGACCGATCGCGTTCAAGGAAAAAAAGCCTTCATCACCGGCGCGGCGCAGGGCCTGGGCGCGGCCATGGCGCGCGCGCTGGCTGGCGAAGGCGCCAAGGTGGCGCTGGCCGATCTGAATTTTGTCGGGGCGCAGAAACTCGCCGACGAACTCAACGGCAAACACGGGGCGAAAACCGCCCACGCCTTCGAACTCAACGTCACCGATGAAGGCCAATGGGTCGCCGCGCTTGAGGCCGCCAATACCGCCATGGGGGGCATTTCGGCGCTGATCAACAATGCCGGAATCGCCGGCGGCAAGGGCGGCGTCGAGGAGATGTCGCTGGCGGATTTCCGCCGGGTGATGAGCATCAACGTCGATTCGGTGTTCCTGGGCGCCAAGCACGCAATCAAATATCTGGCCAAGAACCAGCCGGGCTCGATCGTCAACATCTCCTCGATCGCCGGGCTGATCGCCAGCCACAACACCCCCGCCTACAACGCCTCCAAGGCGGCGGTCTGGCTCTTGTCCAAGAACATCGCGCTTTACTGCGCCAAGAAGGGCCTCGACATCCGCTCGAACTCGATCCACCCGACCTTTATCGACACGCCCATACTCGATCCGCTGCGCACCAGGTTCGGCAAGGAGGAAGCCGAAGCGAAGCTCGCCCGGCAAGTCCCGCTTGGGCGCATCGGCAAGCCGGAGGAGATCGGCATGGCCGCACTCTATCTGGTCTCCGACGAAAGCCGGTTCATGACCGGGGCCGAGTTGAAGCTCGACGGCGGCATCTCGGCAATGTGACTTGCGTTCGCCGCGCCGACCCCCGACATCAAGCCGATGAAGCTACCTCTCTCCGTCCTCATCGCTGGCGGGATCATTGCGGTAATCGCGCTGGTTTCGGTTGGCTATGTTTGGCTCGGTCCAAAGCCCAAACCGGGCGAAGCCGTTGCGCCTGGCGGCTTCGCCGGCCAAGTCGTGCTCGACCGGCTCGACGACCTGCCCGACTGGCTGCTGATCGCCTACCAGCGCGAATTCTGCCCGCCGGGCGATAATTGTCCGCGCGGGGAGGTGCACTTCAATCAGCGCACCATCACCCGCAACGAGGACGGCACGGCCGACATCTGGATCCAAGCCCGACACGGCGTGATGCAGCGCTACATCGTCGAGACCGCGGATGCGATCACCCGCATCAGCTACGAACTGGAGCGCCTGCACTACCGCTTCAATTGCGGCAATGGCGAGTTCATCGTCGTCGAGCGTCAGATCATGGGGGCGGACGACACCGTGGTGGCGCGCGACCAGCCTGCCCCGGTTTATCGCGCGCCGGTGCAGGGCAGCGTCACCGGCCTGCTGCACCCCATCGCCTGCCGCGGCGAGTAAGTCTCAACGGCCCTAAGCATCGATCCGTATCTGAACCCAAGGATTCCGTCATTCCGGGTTCTCGCTCCGCGAGCCCCGGAATGACGGAGCTTGACATCATGGTCACGGGTCAAACCTTCGGGCCGTTGGTATAGGTCTCAACCGGCGCGGCGCTGGTAGATCAGATTGGCGAGCAATACGCGTGCGCCCGGCGCGCCGAGTACGCGGTCGGCGGCTTGCTGCATCAGCCGCGTCAGCACCGCCGGCTCGGGCGGGGTGCGGTCGCGGTAATAAGTGCTGGCGTAAGTGGAGATGGCGGTGAGCATGGCGTCGTGCAGCCGCGGCGCGTTCAGCCGCACGCGCCGGCGCAGCCCGGCGTCGGGCACGTCGAGCCCCATATCGACGACGATGGCGCCGGCGGTGGAATGGCGCTGCAGCACCCCGGCGGTGAAGGTCGGCAGCGGCACATAGGATTCCGCCGAAGTGAGCCGCTCCTGGCGCGTTGCCGGGGCCTGCTGCTGCGGCGCGGCGGCGCCGGACGCCGCCGCTGGCCCCGCCAGCGCCGCGAACATTCCAAGCCAAAGCAGGCGCCGGGAAACCATCATGACGAGCCAGTTTGCGCAATTGCGGTTAGCGAAGGGTGAAAGCCGGGCTCGCGGCCCTGCACGGAGCAATTGCCTCAGCACCTTACCTTGCACCTACGCGCCGGAACCGCTAGCGCAAGCCTTCGCCGCGCGCGGGCGGAGCAAAGTGAGCCGCAATGGAAGTTTCCATCAATCAGTTCGTGATCGGGTTTCCCGAATTCATCATTCAGCTGGCGGCGGCGATTGGCCTGTTCGTCGGCTCGCTGGTGGTTTATGTGATTCTGACCCCGCACCGCGAACTCGCCCTGATCCGCGCCGGCAACCCTTCGGCGGCGCTGGCGTTCGGCGGCGTGGTGGTCGGCTTGGCGATCCCGATGGGCGCCAATCTCGGCTCGGCTTCGAGCTTGATGGATGTCTTGATCTGGGGCGTGGTGACGCTGCTGCTGCAAATCCTGGCGTTTCGTTTCGCCGACATGGTCCTGCGCGGGCTGCCGCGCCGCATCGCCGAGGGCGATGTCGCCGCCGCCATTTTCCTGATGAGCATCAAGATCGGCCTGGCCCTGATTGTCGCCGGCGCCATTACCGACATCAATCTGACTTGAGTTGAACCCCGTGTCGCGCCTGATCCCAGACTGGCTGCTCTACATGGTCGTCATCGCGGCGGTTGTGTTCATGCTGTTCCGGATCGACCGCCGGTTCGATGCGCCGCCGACCTTGCCGGGGCAGGACCAGGCGTTTTTGCCGCCGCCCTCCGATCTCGATCCGAGCGTGCTGGTGGAGGTCGGCCCGGTGACTTCCACCCTGGGCTCGGCCTTCGCCATCACCGCGGACGGCTGGTGGCTCACCGCCCGTCACGTCGTCGACGGCTGCCAGAAAATCGGGCTGGTGATGTCGCGCGACAGCGAGGCGCGAGGTGGCGCGGCGCTGGTGCGCGATGTGCGGCGCGCCTACAATTCCGATCTGGCGCTGTTGCGCACCGATACCGCCACCCCCGCCCTCGCCATCGACACTTCGGAAACGCATTTCCAGGTCGGCCAGCGCGCCTATCTGATCGGCTTTCCCCAAGGCCGCGGCGGCGAAGCCTATTCGCGGCTGATCGGCCGCGAGCGGCTGATCGCACGCGGACGCTACGAGGTGGAAGAGCCGGTGCTGGCCTGGGCCGAGCTTGGCCGCACCGGGCGCCTGCGCGGCTCGCTCGCGGGCATGAGCGGGGGTCCCGCGCTGGCCGCCAACGGCCAGGTGATCGGCGTCATCGTCGCGGAATCGGCGCGGCGCGGACGCATCTATACCGCCGCGCCCTCCTCGATCCTGCGCCTGCTCGGGGTCGAGCGCGTGCAGGCCGAGGGCGCGCCGACTTCACGCCTGTCGCCCGACAATTACGGCCCCGCCGCCGACGATCTGCGCCGTTCGCTGGCGGTGGCGCAGGTGGTGTGCGTGGCCCCGCAAGACATCGCGCCCAGCGAATGAAAGCGCCTTTTGCCGACCGCTTGATCGAGGGCGTGCGCCGCGCCGGCTCGCCCTTGTGCGTGGGCGTCGATCCGTTTCCCGAGCGCATTCCCGCGCTGTTCGGCGAGCCCGCCAAGGACGCGGCGGCAGTGCTCAAATTCGGCGCCGCCTTGATCGCCATCGCCGCCAAGCACGCCGCCGTGCTCAAACCGCAGCTCGGCCTGTTCGAGCAATGGGGCGAGGAAGGCTACATCGTCGCCCGTTTGCTGTGCGAGGAAGCCCAAGCAGCGGGCATGCTGGTGATCCTCGACGCCAAGCGCGGCGACATCGGCACGACCGCCGAGGGCTATGCGCGCGCCACGCTGGGGGCCAAGCCAGGCTTCGCCGCCGATTGCGTGACCGTGAACCCCTATCTCGGGCTCGACACGCTTGAGCCGTTCCTGGCGCTGGCCGAGCGCGAAGCCAAGGGCGTAGCGGTGCTGGTGCGCACTTCCAACCCGGGCGCGGGCGATATCCAGGATCTCGACGTCGGCGGCGCGCCAGTGTGGCGGCGGGTGGGGGAAATGCTGTCGCCACTATGCGCGCGCCTCAAGGGCGCGAGCGGCTGGTCGGGGCTGATGGCGGTGGCGGGCGCGACCTATCCTGAGCAGGCGCGGGCGCTGCGCGAAGCCATGCCCGAGGCGCTGTTTCTGGTCCCCGGCTACGGCGCGCAAGGGGCGAGCGCGGCCGACGCGGTCGCCGGCTTTGTTACAATGCCGTATGGTCGCGAGGGCGGCGTGGTCAATTCCTCGCGCGGCGTCAGCTACCCCGAGCGCGCGCAAGCCGCTAAAACCATGGCGGAATGGCGCGCCGCCATCGATGAAGCCATGGCCGGCGCCAAAGCTGAATTGAGAGCAGCCTGCGCGATTTGAATCCAGAAAAGCGCTTCACGCGCCGCCCTGACACGGTTAATTCAAAGCGTGGGACGCCTCCGGAATGGTGGCAGCGTGGGAGACACGAACATGCGCATGAAACTGACGCACGCCATTTTCGCCGCCATTGCGGTAGCGCTAGCCGCGCCGGCTTTGGCCGACGGGCCGGGAACCGCCGGGCCCGATGTGGCCGCGCCCCCGGTGCGCGCCGCCCCGGTCCGCGCCGCGCCGGTCGAAGCCGCCCCGGAAGGGCGCAGCGGAACCATCGCGCTGATGGACGGCGCGTTCTCCCTCAACGTGCCGCGCGGCTATCGCTTCTACTCCGCCGAGGAAGCCTACGGCTACATGCAGCGCACCAGCGCCGCCCAGCCTTCGGGCACGGTGCTCGGCCTCATTGCTCCCACCGGCGCCAATGTCCGCGCCCCCGACACCTGGGCCACGGTGGTGAGCTATGACGCCATCGGCTATGTGCGCGGAGAAACCGCCAGCGGCCTGGCCGACGCCAATTTCGAAGCCGACGTGCGCACCGCGCGCGCTTCGCAGCAGCGCCGCTTCGAGGGTTTCGCCACACCCGCCGCGTTCACGGCCGAGACCCCAGAACTGGTCTGGGCCGAGCGCGTGGCCGCGCCAGGCTCGCAAGGGCCCGACTTGCGCTACGAGCAGAAAATGCCCGCCCGCAAAGGCGTCGCCGCGCTCACCTCGATCGGCAGCCTCGACCAGATGCCGTTGATCGAAACCGCCGCTAGCGAAATGAAAACCATGCTCAGTTTCAGCGAAGGCAATCGCTACGCCGACTTCCTGCCCGCCAGCGATCAGGTTTCCGCTTTCACGGTGCCAGGATTGGTCACCGGCCTTTCCGCCGCCCAGCTCGCCGAAGCCGCGCTAACCAAAGCCGCCGACGAGAAGCAAAGCGGTTTCGGCGGCCTGAGCGCCTGGTTCCCCTGGATCGCGCTCGGCGTCGTCGCCCTGGCCGGCCTCGGCTACATGCTGACCCGCAAACGCGCCACCCCCGACGACGACGACGACGAGGAAGACGCCGACGAAGCGCCAGCGAAGGCGTGAGTCGGTTCTGACGCGATTGGGGTTGAACCGCGGGCCCGCCGCTAACGCGAGTTCGAGGATCTGACTCATACTTGCGCCCAAGCTATGACCAACGGAAACAAACTTCTCCGTCATTCCGGGGCGGCGGAGCCGAACCCGGAACCCAGGGGCTGCAAGCGCGTCTGTTGCCCCTAGGTTCCGGATCACGCTCCGCGTGTCCGGAATGACGGAGTGTTTGTATACGCACCCGCGCCTCAGCTGATCTGGAAGCGCCGCCGCACCGCCAGCGCGAACAGGAAGGCGAGCACGATGGCCAGCAGCGATTGCAGCGTGGCGATCATGCGCACGACCAAAGGCCAGCCGTCGCCGGTTTCGGTGAGCAGCAAATCGATCATCGAACCGTCGCGCACCGAGGCTGCGTCCTCGCTCAGCGCCGAGAGCGGCTTGAACACATTGCCCCAGGAGAAATCCAGCGTGGCCCAGAGCTGCGCCGCCAAATCGCCGGCCAGCAGGCGCGCGTCAAACAGCGGATCGAGCGCCGCCGCCAGGCCCCAGAACCCGCCGCCGAACGCCGCGATCAGCACCGCCAGCGCCGCGAAGGGCCGCCAGATCGAGGCCCCGTAATCGGAGGCCGCGGCGTAGAGATCGGAGAAAGTCTTTTCGCCGAAGCGCAATTTGCGCTGCGCCCGGCGCGCCTGCAATTCGAAGCGATAGAGCATCTGCTCGCGGGTTTTGTTGGAAGAATAATCCATCGCCAGCTTCAGCACCCGGCAACCGCGTTCGAGCTGGCGCAAGCGCTCTTCGCGCTGGGCGCGGATGTGGGAATTGATTTCGCTCTGCTTCACCGGGTTGGCTTTGTCCTTGTCCCTCTCCTTGCGCACTTCGTTCTCAAGATTTTCGAAATCCGCCCCGTCGCGTTTGGCGGAAGCGCTCGCGGCCTTGCGTTCGGCGCGGAAGCTGCGGTTGGCTTCTTCCTCGGTTTCCGGATCATCGAGTTGCACGCCGCGTTCGAGCGTGGCCCCGTCGAACGCGGCGAAAGCGCGAAAGCCCGCGCCGGTGAGCTGCAACTTACTCCGAAACAACACATCGTCGAACGCCGAGTGCCAATGCCGGCAATCCTGCGGCCAGGTGATTTTCTCGAACGAAGCCAGCTTGTCGAACACCGCAGCGGTGAAATCCATATCGCCCTTGAAATTCGCGCCGTCGAACCAGACCAATTCGTCGAACAGGCAGCGCTGGAACGTCGCCGCCTTTTCGAAAGCCTTGACTTGGAAATAGGCTTTCCCCTTGAATTTCGCGTCCAGGAAGCGGGCAACTCCAGTGAAGCTTGCGCTGTCGAAGATAGCATTTCCGCTGAAGTTTGCGCCCACGAAGCTGGCATCTCCGCTGAAGCTTGCGCGCTCGAAGCGTGCTTCTCCGTTGAAGCTTGCGCTGTCGAAGCGGGCATCTCCGCTGAAGCTTGCGCGGTCGAAGCAGGCATCTCCGCTGAAGCTTGCAATGTTGAAGCTGGCATCTCGGCTGAAGCTTGCGCTGACGAAGCAACCTCCGCTGAAGCTTGCGCTGACGAAGCGGGCATCTCCGCTGAAGCTTGCGCCGTCGAAGCTGGCATATCCGCTGAAGCTTGCGATGTTGAAGCTGGCTTCTCCGCTGAAGCTTGCGCTGTCGAAGCTGGCATATCCGCTGAAGCTTGCGCCGATGAAGCTGGCATCTCCGCTGAAGCTTGCGCGGTCGAAGCGGGCGCCGGGACCGAAATGATGTCCGCGATAATCCGCAACCCCGAGCACCGCCATGCGCCGGGCTTCTAGATGCAACGGACTCTCGCTACCCCGAGGCTGGGAGGGGATGCCGCGCAGCACGCAGCCGCCCAGTTGCGTGCGCCCGTCCGGGCCTTCGGCGTCGCCGACGACATCGACTTTGGTCTCGGCCCCGGCGGCGAGACGCGCGCCCAGCTTCTGCTCTAGCCGCGCCCAGTTTTCGTGGTTCAGATCGGCTTTCCAGGTCGCCGCGCCGGCTTTGCTCTTCGCCGGCAGATGGGCGATGTGGAACAGTGCGCCCTCGCACTCGGCCAATTCTCCCGCCGCCAGCATCGCCGCATCGTCGCGCACCACGCCGCTGGCCGGATCGCAGCGCCAATAATCCTGCAGAGTGCGTTTGCCGTTGAGCCCGCTACCAATAATGCTTCGGCCCACCGACTTGGCCGCCAGCCCGGCCCAGGAAAAATCTTCCCCCCACCAGCGGTCCCACCATTCCTGCTGCTGCTGCTCCCGGCTCTTGGCGTCGGCCATCTGCGCGTCCCCCGGGGGAAGCTTAGCGGCGGCGGCGACATTGGGAAGCCCTCACGCTCCCTCAGCGCGGAACGGCCGCGCCAGCAGCGCGGCGATGGCTTCGTCGATGCCGGCGCGCCCGCCGAGGATTGCGTCCACCGCCGCGCAGATCGGCATTTCCACGCCGTGCCGCGCTGCCAGCGCGACTACGGCTGGCGCGCTCTCCAGGCCTTCGGCCACCGAACGGCGCTCAGCCAGGATATCCGCCAACGCGCGGCCTTCGCCGAGCGCCGCGCCGAGCGAAGTGTTGCGCGAGGTGAGCGAGGCGCAGGTGAGCACCAGATCGCCGAGCCCGCACAGCCCCGAAAGTGTCTCGGCCTTTCCGCCCATGGCGAGCCCCAGGCGCGTGAGCTCGGCAAAGCCGCGGGTGATCAGCGCCGCGCGCGCGCCGTCGCCCAATTGCCGCCCGAGCGCGACACCGCAGCCGATGGCGATGACGTTCTTCACCGCGCCGCCGATCTCGGCCCCGACCAGATCGTCGGCCAGGTAAGGACGGAAAGTCGGCAGGCCGAGTGTGGCCACCACGCGCCGCGCCAGCTCCGGGTCGGGGCTGGCTATGGTGGTGGCGGTAGGCAGGCCGCGGGCCACGTCCTTGGCGAAGCCCGGCCCCGACAGCACCGCCACGCCCGCGGCTGGGATCTCCTCGGCCAGCACGTCGGTCATCAGGGCGAGTGAGCCGCGCTCGACCCCCTTGGCGCACAGCACGATCGGCGCGCCGGCGCGCAGGTGCGGCTGCAGCGCCCGCAACACCGAGCGCATGTGCTGAGCGGGCGAGACCGCCAGGATCAGTTCGGCGCTGGCGGCCTGTTCGAGCGCGGCGAAAGCGCGGATGTTCGGGTTGAGCGGAATTCCCGGCAGAAACAGCGGGTTCTCGTGGTCCCGGTTGACCGCCAGCGCCACTTCGGGCTCCAGCGCCCACAGGCCCACCTCGCGCCCGGCGGTCGCCGCCACCTGCGCCAGCGCCGTGCCCCAGGCGCCAGCGCCTAACACGGCCACGGTCGCAAACGGATTGGTCACAAAAGTGAATCCTTCATTGAACGTTCAGGCAATACCGCGTATCTTGTAGGGATGGACGAAAAAACCAGCACCCGTGACCGTATACTTGATGCCGCCATGGCCCGCATCCGCCATTATGGCTACGGCAAAACCACGATGGCGGAAATCGCCGCCGATTGCTCCATGTCGCCGGGCAATATCTACCGCTTCTTTGAGGCCAAGATCGACATCGCCGAGGCCATGGCCCGCAAGCATTACGCCGCCGAGCACGGGGAACTCGCCGCCATCGGCCGAAAAAAGGAATGGGCCCCCGACAAGCGGCTGCGCGAATTGTTCTTCAAGGGCATGCGCGATTCCTTCGAGTTGTTCGAAGGCAACGCTAAGATTCTGGAGATCGCCGAGGTGCTGCACCGCGAGCGGCCGCTGTTCGCCAACGAGCAATTGGCGCTGGAGCGAGTGTTCCTGGCGGCGCTGCTGGAGGAAGGGGTCGATTCCGGCCTGTTTGCGGTCACCGATTACAATTTCACCGCCGAGATGATCCAGGCCGCGACCATGAAATTTCGGCTACCGCAGCTGTTCTCCCGCCTGACTTTACCCAAGCTGGAGCGGGAACTGGACGGGGTGCTCGATCTGCTGCTGAGCGGGCTCTATGCCCGCGCCGACGCCGCCCCCGGCAAGCCGCAAAAGCAGCGCCAGGCTGAGGTCGCCAGCGTCTAACAGAAAAAAACTGAACAAAGTCGTTTTTCTTCATTGATTATTTACAGGAGCGGTGCTACATAAGGGTCATCGGGCTGCTAGAGCCCTGGAGACAAGAACATGACCCGCCCCACCCCCGCACTGATGACCGCTTTTGTTGGCGTCGCCGCCCTGATCTTCGCCGTGCTCGCCGCGCCGGTCGTGCAACTCGCCGCAACCCTCATTGTTTGATTCCCCCGGGGCGCGCACCCTCCCAGCGCGCCTCTGCTGCAGGCGCGAAGTTTCCCCCCTTCGCGTCTGCCTTTCCCTTGCGTTAATGGTGGGAAATTAACCATTGCCCGCCATTTTTGCATAGCTGCACTGGGGTTTTCAGGCTAGTTATTGTTGCACGGAAGGCGCATCTCTGGCGGGTCGGTGTTCGCAATTGCAGCATCGACCGACCAAGGAGAACAATAATGTCTGCTGACAACCTTCCCGCCACCGCCCGTGCTCTTTCGGTGGTGGTCGCCGTGGCGCTGGTCGCTTCGGCGCTCGCGCCGGTGTTTTTCGCCGCCGCCAGCCTGCTGTCTTAAGCCTTCGCCCCCTTGCGCCCGGGCGTGTGGCTCGGGCGCGAGGCGGCGGCGGCCTGGTCCAACGGCCAACGAGGCCGCGCCGGGGCCGACAGCTCATCGCTGAACCCAAGCCTCAATCTTTCCGCCCCGGCCAGCGCGATCATCGCCGCATTGTCGGTGCACCATTTGAGCGGCGGGGCGAAGAAATCATAGCCGCGCTCCCCCGCCAGCGCCTCCAGCCGCTGCCGCAGCGCCAGGTTCGCGGCTACCCCGCCCGCCGCCACCAACCGCCCCTTGGCCCCCCAAATCGGATCGAACAGCGCCATCGCCTGACGCGTTCGGTCGGCGACGATATCCAGCACCGCCGCCTGGAAACTGGCGCAGAGATCGGCCCTGTCCTGGTTCGACACCGCGCCCAGCCGCTCGGCCTCGCGCACGCACGCGGTCTTCAACCCGGCGAAGGAGAAATCGCAGCCAGCCCGGCCCAGCAGCGGCCGCGGCAACGCAAACCGCTGCGCATCGCCGGCCTTCGCGCAAGCTTCCACCAGCGGCCCGCCGGGAAAACCCAAATCCAGCAGCTTTGCCAGCTTGTCGAAGGCTTCGCCGAGCGCATCGTCGAGGGTGGCGCCGAGGCGGCGGTACACACCCACATCGAGCACGGCGATGAATTGGCAATGGCCGCCGGAAACCAGCAGCAATAGATAAGGAAAAGTCGCGCCCTTGCCCGTCAGCCGGGGCGACAGCGCGTGGCCTTCCAAATGGTTGACCGCCACCAGCTTCAGCCCGTGCGCCAGCGCGATGGCTTTGCCGGCCAGCAGCCCCACCATGACGCCGCCAACCAGCCCCGGCCCAGCCGTGGCGGCGACGCCGTCGAGATCGCCAAAGCCAAGCCCTGCCTCACGCATGGCGGCGGCGATGGTCGCGTCCAGCCCCTCAACGTGCGCGCGTGCGGCGATCTCTGGCACCACGCCCTTGTACGGCGCATGCTGCGCCGCCTGCCCCAGCACGATGTCGGAAAGCACTTCCGGCCCGTCGTCATGCAAACGCAGCACCGCCGCGGCGGTTTCATCGCAACTGGTCTCGATGCCGAGAATTGTGAGCGGGGCCATTGCCGGTGCATAGCTGCTGCGCGGCGCGGCAACAACGCTCCCCCCAGAGACGCTCCCCACCGGAGACGCTCCCCGCCAAAGACAGGGCTGGATTAAACTACGCGCCCCGCGAACACCCGCTCGCGCAACAGCGGCGCGCCGAGCCAATAGCTCAGTTCCGCTGGCGAACGCACATTCCAGATCGCCAGATCCGCGGCCTTGCCGACTTCCAGCGTGCCGATCTGGTCCTGCAACCCCAAAGCGCGCGCGGCGCCGCGGGTGAAGCCGGCCAGCGCTTCTTCCGGCGTCAGCCGAAACAGCGTGCATGCGAGGTTCATCGCCAGCAGCGGCGAAGTCAGCGGCGAAGTGCCCGGGTTGCAGTCGGTGGCCACCGCCATCGCCACGCCGGCGGCGCGGAGCGCAGCAATCGGCGGCAGTTTGCTCTCGCGCAAAAAATAGAACGCGCCCGGCAACAGCACCGCGACGGTCCCCGCGTCGGCCATCGCCGCGATGCCTGGCGGTTCCAGATATTCAAGATGATCGGCGGAAAGCGCCCCATAAAGCGCCGCCAGCGCCGCGCCACCCTGGTTGGACAATTGCTCGGCGTGCAACTTCACCGGCAAGCCCAGCGCCTTCGCCGCGCGGAACACTTGCTCGGTCTCCGCCAGCGTGAAGCCGATGGTTTCGCAAAAAGCGTCCACTGCATCGACCAGGCCCTCGTCGGCCAGTTCCGGCAACATCGCCTCGCACACCGCCTCAACAAAAGCGGCGCGATTGTCGCGGTATTCCGGCGGCAACGCATGCAAGCCGAGAAAAGTCGTGCGCACGCGCACGCCTTCACCCAATTCGCGCGCCGCTTGCAGCATGCGCCGCTCCGACTCGAGCGAAAGCCCGTAGCCGGATTTGATCTCCACCGTGGTGACCCCTTCGCGCCTGAGGCCCGCCAAGCGCTGCGCGGCGCTGGCGATCAGCTCTTCCTTCGAGGCCGCGCGCGTCGCCGCCACGGTCGCGGCGATGCCCCCGCCCGCACGGGCGATCTCCTCATAGCTCGCGCCGAGCAAGCGCTGCTCGAACTCGCCCGCCCGGTCGCCGCCGAACACGAGGTGGGTGTGGCAATCGATCAGGCCAGGACTGATCCAGGCGCCGTCGCAGGCGCGCACCTCGCGCGCGAGCGTTTCCGGCGCTCCGGCCAAGTCCGCCGCCGCGCCGACCCAGGCGATGGCGCCCTCCTTGGCGGCGATGGCGCCGCGCTCGATGGCGCCATAAGGCGCGCCGTTCGCAACCATGGTGGCGAGGTTGGCGTCGATCCAAAGCGTGTCCCACATGGCGCTGCTCTATCACCCCCCTCCCCTCGCGGGGAGGGGGAGAGTGCGCTAGTGGTCCGATTCAGATTGCCGCTCCTGGTTTTCCGCCGCCGATCTGCTCACAACGAATGGCTCTGCGCCCATCGCCTGATCAGCGCGTCGCTGGGGCTGGGCGCGATCAGTCCTGGGCGCTGCGATCTGGCCCCGCAAACCGTGCGCGCGGCGCTGCAGCGGATGAGCATGTACGATCTGGAAACCGAGACCGATCTCACGGAGTTCGATCCTTCGCTCGATGTTGCGAGCATTTCCGCGCTGACCGCCGCGCGGTGGGTGTGCGAAGTGCTGGCGGGATTCCAATCACGGTGACTCAGTAAAATCCCTTCTCCCCCTGCGGGGGAGAGGTCACGGCGTTTCCTATTCCATCACCACTACCAGTTTGCCCGTCGCTGTCCGGTCCATCAGCGCGCGGATGGCTTGGCCGGCGTCTTTCAGCGAATAGCGTTGCGAGATGCGCGGGCGGACTTTGCCTTCGGCATAAAGCGCAAACAAATCACGCAAATTGGCCTGGTGCAATTCCGGCTCGCGCACGACACTCGCGCCCCAGAACACGCCGACGATGGATGAGCTTTTCAGCAGCGTGAGATTGAGCGGCGGCGAAGGAATGCCGGCGGGAAAGCCGATCACCAGATAGCGCCCGCCCCAATTCATCGCTCGCAAAGCCGGCTCGCAATAATCGCCGCCGACGGAATCGTACGCCACATCCGCGCCGCCGCCGGTGGCTTGCTTGAACGCGTCCGACAGCGCGCGGCTTTGCTCGCGCGCAAAGGCCCCGGGGGGATAAATCACAGTGGCGTCGGCGCCGCACGCCTTGGCGAACGCGGCTTTCTCCTCGCTCGACACCGCGCCCACCACGCGCGCGCCCATCGCCTTGGCCAGTTCGATGGCGGCGACGCCCACCCCGCCGGCCGCGCCTAGGATCAACACGGTTTCGCCGGCCCGCAAGTGCGCGCGGTCCTTCAGCGCGTAATACGAGGTGCCGTAGGTGAGCACGAAGGCGCTGGCCTGGTCGAACGGCATCGCCTCGGGGATCGGCAGCACGCGCGCGGCTTGCAGCTTAACTTTCTCAGCGAAGCCGCCCCAGCCGCACGAGCCGATCACGCGCTGGCCGACCGCGACATTGCTCACGCCCGCGCCAACGCTTTCGACCACGCCGGCGACTTCGCCGCCGGGCGAAAACGGGCGTTCCGGCTTGAACTGGTATTTGTCCTCGATGATGAGCGCGTCGGGAAAATTCACCCCCGCGGCTTTGACCGCGATCACCACCTCGCCCTCGCCCGCGACCGGATCGGGCGCGTCCAGCAATTCCAGCGTCTCCGGCGGACCAATTTTGGTGCTCATCAGCGCTTTCATGGGTCTCTCCTATGTGGCCCGTAGCTAGCGCGGCGCCCAGCAAAGCGTCTATAGCGGCGACCATGAATTGGGCCCTTGCTCTCCATGGCGGCGCTGGCGCTATCGCGGCGGGAATATATCAGCGCGAGGAAGCGCACATGGCCGGCTTGCTGGAGCAAGGCGCTGCCATGCTGGCGCGCGGCGAAAGCGCGCTCGATGTGGTTAGCGCCATGGCCGAGGCGCTGGAAACGTGCGGCCTGCACCAGGCCGGCAAGGGCTCGGCCGCCAACGCGGCGGGCGAGGTCGAACTCGACGCCTCGATCATGGACGGGCCGAGCCGGCGGGCCGGCGCGGTGGCGGCGCTGCGCGGTTTCGTGTCGCCGGTGCGGGTGGCGCGCGGGGTGATGGAACAGACCTCGCACGTGCTGCTGGTTGGCGATGGCGCCGACGCCTTCGCCGCCGCGCATGGCTTTGCCCGCGTTGACGATCCCAACGATTATTACACGCCCGCGCAGAGCGGCGCCGCCAGCGCCTCGGGTACGATCGGCGCGGTGGCGCGCGATAGCGCGGGGTGGCTGGCGGCGGCCACCTCCACCGGGGGCTTGCAAGGCAAACTCCCCGGCCGCGTCGGCGACACCCCGATCATTGGCGCCGGCTGCTGGGCCGACCGGCGCGCGGCGGTCTCCTGCACGGGCCTGGGTGAATTCTTCATGCGGGTTAACGCCGCCGCCGATGTCTCAGCCCGCATCGCCTATGCGGGCGTTAACCTGGCGCAAGCGGCGGATGCCGTCATCGAGGATGTCCGCAAGCTCGGCGGCTATGGTGGGTTGATTGCGGTTGACGCCGACGGCAATGTCGCCACACCGTTCGCCAGCCAAGGCATGAAGCGGGCCTGGGCCACAAGCGCGGGCGTCCGCGAGGTTAAGACTTTCTGATTAGGCACATCTGACTGGGGGTATCCGATGAAAACGAAATTGCTGTTGGCGGCCGTATTGGGGCTTGCCGCTTGCGCCAGCCTGCCGGATTTGCCGGATCTGCCGCCGATGCCCAATCTGCCCGACCTGCCGGAGATGCAAGGGCTGGACGACACTTATGGCGAGCGGGTCAATTGGAGCTGCGCCAGCGGCTCGCGCTTTTCCATCCGCATCAACCAGGAAACCCACAAGGCCGAGGTGTTCGCGCACGGGCGCATTTATCGGCTTGACCAGACCGCGACCGGCTTTGGCGATGGCGAGCGGAATTATCTCGAGCGCGGCGGCTTTGCCAGCCTGACCGGCGCGCCGGGCGGCCCGTACGATCTCTGCAGGCGGGTGTAGCCGCGCCATGAGCCGGCTCGCCATCGCCTGCGTGTTGCTGGTTTCGGCCTGCGCCGGCGGGCTCGGCGCCCTACGCGGCGAGCGGCTCGACTGGCGCTGCGCCAGCGGCTCGGCGTTTTCGATCCGCATCAACCAGGCCGAGCGCAAGGCCGAAGTGTTCGCCGCCGGACGGATGTACCGGCTCGACTTTGTCGAAACCGGCTACAGCAACGGCGAGGTGCGCTATTTCGAGCAAGGCGGCCTAGCCAGCCTCACCGGCGCGCATGGCGGACCGTACAACAATTGTCGCCGGAATTGAGCGGGGGGCGCGGGTTCTGAACAGGAGCAAGTCCCGATGAAGCTCATGTGCATCGCGCTTGCCGCGGCCGCGCTCTCCGGCTGCGCCATCCTCGAAGATCTCAGCGGCGGGGGCGAGGCGCTGACCGAGCGCATGCAATGGCGCTGCGACGGCGGCGTTTCCTTCAGCGCGCAAATCCTCAGCGACGAACGCGCCCGCATCAGCGCCGGCGGGCAGGACTACACGCTGCCCCGCACCGGCCCTGGGGCGCGCTATGCGCGAGGCGAAGTTTCCTATGTCGAACGGGGCGGCGGCGCCACGCTCGAAGGCGCGGTCGGCGGGCCGTACCGGAATTGCAGGCGGTGAAGGTTCCTCCTGCACACCCCCCACCCCCTGCCCGCTCCTCCGTTGGGGGAGGGGAAATTTAATGCGCGGTTATTTTGGCATTGGCGCGGAGAATATTTCCAAGCCGATGAATCTCGGCGCCTTGATGCGCACCGCGCATGCGTTCGGGGCGAGCTTTTTCTTCACGCTGAACGCGGCGCCAAAAGTACGCGAGGCGTACAACAGCGACACTTCGCGCAGCTTCGAGCACATGGCGTATTATCCGTGGGAAAATCTGGAGGCGATGCGCCTGCCCAAAGGCTGCGCACTGGTCGGCGTTGAACTCACTGACGACGCCGTAGATCTGCCACGCTTCCAGCACCCGCAGGCGGCCGCCTATGTGTTCGGACGCGAGCGCGGCACGCTGTCGCCGGAATTGATCGCGCGCTGCAAGCATTTGGTGAAAATCCCGACCAAATTCTGCGTCAATGTCGGCCTCGCTGGCGCGCTCGTCATGTACGACCGCCTGCTCGCCCACGGCGGCTACCCCGCGCGGCCGATCATGCCGGGGGGACCGAAACTGGAGATGACGCACATAGTCCGCCCCAAACCATAGCTGCGATTCGTTGCTTGGCGACCCTAGTACGGCCCGTTCTTTCTAAACGGAATCGGTTCGCGCCAACCTTGGCGCTGTGCAGAGCGGCAGCCGCAGCGCTATGCTGGCGCCATGATAGATTTCGCCGCCGCGTATGGGCGTCTTTCCGCCAATGCGCGGGGGGCGTTGTGGATGCTGGCTTCGGCGCTCATCTTCACCATCATGGTGACGCTGGTGAAATATCTGGGCCACGGCTATTCCCCGGCGCTACAGGCGTTTTATCGCCAGGCCGCGGGACTTGTCGTGCTCGCGCCGATTATCCTGCGCGATCCGCGCGCGGCCTACAAAACCACGCGCCCCGGCCTGCTGCTGTTCCGCGCCACTTGTTTGACCATTGGCGTGGTCATGGCCTTCTATTCCTACCAGCAATTGCCGCTGGCCGACGCCAACGCGCTTTCGTTCACGCGCACGCTGTGGATGGTTCCGCTGGCGGCGTTCGTGCTGCGCGAAGCAATTGGGCCGTGGCGGCTGGGGGCTACTCTGGTGGGCTTTTGCGGTGTGCTGGTGATGCTGCGTCCCTCGCCGGAGAGCTTCATGAATTTGCCGGCGCTGGCGGCGCTGGCTTCGGGATTATTGTTCGCGCTCGGCATCACCGGCATGAAGCTTATGACCCGCGACCACACGCTGACGGCGTTGATCGTCTGGGGCGCGACATTGGGACTGGCGCTGGCCACGCCGATGGCGCTGCTGGAATGGCGTTGGCCAACGCCGCTCGATTTCGCGCTGCTTTCGGCCATGGGCGCGCTGGGGCTGGGCAGCCAGGTATGCTACGTCAGGGGCATGAGCCTGGGCGAAGCCGGGGCCATGGCGCCGATCGACTACACCCGCCTGGTGTTCGCGGCGCTGGTCGGCTTTGCCTTGTTCGGCGAAATCCCCGACCTGACCGCCATGGCCGGCGCCGCCATCGTCATCGCCGCAACTTTGGCGATCACGCTGCGCGAAGCGCGGCTCAACAAAGCCCCGCCGGTGAGCCCGGAATGAGGGGCTTGCGCTGGGCGCGGTTATCGCGCGAAGTGCACGAGATATTGAAGGGCGAGAATTGCTGTGACGCAGCTGGACCACAAGGGCTATGTCGGGACCGCCGAGCTCAGCGTTGAGGACCAGGTCTTCCACGGAAGGCTCGCCTATCTGCGCAAGGGACAATTCAACGTAAGGACACGCCCAGAATTGCGCCGCGCCTATGCCCGACTTGCCTCGACGCGCGGCCGGTCGCTCAACGAAGTCGTCACCGCCGTGCTCGAGGCTGCGCTGCCGAAAATGAAACAGGGCAAATGAGCGCCCTCCCCTCCCTCGCCGGCCTTTCCAAAGCCGAACTCGCAGAGAAGCTGGTCGCCATCGGTGTCGCGCCGAAGCAGGCGCGCATGCGCGCCGAGCAGCTGTGGCGCTGGATCTATCATTATGGCGTCAGCGATTTTTCGGCGATGACCAATGTCGCCAAGGAGCTGCGCGCAACGCTCGCCGAGCACTACACGCTGGCGCGCCCGGAAATCGCGGCGGCGCAAATCAGCCAGGACGGCACGCGTAAATGGTTGATCCGTTTCGGCCCGGGCGTCGAGGCCGAGTGCGTGTTCATCCCCGATGTCGGGCGCGCGGGGGCGTTGTGCGTTTCCAGCCAAGTCGGCTGCACCTTGAATTGCACCTTCTGCCACACCGGCACGCAGAAACTGGTGCGCAGTCTCTCCGCCGCCGAGATCGTCGCGCAGGTGCTGATCGCCCGCGACGCGCTCTCCGAATGGCCCACCCCCGATCGCCCGCTCAATGACGGCGAACGCATGCTCACCAACATCGTGTTCATGGGCATGGGCGAGCCTTTGTACAATTTGGACAACGTTGCCGAGGCGGTCGACACGATAGCGGACGGCGACGGCATCTCGATCGGCCGCCGCCGCATCACCGTCAGCACCGCCGGCGTGGCGCCGAAAATCAAGCAACTCGGCGAGCGCACCGGGGCGATGCTGGCGATTTCGCTACACGCGACCAACGATGAATTGCGCAATCAGCTCGTGCCACTCAACAAGAAGTACAATCTCGAAGAATTGTTCGCCGCCATCCGCACCTATCCTTCGCTCGGCAATTCCAAGCGGGTGACGTTCGAGTACGTGATGCTGAAAGGCGTAAACGATACGCTGGCGGAAGCCAAAGCGTTGGTGAAATTGCTGGCCGGCGTGCCGGCGAAAATCAATCTGATCCCGTTCAACCCCTGGCCCGGCGCGCCCTACGCGTGCTCGGATTGGGAAACCATCGAGAGCTTCGCCGAAGTGCTGAACCGCGCCGGCTATTCCTCCCCGATCCGCACGCCAAGGGGCCGCGATATCCTCGCCGCCTGCGGACAATTGCGTAGCGAAAGCGTGAAAGTGCGCGCGAGCGAACGTGCAAGAGCAGAAGCAGCGCAGTGAGCGCGCCAACGCTGTCGGCGCCCGGCGTGAAGCTACGCCAACTCGCCGAAGCCGACGCCCCGGCGCTGTTCGCCGCCCACTCCGACGACGAAACACATCGTTACTGGTCGAGCCCCGCGCATGCCAGCGTGGAGCAGACCCGGCGCGATATCGCGCAGACGCTGGCAATGGCGCAGGGCCGGGTGTGGGCGATCACGGAGGGCGGCGGCGACGCGTTGGGGCGAGTGGCGCTGTTTGTGCTGCGCGAAGGCGTCGGTGAGATCGGCATTATCCTGCGCCGCGACGCCGCCGGCCACGGTCTCGCTTCGAAAGCGCTCAAGCTGGTGGAGGCCTACGCCTTCAACGAAATGGGCTTGCACCGCCTCGCCGCCGACATCGACCCCGACAATGCGGCCTGCCTCGCGCTGTTCGCCCGCGCTGGCTTCGCGCGCGAAGGCCTGCTGCGCGGCAATTGGAAAACCCACCTGGGCGTGCGCGACAGCGTGATGATGGGAAAGCTCAGGGACTAGCCCGTTAGCGGATCAAGGCTGATCGCCGCGTTAGGGCAACGCCGAGCAAAACAGGCAGGACGAAGATTGCCGCGAGCATCCAGAGCCCGTTTGGAGCGACAACCGCGAGACTGGTCGTTCCACTTAGAGGGACTACTCCGGCGAGTACAAACGCCGACTGCGGCAATGACCACAGCAAGTGGGATCGCTTCTTCGGCACGTTCGAACACGCCGACACCGAGCGATTTGGCGATCCGCTTCCGCGCCAGACTTTGGCCGCACGATTGATGGCGCCATTCCGAGGCTGAACCCGCTTAGACAAATCTGGTCGGTTGGACTGTGCCGCACGCGCACGCAATCCCCCTTGGCGACTAGCCTGGAAAAACTCTCAATTCGGCCATTGCAGCGGGCGCACATAAATGCCGGCGCGCAGACCCGACGCTTCCGCGGCGTCACGAAAGCGGCGCGACACGTAGCGGTGCATAGGCATGTTGTCGGTGAACCCGAACAAGTGCTCCTGGATCGGCTTTTTCAGCACCAACTTGCGCCAGGTACGAAACCAGGGGGGGCGATGCCCCGCGAACGACTTCTGCCACACCAGGTCGGAGCCGGCGACATCGACGTACTCCTTCACATCGACGCGATTGGAGCAATTCATGAGCCAATAGCCGTCGATTGTTTCGCCAGGCTCCCAATCGTCGAATGCGTAGTCCACTCCCGCAGCGATTGTAATGACTTTCAGCGGAAAGAACTCTGTATTGGGAACATTGAATCGCTCAACCAGCTGCTTGAACGCCGTCGAAACTATGACCCACCCACTGCGCATAAAGCAGTCTGTGATCGCCGTCGCATCGGAGGTGCCGGCGTGGACCGAAAGATCCGCAGGGACAATGTCCGCGATCGATCCGCCTTGATCGTGAAACAATACCTCGAGAAACTTGTGGGCCTCCCCGCTCGGCGTTTGACCGCGCGTCTTCAGCGAAAACAGCCCAATCTGACCTCCGACGAGTTCCCACAACTCGCTTGCTATCCCAAGCGCTTCGACTTGCATCCCAACTACCTCTCCCTCCCCGCCTCCTCCACTCGCCGGGCGATTGGCCCGAACTTAATCAAGCCGATAAACATCCATAAGTTTTTGTTTTTACGTAATTAACTGGACAGTATCGGACGTCGCTGGACACAGCTGCATCAACCACTTGGTGCCGCCAGGGTGACTCGAACACCCGACCCCCGCATTACGAATGCGGTGCTCTACCGGCTGAGCTATGGCGGCCCCGGGAGGGCGGTTGTTTACGCGTGCGCGGGGGCCGGGGCAAGCGCCCCTGGCTCAGAGGATGGTTTGGCCGGTGGCGGCCCAGTCGGCGGAGAACGCCTCCAGGCCCTTGTCGGTCAGGGGGTGCTTGACCAGCGCGCGCAGCACCGCGGCTGGAAGTGTGGCGACATCGGCGCCGGCGAGCGCGCATTGCTTGACGTGTTCAGGCGTCCGCAACGAAGCCGCCAGCAATTCGGTGGCGAAGCCGTAATTATCATAGATGGCGCGGATTTCGCGGATCAGCTCCATGCCATCGGCGCCGACATCGTCTAGCCGGCCGATGAACGGCGAGATGTAGGCCGCGCCCGCCTTGGCGGCCAGCAGCGCCTGGTTGGCGGAAAAACACAGCGTGACGTTGCAGCGCACGCCCTCCCCCGCCAGCGTCCGGCAGGTCTTGAGCCCCTCCCAGGTCAGGGGAACCTTGACGACGATGTTGGGCGCGAGCTTGGCCAGCGCCCGGCCTTCGGACAGCATGGTGTCGGCGTCGAGGGCGGCGACCTCGGCGCTCACCGGGCCCGGAACCAGGGCGCAGATTTCGGCCAGGATTTGCTTGAACGGGCGAGCGGCTTTTTTCACCAGCGAGGGATTGGTGGTGACGCCATCGACCAGGCCCAATTCGGCGCAGGCGCGGATTTCGCTGATCTCGGCGGTGTCGACGAAAAATTTCATGTTGGCTTATCCTCTGCCGCCGGTATCGCCGAGCCCGGCGCGGGGGGCAAGGCGCGATCGGGAACCACGTCGAGCGCCACCCCGCGCGGCATGGCCCCGATCACCCAGCGCCAGAAAATCAGCACGGTCACGAGAATAATGCCAAGCTTGATCGGCGCCGAATAAGCGAGCCGATCGATCGGCGTGGGCGCGAGAATAAGCGTCACCGCCAGCGCTCCGAAGCCAAGCAGCGAGAGCAGCAGTAGAAAAAAGTAACGCTTCCGCGTCTCACCGATCAAGGCGCGCGCGCGCGGGTTAGCGGCGCCTATGCGCGCGAGCGCGGCGCGAACAAACGGCGAAAAGCGGTCGGACCGGTCCTCGAACAAGCCGATCGACAGCAGGTGAGCGTTGTCGATTTCAGTCTTGCCGCCGTCCTTGCGCTGCATGGCGAAAACATAGCGCCAGGGCCGCGCGCGCAGCGGTTCGCGGCAAAGGCGCACGCTTACGATCTGGTCCCAGCGATATCTGCGCACGCGCCCCGAAGCGGCGATGGAAACCAAGGCATCGGTTTCGACGCGCCATTCGCGCTCCCCGCGCGCCATCGGATTGCGGCGCTTGCGGTAGATCAATGGTTGGGGTTGGGTTTCAGGGACGGGCACGCGAGGGTTTCCTGGCACGGCGCGGGGCCCTTTCCAAGCGCGCGCGTGCGCGAGAGGTGAAGAAATCCTTGATGAAAAGCCGAGCCGCGGCGCGCGCGATGTCGATTGCAGGCTTATCAGCCGCGCAGATTAGCGCGCTCACCGGGTTGTACCCCCGCTACAAAATCTCCCAGCCGTCCTCGTTGCTGAGATCGTCTTCCGCCAGGCCGGCCAGGCGGGTGCGGAGTTCGGCCAGGCTCACCTGATCGAGCGCGTCGGCGATGCACACCGGACCCATGGCCTCGCACTCCTGCGCCACGCGCCCAACATAGGCGCGCAGATTGCCCAATTGCTGCAGCACCAAGTCGAGTTGCTGCAATTCGCCGATCACCGCCGGATCGATCGCCGCGCGCACCGCGATCTGGCAAATGGCGGTCTCCACCCGCAAGCCGAGACAGCGCAATTGCTCCAGCTCCACGGCAAGCGTTTCCAGCACGCCGCGCAGCGGTTTGAGGTTTTGTTCGCCCGCCATCGCCGGGGCCGGGGATCGGGCGCTTTGGCTCATCAGAACAGTTCGACAGTTCCGGAATCCACTTTCGGCGTCGGCGCGGGCTTGGCGCGTTCGTTGGCGAACACCGATTCGGCGGCTTCCAGTTTCAGTTGCGCCGCGCGTCCGCTATCGGGCCAATAGCGCACGCGGCGAGCCTGGTTGCCGCCCAGACTGACGCCGACGCAATTGATGCCTTCGGACTTCAGGAATTTGGTGGCGAACTCGCCGTTCTTGGCGCCGATGTCGCTCAGGTTTTGCACCACGCTGGCGCCGCCGAACAATTTCGCCTCCAACCGATTGCGCGCCGCGCCGCGTTGCAGCAGGGCGTTGATCAGCAATTCCATGGCGTTGACGCCGTATTTCACCGAGTCGCTGGTGGTTCCGGCATCGCCGGGCACCAGGAAGTGGTTCATGCCGCCAATGCGCGCGACCGGATCGTGCAGGCAAGTGGCCACGCACGAGCCCAGGATCGTGTTGAACACGGTGCCCGGTCGATCAGCCACGGCGAACTCGCCCTGGACCACATGGACCAGCTGCTCACGCGCGATAGCGAGGGCGGGCGCGGCGCTCACGAGACTTTCCGCATTTGCGCGGCGCATAATTCGAGCGCGGCGTCGCCGATGCGTTCGAGCGAGAACTGCCGCTCCACCGCGCCGATCTCGAACGCGACCTTCGGCATGCCATAGACCACGCAGCTGGATTCGTCCTGACCGAGCGTGTGCGCGCCTGCGGTGCGCATCCGCTTCAGCCCCTCGGCCCCGTCGCGGCCCATGCCGGTGAGGATGACGCCGACGCTGCGCGCGCCATAAGTCTGCACCACCGAGTTGAACATCATATCGACCGAGGGCCGGTGGCCGCTCATCGGTGGGCCTTCGACCAGCTTGCAGCGCGGCTGCAGGCCGTCTTGGATGGTCAAATGCCGATCGCCGCCAGGGGCGATGTAGATGTGGCCCGGTTGAATCGGCGCGCCGTCGCTGGCTTCCGCCACCACCGGCTTGCACATGCGGTCCAGGCGCGAGGCGAAGCTGGCGGTGAAGGTTGGCGGCATGTGCTGGGTGATAATGGTCGCTGGGCAGTTTTCCGGGAAGTCGGCCAACATCGTGCACAACGCCTCGACGCCCCCAGTGGAGGAGCCGATCGCCAGCACCTTGCTGCTGGGGCGATAATTGTCGCGCCGCACCGCCGGCCGCGGCTTATCGCTGACCGGGCGCACGCGCGCGCGCGCGGCGGCCTTCACCTTCTCGACCACTTCGTCGAAATTCGGCTTGCCGACGCAGTCGAAGGCGCCCATCGCCAGCGCGTCGATCGAGACCGAGGCCCCCGCCTGCGTCAAGGTCGAGACCATGATCACCGGCATTGGCCGCAGCCGCATGATCTTCTCGAGAAACTCGATGCCGCTCATTTTCGGCATTTCGACGTCGAGTGTCAGCACATCGGGATTGAGCGTCTTGATCATCTCCCGCGCCTCGATCGGGTCGCCGGCGCCGCCGACCACTTCGATCTCCGGATCGCGGCTCAGCGTCGAGGTCAGCAAGCCGCGGATAGTCGCGGAATCATCGACCACGAGGACACGCACCTTCTTCATTTTTGTCTCCCGTTAGCGTGCCTGTAGATAGTCAAGCCGTCGCTCTCATAACCTGGAATGTCGATGCGTTCGGAATGGCCGATAAACAGGCGTCCCTCGGGGGCCAGATAGTCGCGGAACCGCGTCCACAACCGCGCCTGGGTCGCATCCTCGAAATAGATCACCACGTTGCGGCAGAACAAGATGTCGAACTTGCCGCGCATCGGCCAGTCACCGATCAGATTGAGCTCGCGGAACGAGAGCAGCGCCTTCACCTCGTCCTTGACGCGCTGGCCGCCCTCCTCGCGCTCGAGCCAGCGATTGCGCAGGCCCAGCGGCACGGCGGCGACGGTCTCCTCGCGGTAGAGGCCGGCCTTGGCGGTCGCCACCACTTTGTGATCGATGTCGGTGGCCAGGATGCGGATGTCGTGACGCGCCGCCTCGGGAAACATGTCGAGCAAGGTCAGCGCGATCGAGTAGGGCTCCTCGCCAGTCGAGCAGGCGGCCGACCAGATCCGCACCTTGGCGCCATCGCGCGCGCGTTTGATCAAGCCGGGGAACGCGTGCGCGCGCAAATAGTCGAAATGGTGCTGCTCGCGGAAGAAGCTGGTGTAATTGGTGGTCAGCGCCGCCAGCATCGCCATGCGCTCGTCACCACCCTTGGGCGAACAGACCAGCTCGCAATAAGCCTCGAAGGTCGGGCAGGAGATGGCGCGCAGGCGCTTGGCCAGGCGCGAATAGACCAGCGCTGCCTTCGATTCCTGCAGGGAGATGCCCGATTGCTCGCGGATCATCGCGGAGATGCGATCGAAATCGCGCGCCCGGAACGGAAACTCGCCTTCGATGATGATCTCGCTGCGCGGCCGCGCCAACGCCAGACTGCTCATTACCGGCGCCCTCCCGCGCCGCTGGCGCCTAATCTGGACCGGATAGCGCCAATCCCCTTAATAAACCCAGTCATCGGTGTTTCCCTTCGCCGATAAAGCGATCTCGCCCGATTCCGCCAGCGCCTTGGCCGCGACGACGATGCGGGTCTGGGCGGCCTCGACATCCTTAAGCCGCACCGCCCCCATGGCGCTCATCTCCTCGCGGAAGATTTTGGCTGCCCGTTCTGACATGTTGCCGATGAATAAATTGCGGATGGTGTCGGACGCGCCCTTCAAGGCGATCGCCAGGTCCGACCTTTCGACCCCGCGCAACAATACCTGGGCGGCGGTGCCGTCCATGGCCGCCAGGTCCTCGAACACGAACATCAAGGCGTGGATGCGGGCCATGCTGTCGGGCGCGGCCAGTTCGAGCGAGCGGCTGAGGGCGCTTTCCGTCGCGCGATCGAAATGATTGAAAATCTCAGCCATCATCTCGTGATTGTCGCGCCTGGTGGTGCCGCCGACGGCGGCGAGGAATTCTGTGCGCAGCACGCTCTCCATTTCGTCGGAGACGTTGCGGCCGACGCTGCCGATCGAGATCATCCGCGTGGCGCAATCATAGGCGAAGTCCTCGGGCAGGGCCGAAAGCAGGTCGGCGGCATAGGTGGAATTCAGCCGCATCAGGATCGCCGCCACGGTCTGGGGGGTTTCGTGCTTCAGATAATTGGCGAGCACCTCGGCCTTGACGTTGCCCAGCTTTTCCCAAGTGGTGCGCCCGGCTGGACCGCGCACCTCGGCGAGGATTTCCGCGACCTTGTCGGCCGGCAGGAACGAGGAAAGCACCCGCTCGGCCATTTCCGCCGAGCCGCGCAACGAACTGGCCCCGCTCATGGCGGCGATGAAGGAGGTGAACACCGCTTGCGTGGTGTCGGCGGTGACTATGCCGAGCCCTGACATGGCCTGCGAGATATTGCGCACTTCGTCGTCGTTCAGCGCTTGCCAGACCGAGGTGGCCCCATCGCCCAGCGCCAGCAGGAACATGGCGGCGCGTTGCGCGCCGTTATAGCCCGCCAACGGCGCCTCGACGACGGTTTCAACGGCCATGGAAACCGCTCCCAGCGCTGATGGCGCGCCACTTTTCGGCAAGTCGCGCCATTCGCGCCGTCCTTCTAGCGCGTCGCCTAATGGCGACGGGAGAAATCCAATTGCAGCCGCAGCGTCACTGCGTCGGCATCGTTGGACAGGCCGGTTGTGTAAGCCTCGATGTCGCTGTGGGCGTAATTGAGCTGCAGGCGGGCGTTTTCGTTGGCGTGATAGGTGATGCCGACGACCGAACTGTCCTGGCGCCCGCCGACGATTCCCGCATCGGTGAGGTCGGCGTGATCGAAGCGAACCGCGAACTCGACCGCCCCCCAGCCGCCCTGCCCGAGCGGTTCAGCGATCTGATAGCGGCCAAATTTGCCGCCATGGGCGTCGAAGGCGCGGTGGCCGCCGATCACATAACTTAGATCCACATAAGCGGCGTTGAAGTCTGGATCGCTGGCGCAACTGGGGCAATCGACCGCGGTGCGCGAGGCTTCGCCGACCACGCTGAAGCCGCCCAGCACCAGCGCGCCTTCGGCGCCGAGGAACAGGTCGCTGTCGCCGATCGCCGAGGTTTTGATGCTCTTGCCGAATGCGAACGAATAGGCGTCCTCGCTGTAGGCGAAGCGCGCGTTCTCGGATTCGCGGTGGCGCACCGAGCCGGCGAAATGCAGGAAGCGGTCGTGGCTTTCGCCGAGTTCCCGGTCCCACGACGCGCGTCCAGCCAACGCCCAGCCGTCGGAGGAATCGTCCTCGTTGATGTTGCTGGCGTAAGCGCCGGCCTCAAGCGTCCATTCGTCCTGATAGCTGCGCAGCGACACGCCCAGACGGCGGTCGAGCCCGTTGGTGGAGATGACCCCGGCGCTGCGGACAAAGGTCTTGCCGTACACCGAGGAGATCTGCTCCAGGCCGTTCGGCTCTTTCATCTGGCCTAACCGCAGCACCAGATCGTCGCCGAGCTTCAGATCGACGAAGGCGTCGGTGATGGTGAATTCCTCGGCGGCGACATCGACCTCGACCACCGCCGCGCCCCAATCGGCGCGGTGCTGCCAATCGAAGCGGATCAGCCGCAGCTCGCGATCTTCGCTTTCCAAGCCGGATTCGCGCTCGGCGCTGGTCCAGTCCGCGAACGCGTGCGCGGCGACCGTGGTCGATGTTTGACCGGCGCCTTGCTCGCCCGCCAGTGCTATGCTTGGCGCCAGCGCCGCGGCGCAGACCCCGCCTGCCAGTAATCCTATGCGCATGATCGTCTCCTGTTAGCTGAACAATTTCGAATTAGGCGTCGCTGGTTTCCTTTATCGTCGAGGTCACGCGGCGAAGCCCCTCAAGCACGGCTTTGCGCGCCGACGCCTCGCCGCTGATATCGGCGCGGCGCAGCGACACCATCGCGTCCACGTGCACGCCGATCGCGGCCCAGGGCGTCGGTTTGTCGGCGATCCGCGACAGCAGCACGCGCAGCGATTCCGCCGCTTCACGCAGCTCCACCAGTTCATAGATGCCCGCGAGGTTGCCGACTTCGGTGGCGGTCACCCGCAGCGCGCCGAGACTGGCGACGTCCTTGCCCTTGGCCAAATTGATCGCCAGCGCCAACTTCTCATCGACGCCAGTGAGAAAGCGATCCCTGGCGGCGGCGACATTGGTGTCGGCGCGACGCACCGCCTCTTCCAAGGTAATGCCGCCTGGGGCTTTGGCCTTCTGCACAAATCTCCGCTCCGGTTGATAGATGCGCGGTTTCATAGGCTCACCTTTTGCGGCTTGATCAGCATGTCGATGTCGTTTTGCGTCAGATTGGGCTCGCTGGCGCTGCCAAGCTCGGTGGTGATGTCGCCGCCGCGTCGTCCGGTGGAGCCCGGCGGTGGCCCGACCATCTTGAAGCGGTTGTCGGGTCCCGCATAGACCGGGCAATCGACGAACGGCCGGTTGTCCTTGATGACCCACTGGATCCGCTGCATGATCACCGCGCTGGAGATCGGCTTGGCGACGAAGAAACTCGCGCCGGCGCGGAGCGCCTTGTGCACCGACGCCGCCGTGGTCGCGCCGGCGGTGACGATCACCGGCGCCGAGCGGCTCGGCTCGGAAGCGCTGCGCCGCAGCCAGCGCACGAACTCCAGTCCATCCTCGCCGCCGAGCTCCGGCTCGACCACGGCGAGATCGATCGGCTTGCGCGAAGCCATTTCCGCGGACTGATCGACGCCGGTGGCCTTGAGGCAATTGCGCGTGCCAAAGCCCCCGAAAATCTGCCCGAGCAGATCGGCGGCGGTATCGCTTTGCTCGAGAATGAGCACGGTGACGTCGTTGAAATTGATACGCCCCTTGGGATCAAGCCCGACACTCATCTGCGAAACTCCTCGCGGCCCACGCTTCGGGCGCCTAGCTCAACGCCCCGAAGACTTCCTCGATCTTCTGTTTCAGCGCCGCGACGGTGAACGGCTTGGAAATGTAATTGTTCACCCCGAACTGGGCGGCGCGGGCGACAAGATCCTTGTCGGCGCGGCCGGTCAGCATGATGAACGCGGTCTTGCTGATCGGCTCGTGCGAGCGGATCGCGCGCAAGAAACCGAGCCCGTCGAGCTTGGGCATGTTGAAGTCCGAGATTACCAGATTGACCGGCTTGGCGATCAAGGCGTGCAGCCCCGCCTCGCCGTCGGCGGCGTCGTTAATGTCGACGATTCCCATTTGCTGCAGCGACGAGCGGACCAGCGCGCGCATCGTCATCTGGTCGTCCACGACAAGCACTTTGAGTGCGGCGGCGGCGGGCATGTTCTCACTCCTCTCAGGCAAATTCCGCCAGCAATCAGGCGGCTTCTTCTTGCTGGCTCGGCAACACTTGATCGAGCACGATCATCGAGATCATGCGGTCTTCGACCGTCAGGATGCCGTTGATGAAAGTCTTGACCGCGTCGCAGGCGACGTCCGGGGTCGGCTGCACCGCCTTGCTGGAACTGACGATGATGTCCGACACCGCCTCCACCAGCAGGCCGACGACGCGGCGGCCGATATGGACGACGATGATGACGCTACGCGCCGAAGGCTCGGTGGATTTGAGCCCGAGCCGCAGCGCCAGATCGATCACCGGCAGCACCGTGCCGCGCAGATTGATGACGCCGAAAATGTAGTCGGGCGAGTGCGGCAGCGGCGTCGCCTGCGTCCAGCAGCGCACCTCGCGCACCGCCCGCACATCGACGCAGAAATCCTGCCCCCCGACGACGAAGGAAATCAGCTCGAGATCGTCCGAGCGTGTGTTGTTGCTGTTGTCGTGCATCATTAGCTTGCCTCCCGCATTTCTTCCTCACGCGGCTGCACGCTGCGCAGCCGTGTGGCGATCATGGCGTCGGTGTCGAGGATCAGCGCCACGCGGCCGTCGCCAAGGATGGTGGCCGCGGCGATCGCATCGACGCGTTGAAAATTGGCTTCCAGACTTTTGATCACCACTTGCCGCTGGCCCTGGATCGAATCCACCAGCAGCGCCGCGCGCCCGCCGACTTCGCTTTCCACCAGCAGGATCACGCCGTTCTGCGGATCGATCGCCTGGGTGCGCCAGCCGAGCGCGACGCCGACATCGATCAGCGGCACATAGCCCCCGCGCACCGCCACCACCGCGCCCTTCGGGCCGAGGAAGCGGATCTCGCCAGGCTTCGGCTTCAGCGTTTCGACGATCGCGGTCAGAGGCGCCACCAGGGTCTGGCCCTCGGCCACCGCGACCATGCCGTCGAGCACCGCCAGCGTCAGCGGCAGCGACATGGTGAAGGTCGAGCCCTTGCCGGGTCGGGAGACAATCGAGATGCGCCCGCCGAGGCCCTGGATCGAGCGCTTGACCACGTCCATGCCGACGCCGCGGCCGGAGATGTTCGACACCGTGGCCGCGGTCGAGAAGCCGGGCAGGAAGATGAGATTGTCGATTTCGTCGTCGCTGAGTTCGGCCTCGGCGGCGATCAGGCCCTTGTTGACGGCGATCTCGCGCACGCGCGGACGATTGATGCCCTTGCCGTCGTCAGACACTTCGATGACGATCCGCCCCGAGCGGTGCAGTGCGGCCAAACGCACCGTGCCCTCTTCCGGCTTGCCGGCGGCGGCGCGCTCGGCCGGCGTTTCCAGGCCGTGATCGATGGCGTTGCGCAGCATGTGGGTGATCGGGTCGGAGATCCGCTCGATCACCGTCTTATCGACTTCGGTGGCTTCGCCGTCGGTGACCAGACGCGCCAGCTTGCCGGTGCTTGCGGCGATCTCGCGCACCAGGCGCGGCATGCGCTGGAACACCGACTTCACCGGCTGCGCGCGAATCGCCATCACGCAATCCTGGATTTCGCGGGTGAGATGCTCGAACTCCTCGAGCCGGCTGATCACCGCGGAGGATTTCGAGATTTCGGAATCATCCACCGATTGGGTCAGCATCGCCTGGTTGATCACCAACTCGCCGACCAGATCGATCAGCTTGTCGACCCGCTCGAGATCGACGCGGATGGTAGCGCCGCCAGCGCCGCCGCGAGCGCCGTCCTTGCTCTTGGCGTCTTCTTTGGCTTCGCCCGCGGGCGCGGAGTTTGTCATGGGGGGGCTCGCCGGGGCGTCGCCGACGACGCCGCGGATCAAATCTTGGATGTTGACCGGGGCGGCCTCCACCGGCGCCGCCTCGGCATTGCCTGCTTGGCTCAGCGTCACAATCGCTTCGTCGCCGACGAAATCGAACACGTCGCGGATATCGCGCTCGGCGGTCGCCGCCGGCAGGGCGATGTTCCAGATCAGGTAACCGCCCTCGGGATCGATGGAATCGAAATGCGGCAGGTCCGAGAGATCGAGTTCCGGCAGCGCACCGCCGAGGCGGGCCAATTCGGTGAGAATGAGGCCCGCGTCATGGCCGCTGGCATACATCGGCGCGGTGAGCTTGAGCTTGAGCGTCCAGCCGCCGGCGGGCTTCTCGCCGATGTCCAGCGTTAGCGGCTTGAAGCCCCAATCCTCTTCCGGCCCGTCGTCGGCCGCGCCCTCTTCCGGCACGATCATCGACGCGACTTCCTCGGCGATGGCGGCCACGCGCACTTCGTCGATCGGGCACAATCCCTTGGCGTTCTGCACCAGATCGACCAGAATGTCGGAAGCGCGCAGCAGGATTTTCAGCCGATCCGGGGTGACATCGAGTGTGCCCGAGCGCATCGCGTCCATCGAGGTCTCGAACACGTGGGCAAAGCGCACCAGCGCCTCGAACCCGAACGCGCCGGCGCCGCCCTTGACCGAATGGACCGCGCGGAACACCGCGTTGATGGTATCGCTGTCGCCTTCGCCGGCCTCGAGCGCCAACAGGCTGGTCTCAAGATCGCCCAGGAGTTCGTCGCACTCCTGGAAGAAGGTGACCTTGATCGCTTCCATCGGATCCATGGTCGCCCCTTACGCTGCTACGCGTTGAATTGCGGCGATCAGTTTTTCCGCGTCGAATGGCTTGACGATCCAGCCGGTGGCGCCGGCCACCCGCGCACGGTTCTTTTTCTCGGCGTCGAATTCGGTGGACAGCACCAGGATCGGCGTGCCGCGATGGCGCTCGTCGCGGCGCACGCCTTCGATGAAGCCGAAGCCGTCGAGCCGCGGCATGTTGATGTCGGTGATGATGACGTCGGGCTCGGCCGCACTCAGCATGTCGAGACCTTGCTGGCCGTCCTCGGCCTGCACCACCGCGAAGCCGGCCTGGGTCAGCGTCATCAGCAGCATTTCGCGCATCATGCGCGAGTCATCGATGGTGAAGATTTTCTTGCTCAAGCGAGTCCTCCAACAGCGGCCGGCGGGTCGAAGACCGGCGCGCCCATGGTTTGCAGCGCTTCCTCGAACGCCGGTGATGGCGTGGAGACAGCAAAACCGCGGCCTTCCGCCCGCCACGCCGATTGCGCGGCGAGCAGCACTTGCAGGCATTGCCCGCCCAGCCGCTGAACGTTGGCGGCGTCCAACATCAAGTCGTCGCCGCGCCGTTCAGCGATAGCGGCCCGCAAGGGGGCCGCCGCGCGCAGGTCGAGGATCTCAGGCAGCGCTAACGCGCCGCCCGAGCCCGCCGAGGCCATCAGAATTCCTCCCAGCTATCCGGGTCGGCCTTGCGCGCCGCCGCCGCACGCCCACCACCGCCGCCGCCGCTGGCGAAGGTCGTGGCGACGCGTTTCTGTTGGCTGGCGACCTCGTTGCGCGGGCGCCCGCCGCCGGTGGGTTCCTGGCCGACCTTGAAGTTGGCGACCAGCTTCGAGAGTTCTTCGGCCTCCTTCGCCAGGGTGTGACTGGCGGCGGTCGATTCCTCGACCATGGCCGCGTTCTGTTGCGTCACCTGGTCCATCTGGTTGATGGCGGTGTTGACTTCGGCGAGCGCGGTCGACTGCTCTTGCGCCGAAGCGGAGATTTCCGACATCAGCGCGTTGATCTCGGCGACGCGGCCGACGATTTTCTCCAGCGACTTGCCGGTGGCGTGGACCAGATCGACGCCGGCCTCGACCTGTTGCGAGGAGGCCGAGATCAAGCCCTTGATCTCCTTGGCGGCTTCCGACGAACGCTGGGCGAGCGCCCGCACTTCGGATGCCACAACCGCAAAGCCCCTGCCCGCCTCGCCGGCGCGCGCCGCCTCGACCCCGGCGTTGAGCGCCAGCAGATTGGTTTGGAAGGCGATTTCGTCGATGACGCCGATGATCTGCGTGACTTGTTTCGAGGATTTCTCGATTTCGGCCATCGCCGACACCGTCTCGCGCACCACTTGGCCAGAGGCTTCCGCGTCGGTGCGGGTAGCGGCAACGACGCTGCCGGCCTGCTTGGCGCTCTCGGCGGTCTTGCGCACCGTGGCGGTGATCTCGTCGAGCGCCGCGGCGGTTTCTTCGAGGCTCGCGGCCTGTTGCTCGGTGCGGCGGGATAGATCGTCCGCCGCCTGGCTGATTTCGCCGGCGCCGGTGCGGATGCCGCCGCTATTGGTGACGATGGTTTTCATCGCGTCCTGGATCGTGCCCATGGCGTCGTTGAAATCGGAACGCAGCTTTTCGTATTCACCGGGGAACGCATTGGAGATGCGGGCGACCAGATCACCCTCGGCGAGCCGGCCGAGCCCTTCGGCCAAGCCGCGCACAACCAGCGCCTGCTCCTCGGCGCGCGCGGCGCGCTCCTTCTCGGCAGCGCGCGCGGCCACTTCGGATTCTGTGATATCGGTGGCGAACTTGACCACCTTCACCACCCGCCCGTTCAGATCCTTGATCGGATTGTACGAGGCCTGGATCCAGATTTCACGGCCGCCCTTGCCGATGCGCTTGTATTTGCCGGAGTCGAAATCGCCGCGGGCAAGCTTGTCCCAGAAAGCACGATATTCGCTGGTGCGGGTATAATCCGGATCCACGAATATCGAGTGGTGCTTACCGACGATCTCGCCCAGCGAATAACCAAGCGCGGATTGGAAATTGGCGTTGGCGGTTACGACCGTGCCGTCGGGCTTGAATTCGATCACGGCCTGCTCGCGGCCGAGCGCCTCGATGGTTCCCCGCGCCTCTTGCGCCGCCACTTCCTGCGCGGTGATGTCGATGGCGAATTTGACCACCTTCACCACCTTGCCCGAGCGATCGACGATCGGATTGTAGGAAGCTTGGATCCAGATCTCGTTGCCGCCCTTGGCGATGCGCTTGTACTTGCCGGCGTCAAACTGGCCGCGGCCGAGCTTGTCCCAGAACGCGCGATATTCGACCGTCCGCGTATAATCGGGATCGCAGAACATGGAATGGTGCTTGCCGGTAATCTCGTTGAGGCCGTAGCCCAGCGCCGCTTGGAAATTCTCGTTGGCGGTGATGACCGTGCCGTCCGGCTTGAACTCAATGATCGCCTGCTCGCGCGAGATCACGTTGAGCACCGCCACTGGGCCGGTTTCCATCTCGACGTCGCGCGTGACCTGGTCGGCGGCGCGTTCGATCATCGCCGTGCGGAACGTGTGCAGGGCGCGGGCCAGCGCGCCAACTTCATCCTTGCGGTCGTCGCCCTCGATCTCGGCGTTGGTGTCGCCGCCGGCGAGCCTGCTGGTCGCATCGACGATCCTGCGCACCGGCTTGCCGATAATGTTGCCGATGCCCACCGCGAAGCCGCCGCCGATCACCAGCGTCACCAGGATCAGGCCGACCGCGACCATCATCATCATATCGAGCCGCGCTTGCATCACCGGGCCGACTTGGTTGCGATACACGGTCATTTCTTCGGCCAACGTATTGAGGTGCTCGGTGAGCCCCTCGGCGACTTCGCCGCGCTCGCGCAGCGCTTCGGGCGTGCCCTGCTCGGTCAGCGATTCATAACGGCGGATTTCCTCGGGCAGGCGCTCGATGAGGGCGCGCTGCTCTGGATTTTCGACACTCGTCGCCACTTCTTCGATGCCGGCGAGGGCGCGGTCGCGCAGCGTGCGCAGCTGCTGTTCCATCGCGTGCGCGCGGGTGGTGTTGCCGGATTCAACCGCGTCCAGATAGTCACGCGCGGTCACCCGCATCAGCGTGAATTCCGCCAGCGCGTCCTCGGAGGCGACGTTGGCCTTGGCGGCGGCGCGGTAGAGCCCGACCTCGGCCTCGGTCTGGCCGGCCACCATGGTTGAGTAACCGGCGCCGCCCGCCACCAGGGCGATCAAGGCGCCAAAACCAACTTGCACCTTGGTCGAAACCGGCGCGTCCTTCATAAACCAGCGCAGCATGCGGAATTCCCCCTCACGGCGCAAGGTTCGCGCCTGGATGTGGGGCCTCTCTTCGCCCGCAGACCGTTAACGCCGCCCTACCAAGGCGAATGGAGTTCGATTTCATGGTCAATATGCAATGTTCGCACAATGCTCGCGCTAGATTCTGGCAATTTCCCTGCAATATGATTAACTAGGTGGCTCCGCGTACCAGTCGGCCCAAGTAAGGATGCATGATGCGCGTGCTGATGATCGAAGATGACGACGAGATCGCCGATTACTTGGCCACAAGACTGCGCCGCAGCGGCCATTTCTTGGAGCGCTTCCGCGACGCCCCCGCCGGGCTCGAGGCGGCGGCGGCGCAAGCCTTCGACGTCATCGTCATCGACCGCATGCTGCCAGGGATGGACGGGCTGACGGCGCTGCAGCAGCTGCGTCACGGCGGCGACCGCACCCCGGTCATGATCCTCAGCGCCCTGACCGACGTGCCCGAACGCGCAGCGGGACTGATGGGCGGGGCCGACGATTATCTGTGCAAGCCGTTTGCCTGGGAGGAATTGATCGCCCGCCTGCACGCGCTGGCGCGGCGCCAGTCCAGCGCCCCGGCGGCGCGCGTGATCGAGGCCGGCCAATTGCTGCTCGACCGCACCGCCAAGAACGTCACCTTTGCCGGCGCGCGGCTCGAGCTGTTGTCGCGCGAATACGATGTGCTCGAATATTTCATGCTGCGCCCGGCCCGTGTGGTAACCCGCACCATGATGCTGGAGGACATCTGGGAGCTGCATTTCGACCCCGGCACCAATATCGTCGAGTCGCAGATCTCCCGCCTGCGCGCCAAGCTCGAAGCCGCCGGCGGTGGCCGCTACATCGAAACCGAGCGCGGCAAGGGCTATGTCTTCAGAGCGAGCTGAATCGGGCCCGGCGGCCGCCGTCCGCGGTTTTTTCCTGCGTGCGGGCGTGCTGGCCGGCGTGGCCGTGGTCAGCTTGGCCACGCTGGCGATCAGTTTGTACGTCGGCTTCGCCTTGCAGCAGCGCGACCGCGCCGAGACCGAGCGCCGGGTGCTGGCGGTGTCCGAGGAACTCGCACGCGAATTCACCAGAGGCGGCGAGCCGGCCTTGATAGCGGAAATCCGCGCCTTCGAGGGGGCGGGCGAATTTCGCATCGGGCTACGCACCAGCGACAATTATGTGCTGATCGACCACGCGCTGTCCTCGCCGCGGCGCATGGGCTGGAGCGAGTACGCCCGACGCGACCAAAGCACACCCCACCAAAGCCTGGTGTTCATCCAGCCGCTTGGCGACGATTTCACCCTGGGTGTCGCCGCGGACTTGCCCGAGCCGTTGGCGATGCGGACGGCGATCGTGACCGCCTCGCTGTCGGCGGGGGTGCTGCTCTTCATCCTCGCCCTGGCTTATTTCGCCGCCGCGCAAACCGAACGCGAACTGCGGGCCGCCGCCCAAACCATGGCGCGCATCGGCGGCGGCGATCTCTCGCTGCGCGTGGAATTGCCGCGGCGCGCGGGACCGCTGCGAACGCTCTGCCAGCTGGGCAACAGCCTGATCGACGACATCGAGAAGCGCGACCAATCCATTCGCGCGGCCATGAAGACGGTCGCGCACGAATTGCGCACTCCCCTCTCGCACGCCATCTCGCAAGCGGAAGTGCTTAAATCGGCCGAGGCTGACGCCGACGAGAAGGAACAGGCCGCACAATCGCTCGACCGCAATTTGCGCGTCCTCGCCAACAGCTTCGAGGCGCTGCTGCGTCTGGCGCGGATCGAGCAAGCCGGCCCTGCGGTCATGATTGTCGATCTCGCGGCCAAGGTCCGCAACGTGGCCGACGCCTATTCGGCGGCGCTCGACGAACACGGCGTGAAACTGGTGCTCGATTGCCGCGAGGCCTCGGTGCGGATGGATCGCGATCTCGGCTATCTCCTGGTGTCGGCGCTGCTCGACAACACCATCAAGCACACCCGCCCGGAACCAAGGTCGCATTGGGGACCTGGCGCGAGAACGGTGCTTGCCACTTCCAGTATAACGACGATGGCCCCGGCCTCCCCGAGGCGGAGCGCGCCCACGCGACCGAGCGCTTCTTCCGCGGCAGCGGCGCGCGTGGCCAAGGGCTTGGCCTCGGCCTGACTATCGTGGCGGCCATAACCGAGAACGCGCGCGGGATCTTTAGCGTCGAAAGCGACCAAGCCGGGTTCCGCGTGCGCGCGGTGTTTCCCGCCGCCGCCAACGGCGTGGAAAAGGCCCGCTGAATCGCCCCCAAATTACAGGAAAATTGTAGGCGGGCCACGCATTCCCCAATGGCGCGAAAAACTTGTGCGTACCCGCCGATATTACGATGAGGCGCATTGACACCGGCCCGCCGCACGAAGCCTAATGCCGCTGGGGAGGCGCAAGTGCACTAAGGTGCGCTCGGAGGGTGTTCATGCGCCATATGTCCAGTCCGCTTCGCGAGCACAGCCGCGAGGCGATGTTTCGCGCCACCGGTCTGATCGTCTTGGGTTTCGCGGTGTTCTGGGCCGCGGCCCTGGTCGGCGCCATTTCGTTGCTGACGCCATGAGCCTGCTCGAGATGCACGCCGCCTTGCGGCCGCCGCTGCTCACACGCGCGCCCAAATCCGATGGCCCCGATTTTCTCAGCGAAAATGGCGCGCTGGCGCTCAAGCACAAGCTCGAAGCTTACTGGCGCGAACGCGGCTACGATGTGAAAGTCTGGGTGCAGGAAATGGGCTTCCACGCCGCCGTGCGCGCGGTCCGCTACGACGTCCGCTCCAACCTAATCAACGGCGCCCCGCGCGGCTGACGCAATCGATCCGCTTGCGGATCGAACGAAATGCTCGCGACTCATGCTAAGCGCGCGCGCATGCAGGAAACCGCCCAAGCTCTCGCCATTGTCCTCGCCGGCGTTTCGATCGGCTGGATCATGCTGTTCTCGTTCGTGGTCTCGCCGGTGGCTTACACCGCCTTCGACCAGGGGCGCGCCGAGCGGCTGGTCAAACAAGTGATGAACCAGGGCCACGGCCTGCTCGGGCTGATCGCGTTTGCTTCAGCTTTGGCGGCGCTGCTGGCGGGAGCGATGGGCGGGGCGGTGGTGGCGGCTGTGGGCGGCGTGTTCGCCTTCCTGTGCAAATTCGCGCTGGCCCCACGCGAGGACAAGCCGATCAAGGGCCACCGCGTGCTGAAAACCGCACGCATCGTCGCTTCGGGACTGACAGCGTTCATCGCCCTGGTGCTGATCGCCGCGATCGTGCTGACGCTGCTGAGGATCTGAGCGAGGCTTGTTACGCCGAGGCGCCGCGCCTAGATTGGCGATCAGAGGCTACCATGGAATACAAAGTCATAGTCGGCTGGGACGCGGACGCCCAGAAATTCTTTATCGTCGAGAGCGACATAGAGGGGCTCTGGCTCGAGAAGCCAAACTTTGAAGCCCTGGTCGAGGCGATCCGCGACGTGGCGAACGACCTCATCGACCACAATCACGGTCCGCAGCAAACAACACCGAGGCTCCGCATCTTCCGCGAAATCGGCGCACCGGTTTCGCTTGGCGCGTAATGGCGTCCGAACTCTACCGCAAACTCACCGCGATTTTGCTGGCGCACGGCTGCGGCTTGGTTCGGCAAGGCAAGGGCGATCACGAGATATGGGAGAGCCCGATCAACCAGAAACGCTTCACCGTCGATAAGGGCGGAACCAGCCGCCACACCGCCAACGGAGCGCTGAAATCAGCGGGGATCGACCAGAAAATCTAAGCCGCGGCGCTTGCGCGTTTGACGCGGGCGATCCAGGTGGCGATGTCGTCCTCGTTGGGCGCCGGGGCCGAGCCCCAGGCGCGCTGGCCGTCCTCTGATAGCCCCCATTGCGCGATCGCTTCGCACAGCGCCGCCGCATCGGCGCGCGCCAGCGCCTCGCTATCGCGCACGCCGCACGCCACCAGCGCTTGCGCCTCGCGCGACTTCAAGCCTGGCGTGGTGCAGGCCAGCAAAGCCTGCGCCTGCCAGTCGCGGATCGCTTGCGCCGAGACATCGCGCACGTCGAGCTTGGCTACCCCCTCCTCCGGCTTTAGCGCCAGCAGATCGGCGACGGTGCGGATACCGGCCGCTTCCAGCTGCTTGGCGGTCTTCGGCCCGATCGAGGGCGCCTGCAGCACCGGCGCGTCGCCGCTCAGCGAGAAACGCGGCAACGACTTTTCCGGCTTGGCGCGCGGCGCGCCGACCGGCAATTCACGCGGAATCTTCAGCGTTTTCGCTGGCTTCGGCGCTGGCGCCTCCACCAGCGTCGGCACAGGCTTCGCCGGCTTGGGCTTGACCGCCAACCGGGGCGCGAGCGGCTTGCCGGCCAGCGCGCCGATCTCGCGCGGCCATTTGGCGTCGAGCGAGGAGAGCGGCGTCTTCAGCACCTCGGCGGCATGCAGCGCGCGCACCACCTTGTCGTCCTCGCAAAGCGTCGCGCGCACTTTGCCAGTGCACTGGAATTCCTCGTACTGGGCCCACACTTGGCGGCGCGCGGCGCCATCGTCGATCGCCTGCAACAGCGCCTGGAGCGGCATCTCCATGCTCAGGAACAAAGCCTGCAGCGCCCCTAGCGTCCGCGGCGGCGCCACCGCGGCTTCGGCGAAAGCGCGATCGAGGATGACGGCGAAACCCGCCGCCGCATGGCCGACAAGTTCGGCGATGACGGCGCGGATAGCGTCGTCGAGCCCGGCGGCGGGCTTGGCGAGGGCGGCCTCGAAATTATAGTGCTCGACCAACAATTCGTAGTGCGGGTTGGCGGCGCTGGCCCCGGCGCGCACCATTTCCGCCAACCACCTATCCCCCTGCGGCGGCGCCATGATAGGATAGCCGCCTTCGGCTTCGATCAGCTTTTGAAACGTCTTGTACGATTTGGAAAAGCTCCATTCCACCGCGCGGTGGATCACGCCCTCTTCTTCGCTTTGGTGCGTATGAAACGGCTGCAGCGGATCGACATAATAATGGCTGAGCACGCCCGCCGACCAGGCCGCCTGCTTCCAGTCCTTGGCCTTAAGCGCGCGCACGGTGCGGCGATACCATTCCTCGCAGGCCGCGACCGCGCCGCCCCAATCGTCCTCGCGCACATGCAGGACGTGGTTCTTGAAATCCTTGAACACCTCGTCCGGCGCCTTGGCCCCGGCGAGGTATTCGCGGTGGTGGCCGAGCAGCATTTCCGCCCAGCGCTCGGCGTCTGGCGAGCGCAGATGACGCAGCGCATCGACCGCCAGGCGGTGGTGGTTTGACCGGCACCGGCTTGCGAACACCACGGCATAAAGCAGTGACATGACTCCTCGCCCTCTCCTTCCCTGCCTTGGGAATGAACACGAGGTTAAGCTTTGGCGCTTCGGTTAGCGGGCGGTTAATCGCCGCGCACCAGACCCCAATCCTCACAGAGAATCCGCACCAGCCGCTCGTGGCGCTCCTCGATCGCCTGCAGCGTCCATTCGCCGATGCCGACGATGTCCTTGGTCACGGCGTGGAGCGGCGCGCCGGGCGTGTCGAAAAACACGTCGCGCTTGTCGGCATAGGGCTTGTTGTCGGCGGCGTGGTTCTGATCGTGGGTGATCAGCACCAGATTGCCGAGCAGATGCGCCAGTTCCGCGCGCAAGGCGGAATCGGGAAAGCGCTCGTTCCACCAGGGGCCGCCGCCCTTCGGCAACACGTGCTCGACGGTGACGTCGTCGGTCATGGTGAGAACGCTGCCCTTGGGCATCGCCGCCTCCAGCCGCATCATCAGCAGACGGCGTTGGCGGTCGCGCTTGCGCGAGCGGTTCAAGGTGGCGATGAATTTGAGCTGCTCGGTCTCGCTGAGCTCCAGCCCCTTGGGGCCGTAGAGCATGCGATCGTCACCGACGTGGCGCACCGCCAGCGCGTAGCGCTCTTCGCGCACGCGATTGTCGATCACCGACAGCTCGCAGGCAAAGGTGAAGCCGTCGAGCGCGCGGAAGAACACCCGCGCCCGCTCGTGCTCGTGGGCGTGCTTGGCCAGGAACGCGATCGCCGCCGGGGCCCAATCCAACTGCTCCACCTGCATCATCAGCGCCACGCGCCGGTTCACCTCCGCGCTCGCCGGACCGACATCGATCGAGCGGGCGAAGATCGCGCGCAGGGCATGCGCGTAGCGCGGCAATTGCTCGAACAAGAACACCCGCACGCCGCCGGCGCGATCGACGGCGTCGCGGAAAAGGGCCAGATCGCCGGGCGAGCGCATCTGCTCGCCGGTGAGCAGGAACGGCATCATGTAGAGCAGCACCGCGAATTTCTCGCGATCGAACATGTCCTCGATCTGCTCCCATTTGCGCGCGGCGGCGTCAGCCTCCGCGTCGCTGAGCTGGGAATTCTCCAGCAGGTCGCTCTTGATCAGATCGGCGCCGGAAAGCGGCGAGCCGTGGATATTGAGGGAGTGGAACACGGTTTGGGCGCAGCCGCGCTCATCGGCATCGACGACATTGAGCGTGCAGCAGCGCGCTGCGTAAGTCATGAATTTCTCGAGTTCGCCATTGTCGGAGATTTTCGAGAGTTCCGCCTCGATGGTGCGGGCGGCGGCGCACAATTGGTCCTTGGAATCGATGCTGATTTCGGCGTGCATGGCCATTTCGGCCATGTGGCCTGGCTCCTGCACGAAGCCGCGGAAGAAATTCACGTCGTCATCGCGCAGCGTCAGCCGCACCTGGTCGCCGTCCAGGATCAGCGTCTGAAACGCCGCGCCTCTCGGCTGCAAACGATCGCGCACATAGGCGAGGATCATGGTCAGCGTGGCGAGCCGCTGTTGGCCGTCGGAAATCTCCAGCTTGCCGAGGCTATTCTTGACCAGCACGATCTGGCCGATGAAATAGAACGGCGCCCCGCGCTGATAAGCCGACCAGAGATCCTGGATCAGCTGGCGCACTTCGCGCTCGCCCCAGGTGTATGGTCGCTGGTAGCGCGGCACCTTGAGCCCGGGCTTGCGCGCCAGCACCGTCGCCAGGTTGAGAATCTGGGAATGCAGACCCTGCGGGGTCTCGCCGAAAGGATGGGACATCTGTTCTCCCTATGCTCGCTCGCGCCGGCATGCTTAGCGGCGCGGCGACCGCTCGCAATGTTCCAACCGGCCCCGCACGGCGATTGCCACATTATTGTCGCAGAAGCGACACGCATTTTGGCGCGCTCAACCGCCGACGACAAAATCGGACGCGCCGCCGACGCCGCGGGCTTCGCCAAAGCCACGCTCGCGAAACGCGCGATACACTTTGCCCGCCGCTGCGATGTCGGTGAATGCAGCGCGCCCGACGCGCGCCTGGCCCGGCGCGGCGGCGAGCACTTGCGCCACGCGGCGCGCGATCGCGGCGCCGGAATCGAGCCACAAGCACGCACGCGGTGCCGCGGCCGCCAAGTCCCCAGCCAGCAACGGAAAATGTGTACATGCGAGCGCCACCACATCAATGCTGTCGCCGCCCGGCGCGTCGAACAAACCGGCGATGGCCTCGGCGATCGCCGCCGCGCTGACGCGCTCGCCCGCGAGCTTGCGCTCGGCGGCGTCCACCAAGGCGGCGGCGCCGAACCGGATCACGATTTGGTCGCCGGCGAATTTCGCTATTAGATCATCGGTGTAAGCGCGCCCGATGGTGGCCGGCGTCGCCAACAGGCCAATCACGCCGCTCCGCGAGGCCGCCGCCGCCGGCTTGATCGGCGGCACCACGCCCACTACCGGCATCGGCAGCGCCGCGCGCACCTCCTCCAGGGCGATGGTGGAAGCGGTGTTGCACGCCACAACCACCGCGTCCGGCCGCCATTGCTCGGCAATCCGCGCCAGCAACGCAGGCGCGCGCGCGCGCAATTCCGCGTCCGATTTCAAGCCGTAAGGCAGCCAGGCATTGTCGGCGAGGTAATCCAGCTCTAGCGCCGCGCCCGAGTCGGCCAGCGCGTCGAGCACCGAGAGCCCGCCAACCCCTGAATCGAATACCAAAACCCGCTTGCTAGGGTCAGACACCATTCGCTCCGCTATCGCAACAATTTCCCGTGGGGACATCCATCTCGTTGCTTTTTCAGCACAAACCCTCCCGTACGCCGCGCCAAGGCGCCCCCTGGTTTTCCTGTGGAAACCGAATCTTAAGGGCGTTTGCGCGAATCATACATTGGGCTATGCGGTGGGATAGGGGCTTAACGTCAAACGCGAGTGGGCGTAGGTTTCTCGCAAACGGGGTCTGACCATGAACGCTGCCGCCACCTCCTCCGTGCTTTTCGTTGGGCTAACCGGCCTGTTCTGGGGCGGCTGGTTCGTCGGCGCGCAAACGCCGGAAGGCCAAGCCGCGCTGGCGCGCGCTTACGCAGCCTATAGCGAAGATCAGGCCGCGGCCAACGAGGACCTGTTCGCGGCTGACGCGCTGCGCGCAATCGTCTGCGGCGGCGACAGCCAGAATCCCAGCCAGCGCAAGCCATGCTTGGCGGTGATCGCCGGCGGCAAGCTGTTCATGGTCGATGCCGGCTCTGGCGCCGCAAGCTCGCTGGCGCGCCGCAACATCCCGTTGGGCCGCTTGCACGCGGTGCTGCTCACCGGCATCGCCATGACGCAAACCGCCGATCTCGGCGAATTGTACAGCGCCAGCGCCACTTCGCGCGAAAATCCGATGATGCCGGTTTACGGCCCGGCGGAAACCCAGCGCATGGTCGAAGGCCTCAACCAGGTCGCCGGTCTCGATGGAATCGGCCAAGGCCTTCAAGCCTGGGGCCCGGGCCCGGAACCCGGCCGTTCGGTGATCGTATTTGAAGAAGACGGCCTCTCGGTCTCGGCCTTCACCACCGAAGGCGACTTCCAGCAGCGCCGCATCGGCTATCGCTTCGACTTCCGCGGCCGCTCACTCGTGGTCGGCGGCGACGGGCGCATCGTCGGCGCGCAAGCAGCGGAGAACGCCGAAGTCGTGCTGCAAGGCGCGCAAACCGAAGCGCTCGCCCACCTGCATCAGGACGGCTACGCCACCGCCGCAGAAGTCGCCGCGCAAGCGCACGCCGCCAATGCCGGGCTGGTGGTGCTGACCGGCGCGGAAAACCGCGTCGCCGCGCAAATGCAGGTCGCCGAAGCCCGCGCCGCCGGGTTCGAAGACGTGATCGCCGGGCGCATCGGCATGCTGCTCGAGCTGCCGCTGCGCAACAGCGAAGTCAACGTCCGCCCACTCTGAGTTACATCCTTACTGGATCACCCAAACACCCATTCCCGGATGAATGCCCCCGGTTCCGGTCGCAGGCCGGCGCTAGGATAACCTTCGCATTCGTTTTCGCGTCGCCCCGGGGACGGGTGGTGTTTCAATCTGACCGGAACTCGCTCTAAAACGCCTGCGTGCGCGCCCTCTTCCTGTTGCTGAGCCTTGTGCTCGCCTCCCCCGCCGCCGCGGAACGCTATGTGCTGACCTATGAGGGCGCGGCGCTTGGCTTCATCCCGCTCGGCGACCTGAGCGTCGATGCCGATGTCGCCGACGATAGCTACGAGGTCGCCGCGACCCTGCGTTCGCGCGGGCTGCTCGATTGGTTCGAGCGCACCGCACTGCGCGCCACCGCATCCGGGCTGATCGTCGGCGAGAGCGTGCGCTGGCGTCGCTACCAGCTCGATCACCATTACAGTCGCAAGCACCGCGTCACCAATCTGGAAGTCGGCCAGGACGGCGCCCTGGTCACGCGCATCGAACCAAACTATCGGCTCTGGGGCGATCCGCCGGTGAATGACGCGCAGCGGCGCCGCTCACGCGATCCGCTCTCGACGCTGGTGGCGATGGGGCTCGATGTCGGGCTGACGCGGCGCTGCGCCGGCGCTTATCCCACCTTCGACGGCCGCTTCCATTATCTGCTCGAACTGGCCGGCGGCGAGGTCGACGAGTTCAGCGGCGGCGGCTATCGCGGCGAGGTGCTCAAATGCACGCTGGCTTATATCGCTGTCGCCGGGTTCGAGCCGCACGACGCCGGGCGGCGGCGCATCCCGCATGGCGAGGTGTGGTTCGCACTGGCGCCGGGCGCGGCGTTCGCGCCGCCGGTGCGGATTTCGACCCCGCTCTCAGCCGGCGGCGCGGTGGTTCGGCTGACTTCGTGGCGGCGCGCCGAGGTCAACATCGATTATGGCGCGCCTTGAGCGCGCGCCGCGCCGCCGCTGAATTGCTGGTCGCGGTGATGGAACGTGGCCAAGGCCTCGATGACGCGCTCGCCACGACGCCAAGCTTTGCCGCCCTCGCCGGCCGCGACCGCGCCTTTGCCCGCGCCCTGGTCGGCGCCGGCTTGCGGCGGCTGGGCGGCGTCAACGCGGTGCTGGGTCGTTTCCTGGAGCGGCCGCTGCCGGAAAGCGCCGCGCACGCCCGCGCGCTGCTGCACCTGGGCGCGGCGCAATTGCTGGTGCTCGGCACGCCCGCGCACGCCGCCGTCGGTGAAACCGTGGAGACTGCCAATGCCATGCGCGAGGCGCGCGGCTTTGCCAAACTGATCAACGCCGTGCTGCGCCGCGTCGCCCGCGAAGGCGCGGCGCTGCTGGCGGCGTTGCCGCCTGGCGCGGACTTGCCGGACTGGCTCTACGCCCGCTGGCGTGCGGCCTATGGCGAGCGCGCGCAGGCGATCGCGCAAGCGCTGCTGCTAGAGCCGCCGCTGGATCTCAGCGTCAAAAGCGATGCGGCGGCATGGGCGGAGAAACTTGGCGGCGTGCTCACGCCAACCGGCAGCGTGCGCCTCCGCTCTCCCCAAGCCAGAGGGCTCGACGCGCTCCCTGGCTTCGTAGAGGGCGCGTGGTGGGTGCAGGATGCGGCGGCGGCGTTGCCGGCGCGGCTGCTCGGCGATGTCGCTGGCAAGCGCGTGCTCGATCTCTGCGCCGCGCCCGGGGGCAAGACGCTGCAATTGGCGGCGGCGGGCGCGCTGGTGACCGCGGTCGATAAATCCGAAGCGCGGCTCAACCGCCTGCGCGAAAATCTCGCCCGCACCAAACTCAACGCCGAAATAATCTGCGCCGATGCACTGGCTTTCAGCGCCGGGCCCTTCGACGCCATCCTGCTCGACGCGCCGTGCAGCGCCACCGGCACGCTGCGCCGGCATCCGGAAATCGCCTGGCAACGCAGGCCAAATGACCTACGCGCGCTGATGCAGCTGCAGGAGCAATTGCTGGGCGCCTGCGCGGGCCTGCTTAAGCCCAACGCGCCGCTCGTCTATGCCGTGTGCTCGCTTGAGCCCGAGGAAGGGCCAGGCGTTACCGCCCAAGCGCTGCAACAAGGCTGGGCGCGCGCGCCGCTCGCCGCCGGCGAAATCCCCGGCGCCGCGGCTTTCCTCACGCCGGAAGGCGACCTGCGCACCCTGCCCTCGCACTGGAACGATACCGGCGGCCTCGACGGCTTCTACGCGGCGCGGCTGGTACGCCGTTGACACGTGAGCGCCGCCGGCAAAAAAATACTAGCGAGTCTCGACGAAGCCCTCCGCTTTGTGCGCGGCGAGGATATCGGCGCGCGCGTCTGGCAAGTGCCGGCGCTTGACGCCGCTGAGCTTCGTAAGAAATCCGGCCACCGAAAGCTGCGCGCGCCAAGGCCGCCGCCGTAAAGTTCATCCGCAAGCACAAGCGCGCCTGAGCGCCTTGCGCGCGCGCGTCGGCGGGTCTAGGCACGCCCGATGACGCGCACGCTGATTGCCCCTTCGATTCTGGCGGCGGATTTCGCCAGGCTGGGCGAGGAAGTGCGCGCCGCCGAGGACGCCGGCGCCGATATGATCCATGTCGATGTCATGGACGGGCATTTCGTGCCCAACATCTCGATCGGCCCGGCTGTGGTCAGAGCCTTGCGCCCACATACGAAATTGCCGCTCGACGTGCATTTGATGATCGCTCCGGCCGATCCCTACATCGCCGCCTTCCGCGATTCCGGCGCCGACATCATCACCATCCACCCCGAAGCCGGCCCGCACCTGCACCGCACGCTGCAGGCGATCAGAGCCGCCGGCGCCAAGGCCGGCGTTGCGCTCAATCCCGGCACGCAAGCGAGCGCCATCGAGCCGGTGCTCGAGCTCATAGATCTGGTGCTGGTGATGAGCGTCAATCCCGGCTTCGGCGGACAAAACTTTCTCGAAAGCGCGCTGACGAAGATCGCGGCGGTGCGCGCCAGGATCGATTCCAGCGGTCGCGACATCATGCTTGAAGTCGATGGCGGCATAAACCCGGCGACGGCGGCGCGCGCGATCGCCGCCGGGGCCAATGCCTTGGTCGCGGGCACCGCGGTGTTCGGCGGCGATTCCAGCGCCTACGCCGCCAATATCGAGCGGCTCAGAAATTCGGGCTGAGCGCGGTGAGTGATTCTTGGCGCGCCAATCCGTTTCACCGCATGCGCCTCGGCGAGACGGCGCCGGAAACGCTCACGCTCAAAGCCGCTGACCCACGCCTTGGCGATTCGGAACGTGGCCGCGAACTCGGCAAGGGCGTGTGGCGCATCGCTGGAGAAAAGCACCTCGGCGATCCCCTGCCCTGGAGCGCGCGTTATCCGTCGCGCCATTTCCAGGCGCGCCTGCATGCGTTCGGCTGGCTCAGCGACCTCGCCGCAATCGGCCCTTCGGCGCATGGCTTCATCGCCGAGGCGATCGCCGGCTGGGTCGCGCGCTACGGCGAATGGGACGAACTCGCCTGGGATCCCGAGCTCACCGCCGAGCGGCTCTATGCGTGGCTGTGCTGGGGCGGGCCCGCGTTCGACGCGGGATCGCCTGAGCAACGCCAGGCGCTGCTGCGCTCAGCCGCCCGGCAAGCGCGCCTGCTGCTGCTGGCGGAAAACGAACTGAGCGAACGCAAGCAGGCGTCGATCAAGGCCGGCGCGGCGCTGGTGCTGGCCGCCGCCGCCGGCATGCCGGACGGCGAGCGCCTGGCCGAGCAAGGCGAGGAAATGCTGATCGAGGCTTGCGCCAAGCAATTCTACGCCGATGGCGGGCATCTCTCGCGCTCGCCGCAAGCGCTAGCCGACGCGCTCGGCGATCTTGCCGTTGCCTGCGGCGCGCTTGCCGATCCTCCGCCGATCGTGCGCGAGATGCTGCCGAAACTGGCCAACATGCTGCGCTTGCTACGCCTGAACGATGGCGGGTTGGCGTGCTTTCATGGCGGCGCGGAAGCTTCGCCCGCCGCGCTTGAAGCGGTGCTGGCCATGGTCGGCGGCGAGGGGCGCAAATTCTATTTCGCCGAACGCTCCGGCTTCCAGCGCCTGGAATCGGGAACGCTGGCGGCGCTATTCGATGTCGGCGGCGCGCCGCCGCTCTCGTATTCCGAACGCGCGCACGCCAGCGCGCTTGCCTTCGAACTCGCCAGCGGCGGCGAGCGGCTGATCGTCAATGTCGGCGCCACGCCCGATCTCGCCCCAGCCGCGCGCGTCGCCGCCCGCGCCACAAATGGACATTCGACGCTGGTGCTGGCCGACGCGCTGTCGGCGGTGCTGGAGGGTCGCGGCAAGAGCGTGGCGCGGCTGCTGGGCCCCAACCTCGACGATGTGCGCCGCTCCTCCGATGAAAGCGGCGTCACTGTGCAGGGCCGCCACGACGGTTACCGCGAAAAATTTGGCCTGCTGCACCGGCGCTATCTGTTCATGGACACCGAAGGCAACAATCTGCGCGGCATCGATGAATTGATTCGCCCGGTCAAACTTCGCACCGCGGCGGCGAAGAAGCCGATCCCGTTCGTGATCCGCTTTCACCTGCACCCGGACGTGCGGGTTCGTCCCGCCGAACCTCAAGCCATGCATCTGGAAACGCGCCAGGGTCAACGCTGGCGCTTCCGCACCGATGCGCCAGGCGTCGCCATCGCGCCCTCGACCTATTGGGGCGGAACCGCGCCGCGCGAAACCAGCCAGATCGTGCTCTCCGGCGGAGCCGATCCCATGGGCCACGGGCTCGCCCCGCCCAACCGCGTGCGCTGGGCGCTGGCGCGGCTGGGGTAAGGCACACTCGGCCTCAGGCGCGTTCGAACACCGCCGCGATGCCTTGGCCGCCGCCGATGCACATGGTCTCCAAGCCGTAGCGGCCGTTGCGGCGGCGCAGTTCGCGTACGAGGTTGGCGAGGATGCGCCCGCCGGTGGCGCCGATCGGGTGGCCGAGGGAAATGCCCGAGCCGTTGACGTTCAACTTGTCACGGTCGTCCCAGTTCCAGCCCTTCAGCACCGCCAGCACTTGCGGCGCGAACGCTTCGTTGAGCTCGACCAGGTCGATGTCGTTCCAGCCAAGCCCGGTGCGCTTGAACAGGCGCGCCACAGCCGGCACCGGGCCGATGCCCATGCGCGAAGGCTCGCAGCCGGCCGCGGCCCAGGAATGAAACCACGCCATCGGCTCGAGCTTCAGTTCGGCGAGCTTGTCCTCGGCCACCACTAGACACGCCGCGGCGGCATCGTTCTGCTGGCTGGCGTTGCCGGCAGTGACCACGCCGCCCTTCTCTAGCGGCTTCAAGGCGCCCAATGTCGCCATCGAAGCATCGGCGCGGAAGCCTTCGTCCTTGGCGAACAGCACCGGCTCGCCGCGCTTTTGCGGCGCCGATACTGGCACGAGTTCGTCGGCGAACTTGTTCTCGGCCCAAGCGGCGGCGGCGCGCTTGTGGCTCATGACCGCGTACTCGTCGGATTGTTCTCGGCTGATGGAATAATCCTTGGCCAGATTGTCCGCCGTCTCGATCATGCCGCTGATCACGCCGAAGCGCGCGATCGGCTGCGACATGACGCGCCCGCGCGCCAGCCGGTCGTGCATCACCGAAGGCCCGGCGCGCGCGCCGGTGCGCAGATCGGTAGAATAATATTCGACGTTGCTCATGCTCTCGACACCGCCGGCGATCACCACGTCGGCAGCGCCGGTCTGCACCATCATCGCCGCGTCGATCACCGCCTGCAGGCCCGAGCCGCAGCGGCGGTCGAGCTGATAGCCCGGCACGCTGATCGGCAAGTCCGCGGCCAGCGCGGACCAGCGGGCGATGCAGGGCGCCTCGCCATTGCCGTAGCCTTGCGCGAACACGACATCGTCGATGCGCTCGGGATCCAATTTTGTGCGCGCCACCAGCGCGCGTAGGATCACGGCGCCGAGATCGCCCGCCTGCATGGAGGCCAGCGATCCCATGAACTTGCCCACCGGCGTGCGTAGCGGCGATACGATGGCGGCTCTGCGCATGTTGGCTCCTTAGCTGGCGGCGCGCAGCATTTCGCGCGCGATGATGACTTGCTGGATTTGCGAGGTGCCTTCGTAGATGCGCAGCAGACGCACGTCGCGATAAAACCGCTCGACCTTGTATTCGGCCATGTAACCGGCGCCGCCATGGATCTGCACCGCCCGGTCGGCGATGCGCCCTACCGCTTCGCTGGAGAAATATTTGAGGCTCGCCGCGTCCATGGTGACGTCTTCGCCGCGGTCGAACTTGGCGGCCACGGAGAACAGCAGCGCTTCCGCCGCCAGCGCCTCGGTTTTGCTATCGGCCAGCAACCCTTGCACCAGCTGGAACGAACTGATCGCCTGCCCGAATTGCTTGCGCTCGCGCGCATAGGCCACGCTCATATCGATCAAGCGGTCGCTCATGCCCAGCGCCACCGCGGCGATGTGAATGCGGCCGCGGTCGAGCACTTTCATCGCCGTGGTGAAGCCGCGCCCGGGTACGCCGCCGATAATCGCGCTCGCCGGCGCGACGCAATCCTCGAAGATCACGTCGCAAGTGAGCGCGCCCTTCTGGCCCATCTTGCGGTCGGGCTTGCCGAGGCTAATGCCGGGCGTGTTGGCCGGCACGATGAACGAGGAGATGCCCTTTGCGCCTTTCACCCCCGGCTCGCTGCGCGCCATCACCGTGAACACTGTCGCGCGCGGGGCGTTGGTGATGAAGCGCTTCGTTCCGCTGATACGATAGCTGTCGCCCTCTCTGACCGCCACCGTCTTGAGCGAAGCCGCGTCCGAGCCTGCCTCCGGTTCGGTCAGCGCGAAACTGGAAATCGCCTCGCCGCTGGCGAGCCGCGGCAGCCATGCGCGCTTCTGCGGCTCGGTCCCGTCCATGACGATGCCCTGCGAGCCGATGCCGACGGTGGTGCCGATCACCGAGCGGAACACCACCGAGGCGCGCGTCAGTTCGCGGATAATGCCCGCTTCTTCGGCCATGGTGAGCCCGAGCCCGCCATATGCCTCGGGAATGGAAAGCCCAAACAGGCCGAGCGCGCGCATTTCGGCGATGAGGCTCTCGGGCACCGCATCTTCGTTCTCGACCCGATCCTCCGCCGGGATCAGCCGCTCGGCCACGAAGCGGCGCACCGTGTCGCGGAGCAGGCTGAAGGTTTCTGTGTCCATCTTGTCCCGCCTCTTGCGTCAACCGCCGCAATCCACACCGGAATTGTCGCCATCGGCAAGGGCTGATAAGCCCTGCGCGCATGAACGCCAACCAAAATGCGGCCCAAAATACGGCCTGGACCAGAATTGAAGCGGAGGCCGCACGGCTCCGGCAAACGACGCTGCTTGAGCTGTTCGCGGCCGAACCCGGGCGCGCGCAGGCGTTGAGCTGCGCCGCCCCGCATTTGTTCGCGGACTTCTCCAAGCAGCGCCTCGACGCGGGCGCGCTGGCGGCGCTGGAGGAGCTGACGCAGGCCATGGATTTCGCCGGCTGGCGCGCGCGATTGTTCGCCGGCGAGACGGTAAACCAGACCGAGAAACGCCCAGCCAAGCATTGGGCGCTGCGCGCGCCCGACGCGCCCGAGGAAGTGCGAGCTGTGCGGGTGAAGATGACCGCCTTCGCGCAGCGGATCCGCCGCGAGATCGACGCCATCGTCCATCTTGGCATCGGCGGCTCCGACCTCGGGCCTCGCCTGATCATGGACGCGCTGCACGCCCATCGCATCCGCGGCATCGAGGTGCGCTTTGCCGCCAATGTCGATGGCGCCGATGTCGCCGACGCCATCGCCGGACTGAAGCCGGCGCGCACGCTGTTGATCGTGGCCTCGAAGACCTTCACCACCCAGGAGACGCTGGCCAACGCCGCCTTCGTGCGCGCTTGGGGGCCCAGACACATTGCCGCCGCCACCGCCGCGCCCGACAAGGCCATCGAATGGGGGGTGCCGGCGGAGAACGTGTTTGCCTTCTGGGATTGGGTGGGCGGACGCTATTCGCTGTGGTCGAGCGTCAGCCTCTGCTGCGCCATCGCGCTGGCGGCGGGACCCTACCAGCGTTTGCTATCCGGCGCGGCGGAGATGGACGCGCACTTCCGCGACGCGCCGTTCGCACGCAATCTGCCGGCGCTGGCGGCTGCCGTGCAGATGTGGAACCGCGAGGCGCTGGGCCCTCGCTCCTATGCGCTGGCCCCTTATTCCGAGCGCCTGCGGCTGCTGCCGGCCTACATGCAGCAGCTGGAAATGGAATCGAACGGCAAGGGCGTCTCGCGCGACGGCGAACCCTTGTCGCGTTCGGCTTGCGCGGTCACCTGGGGCGCGGCGGGAACCAACGCGCAGCATTCTTTCTTTCAGCTGTTGCACCAGGGCGTAGAGGAAATCCCGGTCGAATTCATCGTCAATGCCGGCGCGCACGAGGGCCCGGGTTCGCACCGCGCCAAGGTGTTCGCCAACGTGCTGGCGCAGGCGCGCGCGTTGATGGTGGGCAAGGCCGCCGCCGAACCGCACCGTAGCTTCCCCGGCAACCGCGCCTCCACCTTGATGGCGATGGACCAGCTTTCGCCGGAAGCGCTGGGAGCGCTGCTGGCCTTCTACGAACACCGCACCTTCACCCAGGCCGTGCTGGCGGGCATTAATCCCTTCGACCAGTTCGGGGTTGAGCTGGGAAAGGAGATGGCCAGCCAGCTTCTGCCCGCGCTGGAGGGCGGGCAAACGCCCCACGACCTTGACCCCAGCACCGAGAATTGGGTCAAAAGGCTGCGCAATTCCTGAGGGCGGGGTGATCGCGATCACGCACGCGGCGTAAGGAAGGGGTTCAGCGTGCGCACATCGAAGCCGGCGAAATCGCGGACGTTTCTGGTCACCACGATAAGGTCATGCACACGCGCGGTCGCGGCGATCATAGCGTCCTCGATCAGATCGTCGCCTCGCCCGCGCATCAGCCGCGCCCAGGCGCGAAAGGTACGGCCATCCATGGGCAGAACGTTGTAGGCGTCCGCGACCTGATCGAGCCAGGCTTCCAATTCATCCGCGCGCGCGGCGTCACGTTGGCGGGTCAGCTCGATGCCGGCTTGGATTTCACCCAAAGTCACCGCCGAAAGACGCAGGTCGGCGTCGTTCACGCCGCGCACCCACGCCAACACCGCACCATGTGGGCGCTGACGGCGCAGCTCCGAAACCACGTTGGTATCGATAAGATACATCCCCCGCCGTCACTTCAGCGCTGGCGGCAGGCGGCGGCGTTTGGCGCCGCGCGGCGGCAGCTCAAGTTCCGCGCGCGGGGCGCCCGCGAGCAGCAAGTCCTTCAGGCTCAGCTTTGCCGCGCTCCGCATCCGCCGCCAGGACTCAGCCGGCACCAGCACCGCCGCCTCGGCGCCGCGCCGGGTGACGATTTGCGGCCCTTCCCGCAGGCAGGTATCCAACAATTCGCTGAACCGCGCCTTGGTGTCCTGAACCGGCCAAATTCTCATGGGAACGCTCCTGACTGGTCAGATGTCTAGTCTGTTAAGAGCGATTCCGCAAGCGAAATGCGCGTGGCCCCACTCCGATTGGCATCAGCCTGGATTCTGGGCCCGAACCATTATTGGTTCACTGTCAGCGGCCTCGCTGGCAGGGTCGGCCGGCGAGGACGCCGGCGGTCTATCGCCCATCAAGCCGCCCGCGCCGCCGCCACCAATGCGCTCTTCACCCCGCCGACCACGTCGCGCACCAGGGCTTCGTCGTCGCCTTCGGCCATGATCCGCACCAGCGGCTCGGTGCCGGACTTGCGCACCAGCAGCCGGCCCTTGCCGCCCAGGCGCTCCTCGCCGGCCTTGATCGCTTGCTTGACGCCAGCGGCTTCCATCGGGTCCTTGGCCCCGCGCTCGTAGCGTACGTTCTCCAGCACTTGCGGGGCGGGCTCGAACAAGGTGCACACTTCGCTGGCCGGCTTGCCCGATTGCACGATCACGGCCAACACCTGCAGCGCCGCCAGCAGCCCATCGCCGGTGGTGGAGAAATCGCTCAAAATGATATGGCCGGATTGTTCGCCGCCGACATTGTAGCCCTTGGCGCGCATGGTCTCGGTGACATAGCGGTCGCCGACCTTGGTGCGTTCGAGCTTGAGCGAAAGGCCTTTCAGGTAACGCTCCAACCCCAGATTGCTCATCACCGTGGCGACGATGCCACCTTTCGCCAGCGCGCCGCGCTCCTTCCAGGATTTGGCGATCAGCGCCATCAGCTGGTCGCCGTCGATCAAGGTTCCCCTTTCATCGACGATGGCGACGCGGTCGGCGTCGCCATCGAGCGCGATGCCGATGTCGGCGCGGTATTTGTGCACGGCTTCCTTGAGCGCGCGCGTATCGGTGGAGCCGACTTCCTGGTTGATATTGACGCCGTCCGGCTCGACACCGATGGAAATCACCTCGGCGCCGAGTTCGTAGAGCGCCACCGGCGCCACTTTGTAAGCAGCGCCGTTGGCGGCATCGATGACGATGCGCAAGCCCTTGAGCGAAAGCCCTTTAGGGAACGTCGCCTTGACGATCTCGACATAGCGCGCCTGCGCGTCGTCGATGCGGCGGGCGCGGCCAAGTTTGTCGGGGGCGGTCAAGTGCTTGTCGAGCGCGCCGACCATCAGCCGCTCGATCTCGGTTTCCTCGGCGTCGGAGAGCTTATAGCCGTCGGGGCCGAACAGCTTGATGCCGTTGTCGGCGAATTTGTTGTGGCTGGCGGAGAGCATGACGCCGAGATCGGCCCGCAAGGAACGCGTCAGCATCGCCACCGCCGGCGTCGGCAGCGGCCCGAACAGCACCACGTCCATGCCGGCGGCGGTAAAACCCGCGGTCAGCGCTGGCTCCAACATGTAGCCGGACAGGCGCGTGTCCTTGCCGATCACCACCAGGTGGCGGCGGTCGTCGGCGGACATGAAGCGCTTGCCGGCCGCCAGCCCTACCCGCATGGCCACTTCCGGGGTCATGGGGAAGATGTTGGCGGTGCCGCGAATGCCGTCAGTGCCGAAATAGGCTCTCGCCATGAAAAACTCCTCGAACCGTCGCATGTTGAAAGACTAATTGAGGTGCAAATCAATGGCGCGCGCGCCAAGAGGGCGCCGGGACACTCCAGTATCGGACCGCCGGCTTCCAGCCGGCAGCAAAAAAGAGCCGGCAGGATGCCGGCGGTCCGAAGATTACCATGAGCTCTGAACCATGTGCGGAATCATCGGCATCCTTGGAAACAGCGCGGTCGCCCCGCGCCTGGTAGAGTCGCTGGAGCGGCTTGAATAACGCGGCTACGATTCCGCCGGCGTGGCGACGCTGGAAAACGGCAAGATCGTGCGCCGCCGCGCGGCCGGAAAGCTGGTGAATTTGGAGGCGGAACTCGCCGCCGCTCCGCTTTCCGGGGTGTCCGGCATCGGCCATACCCGCTGGGCCACCCATGGCGCGCCGACCACCGCCAACGCCCACCCCCACGCCACCGACAAGGTCGCCATCGTCCACAACGGCATCATCGAGAATTTCCGCGCCCTGCGCGGGGAACTGATCGGCGCCGGCCACAAATTCGCGTCCGAGACCGATTCCGAAGTGATCGCCCATTTGATCACCGACTATCTGGACAAGGGCCAAAGCCCAGAACAAGCCGCCATCGCCGCCGTGCGCCGGCTCGAGGGGGCGTTCGGCATCGCCTGTCTTTTCGCTGGCGAAGAGGACGTGCTGATCGGCGCGCGCAAGGGCAGCCCGCTCGCCGTCGGGATCGGCGAGGGTGAGATGTATCTGGGCAGCGACGCCATCGCGGTGTCGCCCTTCACCACCCGCGTCATGTTCCTGGAGGAAGGCGACATCGCCATTCTCTCGCGCCACAAGGCTAAAATTCTCGATGCCGACGGCCGCATCGCTGAGCGCCAGGTGCATGTGTTTTCCGGCGGCGCGGCGGCGGTGGAGAAAGGCAATCACCGCCATTTCATGCAGAAGGAAATCTACGAGCAACCGGAGACCACCGGTCGCACCATCACCCGCTATATCAACGCTTTTGAAGAGCGGGTGGAAATGCCGGACCTCGACGGCGTCGATCTCGCCGCCGATCACGCCATCATAATCGGCTGCGGCACCGCCCATTATGCGGGCCGCGTCGCCGAATATTGGCTCGAGCAGGTTGCCGGCATCGCCGTCGAAACCGACATCGCCTCGGAGTTCCGCTATCGCAAACCGGCGTTCGGCAAGAACGCCTTCGCCGTGTTCGTCTCGCAATCGGGCGAGACCGCCGACACGCTAGCGGCGCTGCGCTATTGCAAGAGCCAGGGCTTGAAGACGCTGGCGGTGGTCAATGTCCCCGAATCGACCATCTGGCGCGAGGCCGATGCGCGGCTGCCGACGCTGGCCGGCCCCGAGATCGGCGTCGCCTCCACCAAGGCGTTCACCGCTCAGCTTTCGGCGCTGGCGGCATTGTCCATCGCCGTCGGGCGCGCGCGCGGAACGCTTTCAAGCCAGGAGCAAAGCCGCCTCGTGCATGCCCTGCTGGAAACGCCGCGCCTGATCGCCGACGCGCTAAAGGCGGAGGCGCACATCGAAACCATCGCCCACGATCTCTCCCTGGCCCGCGACGTGCTTTATCTCGGGCGCGGAATCCATTATCCCGTGGCGCTGGAAGGGGCGCTGAAACTCAAGGAAATTTCCTACATCCACGCCGAGGGTTACGCCGCCGGTGAGCTAAAGCATGGACCGATCGCGCTGATCGAGGAAGGCACTCCGGTGGTGGTGGTCGCCCCCCATGACGCCCTGTTCGAGAAAACCCTCTCCAACATGCAAGAAGTCGCCGCGCGCGGGGCCAAGCTGATACTGATCACCGATCCGGCCGGCGCGGCGGCGGCGAGC
>JANNQT010000112.1:0-2609 GCA_031400895.1 Alphaproteobacteria bacterium | reverse complement strand
ACGGTGACGGGGACGGGTTGGGTCATGGGGGCCCTAGATAACTATTCCGGCGGCCCGCGCCAGCGGCTAGGGTCGTGCCCAGGGAGACGGCCATGAAAACGATCTGGGCTTGGGGACTGTGGATATTGGGCGGGCTTGTGGCCCTGGCTGGGCTCGCCGCCTTGGGGTTGTACCTGCTGGTCGCCCAGATCGACGTGCGCAAGGAGGTCGAGCGCGCGGTCGAGGGCGCCACCGGGCGGCAATTGACGCTCAACGGCGACGTCGGGGTCAGCTATTGGCCAGTGCTGGGCCTGCACGCGGAGGGCGCTGCGCTGGAGAATGTCGAGGGCGGCCGCGCCCAGGATTTCCTGACCGCGGTCGATATCCATGTCGGGGTGGAGATCTGGCCGCTGCTGCGGCGCGAAGTGGTGGTGCGCGAACTGGTGCTGCAGCAGCCCAAGATTTTCCTCGAGGTTGATGCCGAGGGCAAGCCGAACTGGATGCTGGCTGCGCCCGCCGCGCCGACGCCGCAACCCGCGCCCGCGCCCGGCGGCGCAACAAGGCCCCCGGCCGTCGAGGTGGCGCGCGCGACCTTGCGCAAACTTAGCATCGTCGATGGCGAGGTGAACTTCCACGACGCGCGCCGCGCCGCCGGTTGGGTGGTGGGCGATGTCGATATTTCCAGCGATCTCTCCGATCTGGATCGGCCGATGCGCGTGGCCGGCGATGTGCTGTTCAACGACAAGCCGGTCGCGGTGGAGCTTGATATCGCCCGCCTGGGCGCGGCGGTGCGCGGCGAGCAGACATCGCTGAAGCTGCATCTTTCCAGCGATTTGCTGGAGGCCCGCTTCGAGGGGCAGACGCTCGCCGCCTCGGGCGAACTGGCCGGGGCGATCACCGCCTCCGGCCCAAGCCTACGCCAGCTGGCGGCGTGGGCCAACACGCCGTTCCAGGGCGGGGTGGGGTTCGAACAATTCGAGGTCTCCGGGCGTTTGGAGATCGGCGGCGGCCGCTACGATTTCACCAATGCCGATTTCGCCCTCGACCGCATCAGCGGCAGCGGTGATTTCGTGCTCTCGCAACACAACGGCAAGCCGTACCTGAGCGGGCTGCTGCGGCTCGCCGAATTCGATCTCAACCCCTATCTCATTGGCCAAGCCCCGCCGCCTGCGGAGGCAAAGGAGGGCGCGCCCGCCGGCGCCGAGCTTGCGGTTGTGGCCGCGCCGCCGCGCGCGCTCGACGTGGTCGCCGCCCCCACTGCAGGCGCGATCGATTTTTCCGGCTTGCGGGCGTTCAACGCCGACCTCGATCTCCGGACCCAGACGGTGCTGGTGCAACGCCTGCGCATCGACAGCGCCCGGCTCAATCTGGTGATCAATGACGGTTTCCTGGCCGCCACCCTGCATGAAATGAGGCTTTACGGCGGGTCTGGCAGCGGCAGGTTTGAGTTGGACTCGCGCGGGCCGGCCCCGCGCATCGTGCAGGAATTGGCGTTTTCCAATCTCGAAGCCCGCCGCTTCCTCACCGATGCAGTCAATTTCTCCAACATCGAAGGCCGCGCCGAGGTGAGCCTCACTCTGCGCACGCAAGGGCGCACCCAGACCGAGATGATCGCCGCCGCCGATGGCAGGGCCCATATCGAGGTGATCACCGGCGCGCTGCACGGGGTCGATCTCGGCGGCGTATCGCGCACCATCCGCAACGCGCTGCGTGGGGAGCTGATCGCGCCGGAAGCGCGCACGCCGTTCCTGGGCTTTTCGGCCACCTTCGCCGTCGCCGACGGGGTGCTGGCGAGCGACGACCTCAGCTTCAACACAGCCGATCTGCGCATTCCCGGCATTGGCGTGATCGATCTGCCGCAGCGGCGGGCCGACCTGCGCTTGGCGCCGCGCTCGTCGCGCGGGGGCATCGTGTTCCCATTCTCGATCCGCGGCCCATGGGGCCAGTCCACCTATGCCGGTGATTTCAACGGCCGCGTGCAGGGCGAAGTGCTGGCCCGCGTGCGCCAAGTCGAAACCGCCGCGCGCGCGCCGGTGAATTGAGAAAATGGCGCCACTCAGCTCGCGCCGGGGATAGCGAGTTCCGTAGCCGCCGCCCGCAGGTGCTGCTGGGTGGCGCGGTCGTTGGCGAAGGCGGCGAGCGCGCGTTGGTAGGCGGCGCGGGCGCGGTCGGGCTGGCCCAGCACCATGCGCGAACGCATCAGCCACACCCAGCCCTCGGCGTCGCGCGGATGGTCGGCGAGGCGCTGTTCGAGACCTTCCACCATGCCATTGATCATGGCCTGTTGGTCTTCTGGCGATTGTTGCTGTGCTTGCCCGATCGCATCGGGAGCGGCGCGTGCGGCGCTCGGCGCATTCGGCTGACCGGTGGCCGCGTATAGCACCGCGGCGCCGACCACGACGATGGCCGCCACCGCAATCGCGGTCACGCGGTCGAATCCGGCGCTCGCCGCGGCCCTGGGCAGCGCGGCAACCGGCGCCGCGAGGATGCGGCGCTCGATTTCCACGCGGAGTTCGCTAGCGCCGGCTTCGTCGAACTCGCCCGCGGCCGGGGCGCGGGGGAGTTGGTCGAGCGGGGGCGTGGAGATGTCGATAGGCGGGGGTGGGGGGTGGGCCTGCGCGCGGGGGGGC
>JANNQT010000111.1:0-8121 GCA_031400895.1 Alphaproteobacteria bacterium | reverse complement strand
TTGGGCATGTTCCCACGTGTTACTCACCCGTCTGCCACTCCCCTTGCGGGGCGTTCGACTTGCATGTGTTAAGCCTGCCGCCAGCGTTCGTTCTGAGCCAGAATCAAACTCTCAGGTTGAGTTGACCTCTGACTGATCGAGAAAATCCCAGTCGAAACCGGAACTCCTCAATGCCGTTTGGCGTATGCGTATTTGTAACGGGAACCGACGCACATTTCGACATTGAAAGCTCCGAAAAGCTCACAAGATCAATCTGTAAGTCAGTTATTAGTTCCAGAAAACGCATACCGTCAGTTGTCGCTTGGTCCGCCATCGCTGGCTCGCCCGCAGCACACCGCCGCCTACGTTTCCCTTCTCCAAAATCACAATGTCAAAGAGCGCCGCTTCAGGGAAAACTATCCCCAAGCCCGCGCGCGACGAACCGAAGCCCGTCAATCGCGGGCCGAAACCGTTCCAGGTCTCGGCGGAAGGCGCGGTTTCTATGCGCCTGCCTTAGCCATGTCAACGACCTTTTCGCGCAAAACACGCATTTCTCAGGCGCTCAGAATAAGCCTGAAAAAACAGCGTGATTTTTGCGGGCCCGAGCGCACGCGCATCAGCGCGAACGTTCGACTGTCGCAACAATGTCAACCTAGCGATTCGCCTCACAGGCTTCAAGCTGAATCGGGGCGCCCAAAAGGTGATCGAAACGGTCTATTGCGCCGCGATATAGGCCTGCATCGCCGCGGCTTCGGCTTCAACGGCGGCAATCCTGTGCTTCACCAGGTCGCCGATCGAGACAATCCCAACCAACTTACCCGCCTCCACCACCGGCAAATGGCGCACGCGCCTGTCGGTCATGCGCGACAAACCCTCATCGATGGTTTCGTCCATGCGGGCGGTGAACACGTCGCGGGTCATGACAGCGCCGATGGGGTCCGAAAGCGCCGCCTCGCCGCGGCGCGCGATTTCCCGCACCAGATCGCGCTCGGAAACCACCCCGACAATGGCGCCTTGGGCGTCCAGCACCACCAGCGCGCCGACGCGGCGCTCATCCAGCTGCTTGGCGGCCTGTTCCAGGCTCGCCTCCGCCGGCAGCGTGTGCACGGCTGGACCTTTGTCGCGAAGCACATGCGCGATCAGCATTCGGCGTTTCCTCCCTGGACCCACCATCCGTTTTCGCCAGGATGCGCCATCGAGCTATGCGCTTCAAGCGGGAACACCCGGTTTGCCGCGCACCGATTGGGAGTTAAAGTCCCGCCATGGCTGCTTACAGGGATCGCCTCAAAGCCGACCTCGACCGGTGGATCGGCGCCGGTCTCGTTGCGCCTGATAAGCGCGATGCGATCCTGGCGACGATTCCAGATCAGCGTCGCCTCGACGCGGCGACCGCGCTCGCTTGGGTCGGCGGCATACTCGCTGGCATTGCGGTGATCGCCTTCGTCGCCGCCAATTGGGACGGCATGTCCCGGCTGGCGCGGTTCGCGATATTGCTCGGCGCATTCCTCGCGCTCGCCGGCGCCGGCGCCTGGGCCGCGCACAGAGGACGCCCGCTCTTGTCCAACATCGCCTTGACCATCGCCGCCTGCGTTTTCGCCGCGTCGATCGGTTTGACTGGACAGATCTTCGACATTGTCGGCGACCCGCGCGCGGCTTCCTACGGCGCGGGCGCGGCGGCCTTTGCGCTGGCGCTTGCTGGGCGCTCCACGGGCGCGGCCATCGCGGCGCTTGTGTTCATCGGGCTCGGCGACATGAGCGGGCGTTCCTGGTTTTCGGGCTTTGAAACGGGCGCGCCCTGGATGCTGCCCGCGGCGCCGCTGGCGGCGTTCCTCGCCATACGCTGGACCTCGGCGCCGCTCGCGCACGCCGCCGCGCTCGGCGTTCTCTATTGCTTCGTCTGGTTCGCCACGCAGCTGGAGACACAAGACAACGTCAGCGTGTTTCTGCTGCTGTTCTCTATCATTCTCGTTGGACTAGCGGGCGTCGCGCGCTGGCAGCGTGCGCAAGGCCGTGACTTCGCCGCCGTGTTTTATGGCTGGTTCGCGGCGGGAGCGCTGATCTTCTTCGCGGTCGCGGGCTATCTGCCGTTCTTTGGCGCCGAGGACAGTCTTGCCGGCAAAGTCACCCACCGCGTGCTCTGGCTTGCAGCGTCCGGCGCGCTGGTGGCGCTGGGGCGGCTCGACCGGCACATGCTCGCGACCGCCATCGGCGTCTTAAGCCTGATCGCCGCGATCAGCGCGCTGCTCGCCGATCTCGGCCTCGATCTCATGGCGGCCGCTGGTGTGTTCTTCCTGTGCGCCATCGCTGCGGCAATCGGCGGCCTGATGCTGCGGAGCAAGAAGGATGCTTAGCCCCCCCATTCGTATTCTCATCGTCGCCGCGCTCTGCGCTCTTTCGCTCATCGGCCTGGTCGTGCGCGAGAGCACGGCGCGCGCGAGCGGGACCGAAGTGATGTTGGCGATGGAAGCTGTCGATCCGCGCGCGCTGCTGAGCGGGCATTACGTGATCGTGGGCCTGCAAGAAAATCTGCCAGAAGGCGAGACGTGTCCACCAGCATACATTTACGAGGATTGGATCGGCCCACAACCACGCCAAGAAATACCCACCGACTGGATCGCGCTTAGCCGTTCCGGGGACACGTATCGTGTCGCAATGACGTCGCTACCGTCGCGCGAAGAAGCGCTGAGCATCGGCGCGGTCGCGGTCTTGGGAACGAGTTTCTGCAATCCACGCCAACTCGATGAAAGAGGCGTCGTCATCCAACCCGCGAGCCAGCAGATGGATCTCGGCATCTCCCGCTTCCACATCAACCAAGCTGACGCCGAACGCATTGATCGAATGCTGCGCGCGCAAACGCCGGACAGCGAACAGCGCATCTTCGCCATCGTCTCCATCGGCAGCGACGGGCGCGCGCGCCTGAAGGGCCTCAGCATTGATGGTGAACGCCTGGAGCTGAACTGGCTCTGATCTCCTTCTCCCCTTGTGGGAGAAGGTGGATCGTCGCGAAGCGACGAGACGGTTGAGGGGTGTTTGCGCGGCGCTTTCAAGGTTGGCGCCCGCACCCCTCATCCGGCGCTTCGCGCCACCTTCTCCCACAAGGGGAGAAGGAGAAAACTCTAGCCCCACGGGCCAGCAACGCGCCGTGGCGCGAGCGCGACATACGCCAGCGCGCCGCCGATAAAGCCGCCCAGATGCGCCTCCCACGCGACCGGAAACACACCCAGCTCCGCCGCCGCGCCCATCAACACGACGTTGACGAAGAAGATCATCCCGAACTGGCCGCGAATGCGCGGATCGGCGAGCGCCTCTCTCCAATTTGAACGCAGCGCCATGAAGTAAGCGGAGAACACGCCGCACACGGCGCCCGAAGCGCCCACCGCCAGGTCTTCGCCGTTCCAGTTCAGCGCCAGGAACGCAAGCGCCCCGCCTGCGGCGCTTACCATGAACAGCGCCAGGAAACGCCAAGGCCCAAGCACTTCCGCGGGCAAGCGTCCGAGCATGAAAAAGAACAACGCATTCACGCCGGCATGCCACCAGGCGACGTGCAAAAACGCATGTCCAAAGATCGGCCCCGCCGCCTCGTACCAATGCTGGAACGCAAGCGGGTTATCGCCATGAAAACGGGCGGGGATGAGCGCAAATGCGAAATCGATGGCGTCTTGAACACCTGGCGGGGCCAGTGTGAACGCCAAATGGCCGCCCACGATCGCGACGACCAGAAGCCAGAGCATAATGGGCGCGCGCAATCCGGTGGCGGTGTCGGTCAAAGGTTTTGCCCTCGCTCTAACGTCCCACGATAGCGCACGATGAGTCCAATCCAGGGATGGGAAATTTCGACGTGAAAGCGAAACGCGCCGCCCTCCGCGCTCTCAAACGAATGTGAACGCGGCGCGAGCCAAAGCGGCAACGGCACGCCAAATGCGCTCCACCGCCGCAGCACCAAATCAAGCCGCCCCTCGCTCAAAACCAGCGCCATCGCAAACGTCAGCGGCCCGAAGCGCTCGCACAGCAACGCATCGGAACGACCTTCCCCAGCGAATTGCGCGCTGCTGAATGATTTGCCGGCGAACGTGCGCGTCCACGTCTCTCGCCCGTCACGCACCGCGAAACTCACTCGCACCGGAACCTCATCTCCCGGCTTCGGAAACCCAAGCACAAGCGCCACGAGCCGCGCCAAAGGGTTGCGCCCACGCTCCACGCTCGCCCTCCCCTCGGCGGAAGCCCCATTGGCTCCGTCGTGCATAACGCGCAATGGCTCGGGCAGCGCCGCGAATGCGTCACCCAAAATGCGCTGATAGAGTGAGGCGCCGTGCGGCGCGCCCTCACGTACGCCTGCGCGAATGGTCCGCCCCGTAAACAAGCGCTCGTAATCTTCCAGTTCAAGCTCCCGCGTCGCCGCGCGCGCGCCCGGCGCGGGGGGCTTTCCTTGCAGGCTGCGCCGCACAATCGCTTCAACGGCCATCGATGGGATATAGGGCCCATCGTCACCCTCGGCGATCAGATGCCAAGATCGCCTGATCGGCGCGCCGTCGCCGCTCTGTCCCCTCACGTCCACAAACATGCCGCCGCGATGCTCGCCCCAGCGCAAACGATTCATGCACCAATGCATCAAGGGCGCGAGCGGCGACAGCGAGGACACAAGTCCCAAGCGCACCAGCCACGCAAGCGCCACGAGCGCGCGATGCAACACTTCCGGAACAGGCCCGGCGCCCATCCACACGCTATTCGTTTCTGGCCAAAGAGCCGGCAAAGCGCGCAAATCGGGTACGTCCACCAGCGAAAAGAGCGTGCTCTTGAGCGGCAAGCATCCCGGCGGCGCAATCGTGATCCGGCGTTGCTGGGTGAACGGGCAGCCATGTGTGTTCACCCCGCCTGCCCGCACCGCCACCTTTTGGCCAGCATACGAGGCAATCGCGCGGATGACGTTCTCGCCGACGCCGGCGAACGGCGATGGCGCTATGGCGCCGGTGATGCTCTCCACGCGCGCCATGTCATGCGTCAGCCGACGCACTACGGCGGCGGTCAGCACCGGAAAACTCGATACACCCGACAGCACATAGACGCCCGCCGCGCGCGCGGCGGCGTCAAAAGCGCTGACGCCAGCGACGAAATCCGATCCATCCGCCAGGTCGAGATAATTCACGTGTTGTGCGATGCATGCGTCCACCAATCGATAACGGTCCGCCCCATAAGCCTGAAACGGCCCGCTGGCGTCGACGAGAATGCCTGGGCTGAGCGCGGCGATTTGCGCCGCGATATCGCCGTCCCTGTCAAAGCGCGCCGACTCAAGCCCAGCCGCGCCCGCATCTGCCGCGCAGAAGGCGCGCGCCTTATCCAATGAGCGCCCCGCCACGATCAGCGTCAGCTGCGGCGTATCCTTCAGCAGCGCAACAATACGTCCGCCGAAGACGCCATAACCGCCAACGATGAGGACACGCGTGCCGCGGCTCATTGGATGAACCTGCTCGCATCGCCCGGGTCTGGCGCATAGCAGATGGCGCGCGCGCCGAACCAACGCAGCCGGTTGCGCGCCACAAGATCATAGATCGCGTCTCGCAGCTGGCGCGGAATCAACCGCCCAAGCGCCGCGGTCGACCACGGCGCGCCGAGCAGCTCGAACACGCGGATTGAGCCGTCCGATTTCGCCAAGGCGCGTCCATCAACGAGTAGAATATTGGTGTCGTAATCGCCGGATTTCCATTCAAAATGGCCAAAAAGCGCCTCACCGATCGGCGATTGCGCGGCGAGCAGACGCAGGCGCTGCTTGTGGTCATAGCGCAGGATGAAGCGCACGAACCGCGAGCACAGCGCGCATTTCCCATCAAAAATGAAAATCGGCCGTGTATCGTCAAACGGCGGCACGGCCGGATCGAGCCGGTATGAATACGGCTCAAAGTCCCGGCGCTGCGCTGAGCATGTCACAGGTTGATGCTAGCGCGCGGCCGCTGCGTTGATATTGGACATTGCGACGCGGCGGCTAGATTCCGCCGCCTTCGCCGTGCGTGTCGAAAACTTGGTTCATCTCGGCGGCGGGGATCAAGCCTTCGCAGCAGGCGCCGCCGACGGGTTTGGCCGGCACGCCGGCCACGGTGCAGCGTGCCGCGACGTCTTCCAGCACCACGGAACCCGCGGCGATGCGCGCGTCTTCGCCGATCTCGATATTGCCGAGCACTTTGGCGCCGGCGCCGATCATCACGCCGCGGCGGATTTTCGGGTGGCGGTCGCCGCCTTGCTTACCGGTGCCGCCGAGCGTGACCGAGTGCAACATGGAGACATCGTCCTCCACCACGGCAGTCTCGCCGATGACAATGCCGTGCGCATGGTCGATGAAAACGCCGGCGCCGATTTTGGCGTTGGGGTGAATATCGACGCTGAACAATTCAGAGACACGGCTCTGCAAATGATAAGCGAGAATTTCGCGCTCCTGGCCCCACAGCCAGTGCGCGATGCGATAGGCCTGCAAGCCGCCATAGCCCTTGAAGTAGAGGAACGGCTGCAAATACGTGCGGCACGCGGGATCACGTTCGCGGACAACGCGCATATCGCGAAGCGCCTGTTGGGCGATGCTGGGATCGCTCGTGTAGGCCTCACGGATCACTTCGCGCAATTGCAGCGCCGAGAGATCGCCGTGGCCGAGCTTTTGCGCCAAATGGTAGGAGAGCGCGTCTTCGATCTTGTCGTGATGCAGGATCGAGGCGTGTAGATACGAGGCCAGCAGCGGCTCCTCGGCGGCCGCCTGCATGGCCTCAACGCGCAATTGCGACCATACTCCGCCCGAAGCCTCGAACACGCTGGGCGCCACATTAGCCATGTGTGTTCTCCTGCTTTCGCTCACCCAGCATCGCCTTCGCCAGCGCCTCGGGCAGCTCTCCCGTCACCGCCATGTGGTGGGCGCGCAGCGTCGCCGCAACCGTCATGGCGTCGCGAATCCGCCTGTCCGTGACGCGGGCGAGCACGTCGCGGAACGGGACTTTGCGGCGGCGCAGCACTTCCGTCGGCTCGGGGCTCGCCTCCCCTGGCGTCAGCGCGGTGGCGAGAAAAATCACCGCCGTTTCGTCGGTGAGCGAATTGGACATATCAAGTTCGAGAATGGGGATGATTTGCCCAGCGCGAAGCCCGGTTTCCTCGGCCAGCTCGCGCCGCGCGCAAGCGATGGCCGGCTCGCCCGGCTCGCCGCCGCCTTCAGGCATTTCCCATGAATAGCGCCCAAGCGGAAACCGCCATTGTCCGACCAGATGCACCGCGCCATCGGCCTCGATCGGCAGCACGCCGACCGCCAGGCGACGAACGCGGATGACGCTATATGTGCCCGGCGCGCCGCCGGGGTGGATGACGTCATGGCTCTCGATCCCGAACCAATCGTTCTGGAACGGCCGTGTGACGCCCTTGACGACCCACGGATCGCCGTCTTCTTCCCAATCACTGCTCATGCCCGTTTCTTAGCCCCCGGCGCGCGCCCGCGCCACGGAGTTCAAATGCCACTCCCTTTGTCCGCCATCCCCGCGCCCCTTCGCGAAAACGAGCCCGCTAATGCCACGCTCGAATGCGCCGAGGCGCTTGCCTTGCTCGCGCATCGGCGCTCGACCAAAGTGATACACTTCAGCGAACCCGGCCCCGCCAGCGCCGAGATCGACGCGCTCATCGCGCTTGCCGCGCGCGTGCCCGACCATGGCAAACTAGGGCCCTGGCGTTTTGTAGTGATCGAAGGCGAAGGCCGCGCGCGCGCAGGAGACGCGCTGGCGGGCGTCTGCGCCGACGATGCCAGCGCAGATATCGCGCGCCATACGTTTCTGCGCGCGCCGGTGTGCGTGATGGTGATCTCAACCGCCGCCCCGCATGCCAAAATTCCTGAATGGGAGCAAATCCTCTCCGCCGGCGCCGCGTGCTTCGCCCTGCTCATCGCCGCCCACGCCATGGGCTATGGCGGCTGCTGGCTCACCGGCTGGCCGGCGTACGATGCGCAAGCGCGCGCGGGGCTTGGGCTGGGGGACGGGGAACAGGTTGCGGGGTTCATACACTTGGGCACGCCGACCGAGACGCCGACGGAGCGGGTTCGGGCGGACGTCGGCGTGAGGGTAAGCCGGTTTTGACCCTATGGACCGCCGGCGCCCTCGCCGGCTCTCTACGCCGCACAAAAGAGAG
>JANNQT010000110.1:0-9595 GCA_031400895.1 Alphaproteobacteria bacterium | reverse complement strand
GCTGGTGTAATCGAGTTCGGCGGCGGCGCGCTGGATCGCAGCCACGATGCGCGGGCGACCGTGCCCGGCGGCGACGCACCAGAGTCCCGCGGTGGCGTCGAGGATGGCGCGGCCATCGGGGGCGAAATAATGCATCCCCTCGGCCCGCACCACCATGCGCGGGTCAGCCTTGAACGCCCGGTTGGGGGTGAACGGCATCCAGAAGGAATCGAGCGAATTGGGTGTCGGCATGGCCCATTGTGGCCCGGCGTCCCAGGCGCCGGCAAGACCACAGTTTCGGCTCAGTTGGGGCGCAACCGCGCGGAGGAGCGGATCGTATGAGGGTGTGAACACGGGAGTTGACTAGAAATGCGTACTGCCCTGAGCGCCCTAGCGGCGCTGTTCTTGTTCGCGGCGCCGGCGGCGGCTGATGAAGCCGCCTATGACGGCTTGCTGCAGCGTTATGTCTCGGCCAGCGCGGACGGAATAAACCGGGTCAATTATGCGGCTTGGAGCGTCAATGCCGCCGACCGCGCCGCGCTGAACGCCTATGTCGCCGAGCTTTCAGGGCAGCTTCCCTCCGGCTTCGTCCGCGAGCACGCCTTCGCCTATTGGATCAATCTCTACAATTCCGTGACGCTGCAAGTGGTGCTCGAGCGCTATCCGGTGCGCTCGATCCGCGACATCAGGAGCCAGGGGACCGGCTTTGACTTGCGCGGCCTGATCGGGCCCTGGCGCACCAAACGCGTCACCGTGGAAAGGCGAAGGCTCTCGCTCGATGAAATCGAGAACACCGTGTTGCGCCCCACCTACAACGACCCGCGCGTCCACTACGCCATCAATTGCGCCTCGCTCGGCTGCCCCAACCTCATGATCCGCGCCTGGCGCGCCGAAACGTTGAACGTCGATCTCGACACCGCCGCGCGCGCTTACATCAATCATCCGCGCGGCGTCAGCGTGCGCGACGACGGAAGCTTGCGAGTTTCCAGCATCTATAGCTGGTTCCGCGTCGATTTCGGCGGCTCGGACGCGACAATCATCGCGCATTTGCGGCGCTATGCGTCGCCTGATTTGGCGGCGCGGCTGCGAAACGCCAGGCGCATTGCCGGGCATGGGTACGATTGGAATTTGAACGGGCGCTGATTAGCGATCGTCGGCAGCGGCGGCGCGGACCGGCGGGGACGCCGGCGATGGTGGAAGCGTGCGCCATTCCCGCAGCGCGAACAGGGGGGATTGGTCGTTGTAGTGGGGGCTCTCGGGATGCTCGCTCGCGCCCCATTGGTGGATGACGCGGGTGCTGAGCGTTCCGTCCGGCGCCCAGTCCATCACCATCATCAGCCCGTCGCCAAAATCGGCGCGCAATCTGCCGTCGGGATCAGCGGTCCAGCGCAGCGCCCGCAACGCGTCGGGCGCGCCTTCAAGCGGCAGGTCGATGGCGCCGCGGCGCAAGCGCAGCACCTCGCCGAGCGGGGGATCGAGGCGGCCGAAATGCGTGCGCAGGTGCACGGCGGCCGCGCGAACGGTGCTCAACGGGTCAGGCATAGGGCGGCCTTCGCGGCGTGCGTTGTAGAGGGGAATGAACGCCATGCCGACAAGCGCCGCGGCGGGGCTGTCATTGGCGGCGCGCCGGTCCCAGCCGCGCAGCATAGCCTGAATCTCCGCCAGCCCGGCATCGTTGGAGACATCGGCGGCGAGAATGAAATTGACCATCTCGACCGTGCGCGAGTGTTCGCTGGAGGTCACGTCGAACTTCGCCGCCAGCAATTGTTCGTCGCTGATCGAGCGCAGCGGGGAGAGGATTTCCACCGCGCGATAGCCGCGATTGGTGATGTAGGTTTCGATGAAGGGCGCGGCTTCGGGAAAATCCGCGGGCGACATATTGGCGCTTTCGTCGGTGGTGAACCAGGGCGCGCCGTTGCTGCTGGCGATCCAGCCCGAACGCGGATCGACCAGCTGCGGCGGGTCAAGCCGGTCATCCATCGCCCATAGATTGGCGCTGGTGTCGCCGCGAACGCAGCCGGACCAATCGTAGCCAGCCGCGCGCCGGGGCAGGATGGCGTTGTAGAAATAGCCGATGCGGCCGGTCTGGTCGGCGTAGAGGAAGTTGAACGAGGGAATCGCGCGCATCGCCATGGCCTCGCGCCACTGATCGTAATTCTCGGCGCGGCCCATGCGGTAGAATTGCTCCAGCGCCCGGATTTCGCCGGCCCCGGCATAGCGCACCGCCACCCAGCCGTCGGCAGTCTCGAACGCGGGTCCATGCACCGAATAATGCAAGGTGCGCGGTACGGGCAGGGTGAACCAGCCCATTTTCACGCCTAGCCAGATGGTGCGGGTTTCGAAGCGCCGCCATTGGCCGTCGTAGAAATATTGGCCGCGATGCGCGTCATCGGTGGTGAGGCGGTAGAGATCGGCGAGGTCAGGCAGGTTCACGGTGGCGGCGAAGCCCAGCACGCCATTGGTTCCCAGCACTGGAAACGGCGAGCCGGGAAACAGTCCGCCATGCATGCGCCAGCCGGTGTCGCTCTCAACGCCGGCTTCGTACCACGCCACCGGCCCGGCCCAGGGCTGGTGCGAGTTGACGATCAGGCGCGTGTGCCGATCAGCCGAACGCGAGGGGGCGACGGCGAAGGCGTTGGAGCCCCAGTCGATCGATTCCGCGCTGGCCGTCTGCACCGCGCAGGGACGGCTCTCCTGGTTGGCGACCACGCCCAGCGTGCGCTCGAAGCCCCAGAACAGCGGCAAGGTCAGCGCCGAGCCGGCGGCGACATCGCGCCCGCTCACATGGCGCGCGCCCGCCAGCACTTCGCGCGGATGCTCGGCGGCGTAAGCGTTGAGGCCGGCGGCATAGGCTTCGAGGATGGCACGGAATTCCGGCGAAAGCTCGCGCTCATAGCCCGCCGCCACGCTCTCGCGCACGCCCAGCACATGCCAGAGGAAGTCCGATGGCGCGCCTTCGCGCCCGAGATGGGTCCCGAGCTTGCCGCGGGCGGCGAGGATCATCAGCTGGATGGTCGCGAAATTGTCCTGCGCATGCGCATAGCCGATGCCGTAAGCCGCCTCGGGATCGTCGCGGCCGTGGATGGTCGGGACGCCGTATTGGTCGCGATCTATGCTGGGCGCGTACTGGCGCTCCGCAGGCGCCCGCGCGCAGGCGCCGAGCGAGATGGCGAGCAGCAGCGCGGCGAGCTTTCTCATGTTTCCCCCGGGATCGGGGGTGTCTCGCACTGCGCGCTTGGGCGCAAGGGGCCCGCTAAAGCACCAAGCCCAGCAGCACCGCCGCGTAATGGCCCGCCGCACCCAGCACCACGCAGCCGTGCCAGATCGCGCGCCGGAACGGCAACGCATGGTTCAGGTACAAAATCACGCCGCCGGAATAGATCGCCCCTGCGCCGACCAGCAGCCAGAACGCCAGCGGCGGCAGCGTCGGCGCCACCGGCCCCAGCACCAGCACCGCCAGCCAGCCGAAGGCGAGATAGACCAGGCACCAAGCCTTGTCGGAAAGCCCGGTCCAGAACACCTTGCCGGCCGCCCCGGTCAAGGCGGCGGCCCAGATCGCCAAGGTCACCCAAAGCGCGAAATCGGGCGGCAGCAGCTTAATGGTGAACGGCGTGTAGGAGCCGGCGATCATCAGGAAGATGGCGGCTTCGTCGAGCCGGCGCAGCAGCCGGCGCGCCGGCGAGGGCCGGGTCAGGTTGTAAACCGCGGAGGCCGCCAGCATCGCCATCATGCAAAGCGCGTAGAGCGCGCTTGCGGTCGCCATCGGCACGCCGCGGTTGGACAGCGCCTCCGCGACCAGCAGCCCGCCGCCGATCAGCGCCGCCGCCAGCCCGACCGCATGCACCACCCCGTCGGCCGTGTATTCGGCCCGGCTGGGATAATGCTCGGCGAGTTCACCCTCGTCGGCGGTTAGCAGATGCCCCATCATGGTTTTGCGCTTCCAGCTTTCTGCGGAGAGACACTTTCCTCACCATAGCTGACGGCGATTAAGGCTAGATGAGCAAACCATTGTTTTTTCCGGCTTTGACGGCGTTCTGGCGCCGATTTCGCAAGCGCTCGCCGCCATGGACAACAGCGCCCACGATTCCAGGCTCGCCCATTTGGAGTGTTTGCGCGGCGAGGCGCGCTTTCTCGCCGCCGCCGGCATGATCCTGTTGGTGGCGGCCTTGCCGCTAACCTTGATCTTCGTCGCCGTGGCGCTGGGGCGGGCGGAGACCTCGCCCTTGCTGCCGCTGGTTGTGGGCGCCCCGCCGATCATGATCGGCTATCTGTCGTGCCATTATGCCTCGCGCCGGCTGGCCAAGCTGAAGCTGCTGGAGCGGGTCGCGAGCATTGGCAGCCTAGAGCCTAATTTGCTAGCAAATTCATAGTATTGACTTGTTAATCCTTGTGTCGGCAGGCTAGCGGCGCAAGGAGTGTCGCATGCAGGCCGGCGAGGAAATGGGGTTGCGGTTGAACGGCTGGCGCCTGGCCACGGCGGAGGTGCTTTATTACCTGCCCGACCATCCCTCGCTGCTGCAGAGTTTTGTCTGGCAGACGCTCGATTTGGCCCCGGCCTATCCGCGGCTGCATAAGTTCTTGGATTTCTGGCGCCGCGAGATCGAGGCGGTGATCCATTCCGTGCAGCTGGCCAGCGGCGAAACCTTGGCCCCAGCCGTGTTCCGCAAGGCCGACCTGCTTCACCATCACTGAGTCTTGATCACAAAATTGAGATTAGGGCGCGCGCCGCGATCGGCGCATAATGCGCCCCGAGGGACCCCGGACCTTCTTGGGAGACGCTCATGCGAAATCTGATCCTGGCCACCGTCGCCGTCGCGCTCACGGCCTGCGCCACCGCCACGCCGTACCAGCCCGCCGCCGCCGACCGTTATGGTTTCAGCGAGCAGCGGATCGAATCCAACCGCGTCCGCCTCAGCTTCCGCGGCAACACCGTGACCGAGCGGGAGACGGTGGAGACCTATCTGCTCTACCGCGCCGCTGAAGTGACGCTGCAGAACGGCAGCGATTATTTCATCGTCGCCGCGCGCAACACCGAGGAGCGCAGCCGGTTGCAGGGGATTGGCGGCCCGCGCTCGCGCTTTGCCTTCGATTATTGGTATTTCTCGCCGCGCCGCGGCTGGAGCCCCTGGTACGACCCGTTTTGGGATGAGCCCAGCTCCTATCGCGAAGTGACCCGCTACGAAGCCGTCGCCGAGATCGCCATGTTCAGCGGCTCCAAGCCCACCGACAACGCCAACGCTTTCGACGCGCGCGAAGTGCAAGCCAATCTGCAAGGCCACATCGTCCGCCCGCCGGCAGGGTAGGGGGGCGAGCGCTGCCTAGAGCGTGATTGTTTCAAACTGAAGCGTATCCTGAGTTAGCGACATAGTTGGCGCATTCGCGTGGGGTGAATGCGTCGAGCAATTGGCCGATGCGTTTCCAAGTCGCCTCGACTGAGCGCTCGCCGGCCTTGCGCAGGAGCGTCTTCAACTTGGCGAAGACTTGCTCGATCGGATTGAGATCGGGACTGTAGGGCGGCAGGAAGAAGAGCTTGGCCCCAGCTTTGCGGATGGCGGTGCGCACGGCCTGGCTTTTGTGGCTGCCGAGATTGTCCATGATCACGATGTCGCCGGGCCTCAAGGTGGGGACGAGAACCTGTTCGACATAAGCCAGGAAGGTCACGCCGTTAATGGGGCCGTCGACGACACACGGCGCGGTGATCGCATCGGCGCGCAGGGCGGCGAGGAAAGTCAGCGTGCGCCAGCGTCCATGCGGGACTTTGGCAAGCAGCCGCTCGCCCCTCATGGCTCGACCATGGGTGCGCGTCATGTTGGTCTTGGCCCAGGTCTCATCGATGAAGACGAGCCGCGCGGGATCAAGCTTGCCTTGGTGACGCCGCCAGCGTTCGCGTTTTCGCGCCACGTCGGGGCGATCCTGCTCGCTGGCGTGTAGCGTTTTTTTTGAAGGTGAGCCCCTCGCGCGAGCAAAAATGCCAAACCGCAAAGTAGCTCACCACGACCCCGCGATCGGCCAATTCAGCGGCGAGCGCCCGCAGCGTGATGTCGGGCGCTTCAGCCAAGCGTTTCAGCACCCAAGCGCGTTCATCGGCCAACGCGAAGGGCCGCCGTCCGCCCATAGGCAACGCCGCCGCCGAGCCGGTGGCGCGCTGACGCTGCGCCCACTTCACCACACTCGACACGCTAACCGAAAACCGCTCGGCGACCACCCGGCAACTCGCCCCGGAAGCCACCGCGGCCACCACGGCGGCGTAAATCCAACGAATACGGCTTGGCCATGCATGCTGGCCTCCCGTCCAGCATGCAGTGTGAATCAGAATTCGACCCCGCTGGGAATCCCAATTCCGATTCAATCAAAGACAATCACGCTCTAGCGTCCCGTCGTAGTCGATTTCGGCGAACATCGCGGCCGACGCAATCGTTGCTAGCCCGAGGGGCTCGCCTTCGCCTGCGGCCTCAGCTAGAAGGTCGCCCCGGCCCGCACCCGTAGCTCAGCTGGATAGAGCGCTGCCCTCCGAAGGCAGAGGTCGGGGGTTCGAATCCCTCCGGGTGCGCCATGAAATCAATTACTTAGTGGTCAATCATCTCCGACCAACTGCCTCTGGTCCACACGTGGTCCACACCGTTTAGGCCAAGACGATCTCAGCCTTGCGCAACTCGAACTCGAACGACCTTGACCTGAGACTTCATGGAGCTCGGGAGGTCGTGCGACTCGATGCAAGCCAACAAACGGCGAGCGCGAGCTGAGTCGCATCCGCGGTGAGCACTACGTGGTACGCTCGTAGGTGTCAGTGATTGCCCTTCTTCGGGAGGTTGCCACAGGTTCGATCCCTGTCGCGCCCACCATCAAATCAAGGGCTTAGTAGAAATTTGAGACGGGCGTTCGACGCTGGGGCAGCACCAGGGCAGTACGCAGTGGGCATGTTGTTACCAAGCCCGACGACGTGGCGGCATGCGCTGGTGGTCGGGAATCTGACCCCTGGCGGGCACTTCGTGGGTTAGGACGTGGGCGAGCCCAACCTGCGCAGAATGCGATCTGCAGCAAAGTTGATCAATACAACTGTACGGCGTCATCGTGGCGCGACGAGGTCGCGACGACGGGCACTTCCTCCTCGCGCGCCGTGATGCGTGAAAGGGTACTGAGTATTATGCGGACCGGAAAAGACGCACAACCAAAGCGCCGCGCGCTGATCGTTGATGACGATGAGCTGATCTGCGACTACGCGGAAATTGCACTGACCGCGATCGGGTTCGAGGTTCAAAAGGTGTTGACGGGCGAGGCGGCGCTCGACGCGATCCAGGCTTCACCGCCTTCGCTCGTGCTTCTCGACATTCGCCTCCCGGGCATGTCAGGCCTCGAAGTTCTGCAGCGTATGCAAGCGATGCAAGCGCCATTGCCGGTTTTTATTGGCATGTCGGTTGCTTGGGAATCCACTGAACGAGAGGCGCTATCTCTTGGCGCTGCCGCCTTCCTGGCCAAGCCCTTCACGATTCCGGGTTTGGTTCAGACTGTGGAGGCGGCGCTGGATGGGCGCTTCGTTTGGATCGACGATTGATATCGGCTAGGCGCCGGCGCCTACACGCTTTGTCAGTTCCACGAAAAGCCCATGCCGCGCACGGTCTTGATCACGTCAGGTGCGCCGTGGTCGCGGAGTTTTAGCCTGACGCGGCTGACCAGATGATCGACGGCGACTTCGCCTGCGTCCTCGGCGATGCCGGCATCGGCCATGATTTGCTGGCGTGTGAACACAATGCCGGGGCGCTGCGCGAGCATGGCAAGCAGGCGCCATTCATTGGCGGTGACGGCGGCTTCTTTCGCGCCGACAAACACGCGACGTGCATCCAAATGCAGCTCTATCTCACCGCGACGCAGAATCGAATCGCGTAACACTGGCGGTCGGCGCAGCAGCGCGCGCACGCGCGCCGCGAGTTCAACGATTGAGAACGGTTTGGTCAAATAATCATCGGCGCCGGCTTCAAGCCCCTCGACGCGCTGTTCCAGCAGGCGTGATGCGGTCAAGAACAGGGCCGGCGTTGTTCTCCCCTCGGCGCGCAAGGACCGCAACGCGCCTAAGCTATCGCCGTCCGCCATCTGGCGGTCGAGTACCCAAACATCAAAGTTCGTAGCGCGGGCGTGCTCCAAGGTTTCGGCGATCGTCGCCGCCTCCTGGACCAAATATCCCTGCTCGCGCAGGCCTCCGGCGACGAAGTCCCGGAGGACGGCGTCGTCGTCAGCGGCGAGGATGCGTCCTGTCATCGGGCACTCAGATTCCTGGAAAACCTCATGTTGCCGCGAAGAAACTGCGAAATGCAACGCGTAACAGCACCTCCGACGGAGGCGGCGATTCACAATCAGCCCCCCAGCCCCGAGGCTTCGTTTCTGTCGCAACGTGCGCTCCGCTGATTCCAGCGGTCGCGGTCGAGATGGTTGCGTGTGATCGTCGTGGTCAACGCGCGCTTGGCCGGGCCGGGGGCGTTAGACGGCGCGCCGGTATGACATTCGACGCCCGTCCGGCGCCCCGGACGGGCGTCGCTTTTTTTGTCCCGCCCCCGATACTCGACCATGGCGCCGAGTCGGGGCAAAGATCGGCGATGCCTATCGCATCAAGATTTCTGAATTGGAGGTTTGCCGCCCTGGTGGGAGGCCTTGCCGCCGGTGTATTCGCGGTCGCCGCGATCAGCATCCTGCTGAGCCGTGACTACACCCAAATTGCGGCGATCTGGCCGGTCAACGCCATCATCGTGGCGACTCTTATCCGAAAGGAGCGCGCGCTTTGGGCGCCGCTTTTGGTCCCGGCGTATCTGGCGACTGTCGCGGCCAACCTCGTCACCGGAAACGGCTTGCTCCTGGCCATCCTTTTCCCTGCCGCGAACGTCGCGGAGATTGTCTTTTGCTCATGGCTGCTCACGCGCCAAAACACGCCTCAATTCGAGGCTGGCCGCGTCAGCGATTTTGTTCGACTGCTGGCTGGCGCAGCCCTAGGCGCGGTGTGCTCGGCCAGTATTGCGACAATCGTCATCATGTCCCAAAGCGATGTGGCGCCGTTCAGTCTTTTCCTATCCTGGCTCAGCGCTGACGCCCTCGGGCTCCTCATCTTCACGCCAACCGTCTCCGTGCTGATGAGTGGAAGTGTGATCCAGGCGTTGCAAGGCGCGCGAGCGCCTTCAACGGCGCTACTCGCTTGGCTTGGATTCGCCGTGGGGCTCTTGGCGATCTTTGCTCAGAGCCAGATCGACCTGTTGGCGGTTGCGCCGCTGCTGCTGATCTTAATTGCTTTCATCCTGGAGCCGTCCGGTGTTGCGCTCGCGATCGCTGTGCTGGGTTGCGTCGCTATCGCTTCGGCGACATTTGGCGTTGGCCCGGCGGAATTCATCGAAGGCTCGGCGGCTTCGAGATTACGCTATGTGCAGGGCTTTCTGGCCTTGCTGGTGTTGTCGGGGATGCCCGCGGCGATCGCGCTCGCACGCCGGCGGCGTTTGGAAGCGGAACTCGTCGCGGCGCGCGAAAGCGCGCAAGCGAACGAGGCGCTCTACCGTTTGCTGGCCGATCATTCCTCAGACATCGTTGTGCGGGCCGGTCCGAATGGAATCGTGCGCTATGCTTCGCCGTCGGCGCGGAC
>JANNQT010000109.1:0-24006 GCA_031400895.1 Alphaproteobacteria bacterium | reverse complement strand
TGAGCGCGGGAGCGTGCAATGAATCCGCGCGCGCACCGCTCGCGCGGCTATGTGCTGCTTCTGGCGGTGCTGGTGGTGGCGCTGTTGTCGCTGGTGCTGCTGACGGTGGCGCGGGCGCAGAGCGGGCTGTCGCCAGCCTTGCGCCAGCAAAGCGAGGAGGCCGAACGGGCGCGAGCAGCGCACGGATTGGCGGCGCGGGTGGCGTTCCTGTTGCTGACCGAGCCGATTGGGCCGCGCTCGATCCTGGTCGGCGGGCAGGCGGGCCAGACAATGGCGATGGAAAGCGTGCTTTCCGCGTCAGGCGCGCGGCCGCGCGAACTCTTTCTCGATGGCCGCTCCTATGTGGCGGGCGAGGCGGTGGTTTCGGTGCAGGACGAGAGCGGCTTGCTTAACCTTAACTCGCAGGACGAGGCGGCGCTGGCGGGTCTGTTGCAAGAAGTCGGCGTGCGCGGCGCGCAAGCGGCGCGGCTGGCGGCGGCGCTGAGCGATTATGTCGATGAAGATAACCTCACCCGGCCAGGGGGCGCGGAGGGAGAAGTCTATCGCCGCGCGGGACGCGCCGCTGCGCCAAACCAGGCCATCACCAGCCGCTGGTCGGCGCTGGGCGCGCTCGGTTGGGAAGATCTGGGCGAGGACGCGCGCGACACGCTTTGGCGCCTGAGCAGCGCCGCCCCCGCGGCGGGGCTTAACCTCAACACCGCGCCAGCGCCGGTGCTGCGCGCGGTGCTGGGCGATCGCGCCGAAACGCTGCTCGCTCAGCGCCGGCAGTCGCCCTTGCAAAGCGCGGAGCAGAGCCAGGCGTTAACCGGCGCGCGAACCGATGCCGCTGGCGTGGTTCTTGCTGTCCAACCGGGGCAGGTGTTTAGGCTGGTCGTGGCGTTTGCTGAACGTGTTGGAAGTCGCGAGGTCGAGAGCCAATTGGTCATGGCCGCGCCGGGCGCCGATCGGCCCTTCTATTGGCGCGAAGCGCGCCCGGAGCGCGCCGGATCGCGAGGGGCCAGAATGGACGCCGCCGAACCCCTCCCCCAAAGCGCGGCTCTCCATGCTCCTTGAAGCCGACATTCTCGCTGGCAGCGTCCACGGCGCGGGTTCTCCGCTGCTGCTGAGCCGGGCGCTGTGCCGCTACCGACATTTCCGCGCGCCGCCCGGCCTGACGTGGCGCCAGGTCGCCAACGCCGCGCGCACCTTCGCCCAGGCGCATGCGCCGTTCTCGGAGACCGGTACGCTGCTAATGCGCACGCCGGCCGGCGCCGGAATCTGGTGGTGGGACGCCGCCCGCATCGCCGCTGCCTGTGGGGGCAAGGCGCCTGGCGTGGTCGTGCCCGAAACCGTGCTGCGCGGCGCGGGCGAAGCCTGGCGCGTGGTCGCCTGCGCCGAGGGCGTGGAGGCGCAATATTGGGAGGACGGGACGCTGCTGGCCTCGAGTTGGCGGCGCGAGCCGTTCACGCGCGAGCAATGGGTGGCGTTCGCGCTGGGGGTTGAAGCCCCGGCGAGCGCAGCGCCGCTAGCGGCGCCCGAGCCGATCGAGTTGCCGTTGCGGCGCGGCGGCGCGTGGCGGCGCCATTGGATCAAACCGGCGGCCACTTGGCGCGACGCTGAGGCCGCGCTCGCCACCGTCGCGCTCTGCGCCGCGGCGCTGGCGGCGTTCTTCGCCGGACAGGGTCTGCGCCAGGATAATTCCGCCGCCGCCGACACACGCGCCGCCGCCGCCATCGAGGCGCGCATCGGCGCCGATCCCGCCATGGGCCGTGTGCGCGAACAGACCGCGCTGTTGCAAGCCTATGACGCGGCGCTCGGCGATGGCGATGTGCTGGCGGCGGCCGCCGACGCCTTCGCCGCGCTGGCGCAATTCGGCCAGCAACCCGAAGGCTGGCAAGTGGAGGCGGGCGCGTTGCGCGTGCGCGTGCTCGCCGCCTCGGGCGACATGCAATTGCGCGAAATCGTCGCCGCGCTGGAGGCGACCGAGAGCCTCTGCGAAGTGGAGCCGACCTTCCAGCCGGACGCGGTTGCGTTTGCGGCGAAGCTGGGCGCGGTATGCGGAGCGGGCCAATGAACCCGCTGGCTGGACTTGCTTCGCGCTGGCGGACAACGAGCCCGCGCGAGCGCATGGGATTGTCGCTGTTGGCGGCGCTCGGCGCTATTTTCATGGCGTTCTCCGCGTTCGAGTGGGCGATGAACGCTGGCGCGCGCGCCGAGGCGGCCGCGCTTTCCCGCGCCAGCGCTGAAGCCGTGGCCGCACGCGCGGGCGAGCGCGCGTTTCAGGAACAAGTGGCCCTCGCCGCGGGCAAGGTCTGGCGCTGGTCGGTGGTGGAGCAATCGGCGGGCGTCGCCCGGGCGCAGGCGACCAGCGCACTCGAAGCGCTGGCGCTTGGCGCTGGGCTCGGCAATGTCGCGGTGGCCGCTGAAACCGGCGAAGAACCCGCGCCCGGCGAAGTCGGCGCGCTGGTGCTGACGCTGAACGCCGATTTCGAATGGGGCTCGTTCGTGGGTTTCCTGCGTACGCTGGAGGTTTCAGAGATCAGCTTCAACGTTGAAGCGGTGGCGGTCACGCCCGCCGCAGAGCGTCCGGCTTCGTTCGAAATGCGCCTGCGCACGCCGTTCCTGCACGAGGCCCCGCCATGATGCGGCGGATCGCCATTTTTGTCGCCGCGGCGACGTTAAGCGGATTTGCCGCGGGCTGGCTCACCGCGCCGGCGCGCTCGCACGCGCCTGCTCAGCATGCGGCGGTGCAGGCTTCGCTCGATCCACGCCATGGCGGCATAATCGCGAGCGCTGCGGCCGCGCGCCTCACGCCTTTGCCCTACGTGACCCCGCCGGTGATCGAACAGCCGCCGCCACCGCCGCCGCCGCCGCCGGATATCGCCGTTGTTTTTAGACGTGAAATCAGCTCTGTATTGCAGACGCCCGCAGGCCCGGTGGCGCTGATGGTTGATAGCGACGGAGTCCGCCGCCGGCTCCGCCGCGGCGATGCTTATCGCGATGGTTGGCGGATCACCGCGCTGAGCAATCAGCGCATTGAGCTGCGGCGGCAACAGGAGCGGCGCGGCATCGATCTATTCGCACCACTGCCAGATGTATCGCCTTGACCTCAAGGCACAGGTCTTGCTTACGTCCCCCCGGGTATGACTGGGCCAAGGGGGGTGGATCCGTGAGCATTACCACCAAGACTCCAATTGCAGGCAAGCAGCGCTTGGTCGCCGGCATTGCCGCGTTCGCGACCCTGGGCGGGTGCGCCTCATTTCCGGCGCTGCGCGCGCCCTCGATCGACCGCCAGGAACGCGAGGCTGAAGGCGGTCCCCCGCTGGCCGCCGCCGACGAGCGCCCCGGCACGCCGATCCAAATTTTGAGCGGCGCGCTGCCGCCGAGTTCCGAGCGCGAGCACAGCGTCGAGCGCGCTTCGGCCACGCCGGCCGATGTCGAGGCGCTGCTGAGCTTGCGCGATGTGCAAGCGAGCTTGCCGCCGCAGCCGCTGCCGCAATTCATCGACACCGTGTTCGGCGAAATTCTCGACGTGCCGTACGCGACCGGGCCCGGCGTCGCGCAACGGCGCGACATCATCGCGCTGCGCGGTCCCGCCTCGATGTCCAACCGCCAGTTCTTCGCGCTGACACAGGCGGCGCTGGCGCAATACGGCATCGCCGTGATCATTGAAGGCGGCTCGGTGCGCATCGTCCAGGACGCGGTGCTAAGCGGGCAATCGCCGGTGTTCATCCGCTCGCGCACGACGCCCGACACGCCCAGCTCCTCGCGCCCGGTGATGCAGTTTTTCGCGGTATCGACGCTGGATGTGGAAGCGCTGATAGGCTTGCTCGATCAAGCCTATCCCAATCGCGGCTCGGTGCGCTTCACCGCCCAGCCCGCCACCAATACCTTGCTGATCAGCGGCAACGCGCGCGAAGTCGGCGCGGCGGCGACGGTGGTGCGCCAACTCGATCAGCCGCACTTCTCCGGCGGCCAGGTGGCGCGCGTGGAGCCGGTGTTTCTTTCGCCCGAGCAATTGGCTGACGCGCTGCAGCGGGTGCTGGCCACCGAGGGCTATCACGTCAGCAATCCAGTGGAGGCGCGCCCGAACGGCATCAATCTGCTGCCGTTGCAAAACGCCAATCAGCTTTTGATTTTCGCGCACGACCTCGAATTGCTCGACCGCGCCCTGTTCTGGGTGAGCGAACTCGACCGCGCCTCGGCCTCCGGCGATGGCGAGGGCCTGTTCATCTACACCGCGCGCAACGCCAGCGCCGAGGAATTGGGCGCGCTGCTCGCCAGCGCCGGCGCCGGCGCCAATGCCGGGGCGCCCGCGCAGAACCCGCCGGAAGTGGCGGTGCGGCGCATCGATGGCGTGCGTGTCGGCTCGCGTTCGCAAGAGGGCGTCGCCGGGCCGACCAATCATGGCGCGATCACCGTCGATCCGGGCGGCAACCGCCTGCTGTTTCGCGGCACGGCCAGCGAATTCGAGCGGCTGCGCGTGGTGCTCGAGCAATTGGACACGCCGCCCCAGCAAGTGCTGATCGAAATCACCGTCGCCGAAGTGACGCTGACCGACGAGACCCGCTTCGGCGTCGAGTGGTATCTCGAGCGCGCGATCGACAACGGCGTTAATGTTCGCGCCGACACGCGCGGCGGCTCCGAGCGCCAGAACGGCGGGCTCGGCGTGCTGGCTTCGCAGGTGTTCTCGCGTGGGCGCGTCGAGGCGGCGCTCAACGCCTTCGCCTCCAACCGCAATCTCAACATCCTCTCGACGCCGCGCCTGGTAACGCGTTCTGGCGGGGTGGGCGAGTTCCTGGTCGGCACCGACGTGCCGATCATCACCTCGCAGCGCGCCTCCAACAACCAGACCGGCGGCGATACCGACGTTTTGCAGACCGTGCAATATCGCCAGACCGGAGTGATCTTGAACGTGCGCCCGGTGGTCTATGGCGACGGCCGCATCGACCTCGAACTCTACCAGGAAGTGTCGAGCCAGCAGCCGAACGACAGCGCCGACATCAACAGCCCGCTGATCCTCAACCGCTCGGTCACCACTCAGGTCTCGCTGCAAGAGGGCATGACCGCGGTGATCGGGGGCATCATGCAAGACAACATCACCCGCGAACAGCGCGGGATCCCCGGTCTCAAGGATTTGCCCTTTATCGGCGCGGCGTTCCGCAGCGATACCGTCAGTGGCGACAAGGTGGAATTGGTGATCCTGGTGACGCCCTACATCATCCGCGACAGCGAGGACATGCAAGCCATCACCGAAACCATGACCGCCTCGGTAAACACCGCGCTGCGGCGGCGCGGCACGCAAGTGTACACGCTCTATCCCTGGCAGCAGCCGTTCGGCGCCACCAGCGACCACGGCGCGCGCATGCTGCGCGAACCCCGCGAACCACGCGAGCCCGCCGGGCCGACGGAATAGCGCCAACGGCCAGAAGTGCTGACTCACGCACCCCTTTCACCCACTCCCGGGGCGGCGCGAAGCGGCGAGCCCGGGACCCATAAACACAACCGTTCGCGGTTATGGGTCCCAGACTTGGCCTTCGGCCAATCCGGGAATGGGTGGGTCAATGTTTAGGGCCGTTGGTATCATTCGAACGCGAGCTTAGTTGCGCACCGCGCCCCAGCCGAAGATGGTATCGTGGCCGGGGTCGCCGAGATCGAGGGCGCGCGCGCGCAGATCGTCCAGGATCGCCCGCGCCCGCTCGACTGAAGGCGCCTGCAGTTGCGCGGCGATCCGGGCCGCGACCAGCGGGGAGGCGAATGAGGTTCCCGACACCACCAGATCATCGCCGCCGGTGGGCACGATGAGGTTCACCCCGTGCTCGGCGAAATCGATGTAGTCGCCGCGATTGGCGCGCGCATACACCCGGTTGTTGGCGTCGATGGCGGTGATCGCCAGCGAGCCGTCGAACGCGGCGGGGTAAGCCGGTTGCGCCAAGGGGCCGCCATTGCCGGCGGCGGCGACGATCACATGCCCGCGCTCGGAGGCGCGCCGCACCAGCGCCCGCAGGATCGGATTGTTGGGACCCTCAATGGAAATATTGATCACCGCCACTTGGTTTTCCATCATCCAGTCGAGCGCGCCGGCGATGCTTTGGGCCGACGCGACTTGCTGGCCCGCCGTGCTGGTCCCGAACACGTCGGCGACATGCACGCGGATGCCTTGGCTGATCGCCAGCGCCGCGACCGCGCCGCCATGTTCGCGCGGGGCGGGAGCGGCGCCGGCGAAGGCGCGCTGGCTGAGCAAGGCGCTGGGCTGGGGCAGGTCTTCGGCGGCGATTCCGGTGTCGATAATGCCCATCGTGCCGACAAAATGCGGCGCCGGCGCGCGCCGCCGCGCTGGCGCCTGGGTCACGTTCGCCTGGGCGTTGTGATAGGCGTGGTTGGGGCTGACCAGCGCCAGCGGGGCGAGCACTTGCAGCCGTAGCATAGCGTGATCGATGCTCATGCCGGCCGGCAAGGCGAGCCGCGCGATCACGCTGTCGAGCGAAGCGAGGCGGGTCTGGGAAATCGGCATGAAGCCGGCGGCTGCCGCGGCATCGACATCGTGTTGCGCACCGGTCAGCAAGGCTTCGCCGGCGACATGCTCATCGCCGCGCTCGTCGGTGTCGATCTCTAACGGATCGCTTCGCTCGGAATCCGCGGAGGCGTGCCCCTCGCCGCTATCGCCAGAGTTCGAGTGCGACGAGCCGCTGTTGGAACCCCGATGCTCGCCACCATTGTCGCCGCCGGATCCCGAACCGGAATGGCCACCCGATCCTGAATTGTCATCATCATCATCGTCATCGTCATCGCCGCCGGATCCCGAGCCGGAACCGCCGCCCGATCCGGAGCTGTCGTCGTCGTCGCCAGACCCGGCGCCGGAACTGTCGCTGTCATCGTCATCATCGTCGCCAGATTCTGACCCGGAGCTGTCGTCATCGTCGCCGCCGGACCCAGAGCCGGAACTGTCGGGATCGTCATCGCCTGCTGAGCCGCTGTCATCGTCGGGGCCGTCGCTAGCGTCATCGCCGCCGCTGTCATCGACATCATCGTCGGGTACATCGTTGTCGGAACCCGACCCGGAATTGTCCGAAACATCCTCGAACGGGTCGTCGTCCGGTTCTTGGTCCGAGCCTGGGCCGCTGGCGAAAGCCAACGACGCGCCGAGCGCGACCGCGCTCAGTGCGCCCAGGAAAGTTCCCCCCAGGAGGGAAATGCGCCGGCCCTTGGTCGTAGCCATAGTTATTGTTAGCATGATTACGAGGTTTGTGAAATGTTAACGCTCGCCACGGGCGCCAGGAACATGAAAAGCCAGAGTGATGAATTTCGCCGGAGTTTGGTATTGCTGCTGCCGCGGCTGCGCCGCTTCGCGCGTGCGCTGACCGGCGGCAGCGATGCGGCGCAGGATTTGGTGCAATCTTCGGTCGAGCGGGCGCTGGTTCACGGCGCGGCTTACGACACGGCAAGGCCGCTCGATTCCTGGATGTTCAAGCTGATGCAGAACCTCTGGATCGACACCCGCCGCGTCGCCGCCGCGCAAGCCGCGATCCCGCTCGACGATTTCGATCCGTTCGGGGAAGATGGGCGCGACATTGTCGAGTCACGCGACGAATTGCGCGCTGTACGCACTGCTTTCGCTGCGCTACCAAACGAGCAGCGGGCGGTGATGGCGCTGGTTGTGCTTGAGGGGCTTTCCTATTCGGAAGCGGCGGAGGTGCTCGAAGTGCCTATCGGGACAATTATGAGCCGGCTGGCGCGGGCGCGGGCGAGCGTCGCCGCCACCGTGCGCGGCCCCGCCACGATGGCGCCGGTGCGGAAGCAATCCGATGCTTAACGACGAGATTCTTGGCGCTCTCATAGACGGCGAACTCCCACCCGAGCGGCGTGAGGCGGCCGAGCGCGCGCTTGGCGACAATCGCGGCGCGGCGCTGCGGCTGGAAAATCTGCGACGGAGTGACGTTCTGTGCCGCGACGCCTTTGCGGTAACGCAGGGCGCGAAGGATCCGCTGGCCGAATTGATCGCGCACGGCTGGCCCAAGCGCGTGTCCAGGCCGGTAGTGTGGAGCCGGCGCGCCGCCGCCATCGCCGCCGCCTGTCTGATCGGAGTTTTTGCCGGCAGTGTGACCAGTACCGAGGCGCCGGGTTCCCATATGAGAGCATCAAACGAGGTCGCGCGAGTTCTCAACCAGGCGCCCTCCGGCGCGGTTTCCCAAATCCGGGGCGGCCAGATGCAAGTCGCCCTCAGCTTGCGCGCCGACAATGGCGCGCTGTGCCGGCAATACCGTACAACTGTGTCCGGCGAGGCCGTCGATGCGCTTGCCTGCAAGCAGGGCGAAGCCTGGCGCCTCGCCGTGCAGGCGGCGGCGATGGAAAGCGGCGGCTATCGCACCGCCGCTGCAAGCGACCCGGTCGCCGCGGCGATCGACGGCCTCGGCGGCGCGAGCGTCTTGAGCGTCGGCGAGGAAAACCAATTCATCGATAATGGCTGGTCGATAGCGCCTTAAGCGGCCAGCGCTGCAATTGCGTGACCGCGCCAACGCGGCTCAATATCGGACAGCTTTAGTCGGCTACCGCTTCGCGCATCCGTGCGAGAGAAAGCCGCAAATTGGCTCCCCTGGCAGGTGAATTGAATTCAGAGCAGCGCCTTTTATTCCCATGGTGCTTGGTGACTTTGTTGTCACCCTGGACGGTGGGGCTGTCCGGGCATTTGCTGGGGAAGTGCGATGGACAGGCTCGAACGCAGAACGCGCGGCGCAGCGCGGCAATTGTCGCTGCTTATCCCGATTGTGGCCGCAATGGTGCTCGCCGCCGTCCCGGCATCGGCCAAGATAGACGTTCCGACCGGCGCGGCGCGCAGCCCGTTGTTCGCCGCTCAGCCCTGGACCCAGCCGCTCATGCTGTTCGAGGAATTTGGCACCCGGGCGATGCCGACAACCACCTGTCCCAATTGCGCGCCGTTGCCGCCGGCGCAGTCTTGCAACTTGGGCCCCACGGGTGTGGCGCTCGACAATTTCCTGCGTCTGCCGCTCTCTCCGGCGCCGACACGCGAAGCCAACACCACGCGCGGGAATTATTGGGCGACGGCGGTGGGCAATTGCGTGCGGCCGCTGGCGACCAGCGCGGTTGAGGGCCGCCCGCCTGGGGAGTGGTTCGCCCACCAACGCTGGCAGGAATTCTACCCGCAGGCCTATTTCGCTACCACCGTGGCCGGGGCGCGGGTCAATAACGGGCTGCGCGATTCCTGGCAATTGCACCGTTACCGGGTTGGCGAGTTCGCCAGCGGCGGGCTCTATTATCGCGGCGGCACCACGCGCGGGATCAACGTGCGTTTCCATCCGAACTTCCCGGCGCAGCAGCCGAACTCGGTTTGGACCTTCGACGGCACCATGCCGCCGAAACTGCTGATGGCGCGCATCGGCGAGCCCTTGCTGTTTCGCAACTACAACGCCTTGCCGATCAGCCCCGCCGCCAACAACGGCTTCGGCGCGCACACGATCACCACGCACGCGCATAACGGGCATAATCCCGCCGAGAGCGACGGCTTTCCCGGCGCCTTTTTCTTCCCCGGTCAGTATTACGACTATCATTGGCCGATGGTGCTTGCTGGCCATGACTCGATTAACACTGACGCCTCCGACCCGCGCGCGGGCCGTCCCGACGGCGCCGGCGGGGTTGTCCGGGTCCGCGGCAGCTGGCGCGAGACCCAAAGCACGCTCTGGTTCCACGACCACATGCTCGATTTCACCGCCCAGAATGTGTACAAGGGCAACGCGGCGATGATGAACATTTACAGCGCCATCGACCGCGGCCGCGAAGGCTTCCAGTGCAATTACACCAACGCGGCCAACGCCAATCTCTGCTTCCCCTCCGGTTCTGATCTCGATTGGGGCAACCGCGATTACGACGTGAACCTACTCATCGCCGACAAGGCCTGGAACGCGCAGGGCCAGCTGTTTTTCAACATCTTCAACGAGGACGGCTTCCTGGGCGATCAGGTGCTGGTGAATTGGAGCTGGCGTCCGTATCTCGATGTGCGCGCGCGCCGCTATCGCTTCCGCCTCCTGGACGGCGCGGTCTCGCGCAACTTCCAATTGGCGCTGGTGACAGCCGCGGGCGTGCGCGTGCCCTTCCACATGGTCGCCAACGACGGCAACATCATGGAGCACGCGGTTCGTTTCCCCAACGCGCAGTCGCAAGATCTACCCGAGCTGGCGATCGCCGAGCGTTATGACATCGTCGTGGACTTCCGTCAGTTTGCGCCCGGCACAAAACTCTATTTGGTAAACCTGCTCGAGCATGAGGACGGTCGCGGCCCCAAGCGCACCATTCCGCTGACGGACGTGATGAGCGGCCGCTATGTCGGCGACCCAGCGGTTGGGCGGATCATGGAATTCCGCGTGGCGCCATATTCCGGCGTCGATCGCAGCATGAACCCGGCCGACTACGAGGTGGGTCGCCGCGCCATGTCGCCGCTGCCGGAGATTCCATCCAATGTCCTGCAGACCGCGCATCGCCGCGACTTCGAGTTCTCCCGCTCCGGCGGTACCGACGAAACGCCCTGGACAATCCGCACCAATGGCGGCAACGGCCTCACGACCGATCTCCACCGCGTTTCGGCGGCGCCTGAAACTGGCCGTTGGGAGATTTGGCGCCTGCATTCTGGAGGCGGCTGGCAGCACCCGGTGCACATCCATTTCGAGGAAGGCCGCATCCTGAGCCGCGACGGCCTAGCGCCGCCGCTCTGGGAGCGCGGTGCGCGCAAGGATGTATTCCGGGTTGGCGATAATCCCACGGGCCACGCCAGCGGCGAGCTTGAAGTCTTGATCCGCTTCCGCGAGTTCCTCGGCACCTTCGTTGAGCACTGCCACAACACCCAGCACGAGGATAATTCCATGATGTTGCGCTGGGACGCGCGCTCGCCCGGTCAAGTTGTGGCGATCCCGACCCCGGTGCCGGAATGGGAAGGCGTGTATTACGAGCCGAGCTACGATCTTCCCGCCGATGGCGACGACCCGAACCGGCCTTAGTCTGGCGCGGAACTTGAATGCGCTTAGACCAGTACTCGGAATCGAAATGGCGTGATCCATCACGCCATTTCGGGTTCCGGTACAAAGAGATGATTCTGTACCCACTTTCGTGACCGGTTCCGTGTCTCAGGCGCCAATGAAAGTGGGTACCAGGGAGGGGCAGATGCCGGGCTGGCCGAGACGATTGCGCATGCTGGCCGTCATCGTGCTTGCGGCGGCGGCCACCCTGTTCACACCGCCCGCGCCGGCGCAGGAATGGGGCCGCGACTATTTCCCCAACGTCGTGTTGCAAGACCAGAATGGTCGCCAGCTGCGCTTCTATGACGACATCGTTCGCGGCAAGGTCGTCGCCATCAATTTCATTTACACCGCCTGCACCGAACTCTGTCCGCTCGACACCGCGCAATTGCGCCAAGTGCAGCAAATCCTCGGCGACCGCGTGGGCCGCGACATTCACATGTACTCGATTTCGCTTAACCCGAGCCGCGATACGCCCGAGCAATTGCGCCAATTCATGCGCAGCTACGATGTCGGCCCGGGGTGGACGTTTCTGACCGGCTCGACGCAGGACGTGCAATTGCTGCAACGCCGGTTGGGTTTGCGTCCGGTAGATGAGCGCAGCTTGCGAGAACACGACGCCAGCATCATCATGGGCAACGAACCGACCCGGCAGTGGATCAAGCGAACGGCCTACGAGAATCCGCACCTGCTGGCGGACCTGCTTGGCCGCAGGCTCTTCAACTACGCCTCGCGGGGACCATCGACCCGCCAATCCTACGCCGCCGCCGGCGAAGTGACCGACCGCAGCCATGGCTTTTACTTGTTCCGCACGCGGTGTCAGTCCTGCCACACTGTGGGCGAGGGCGACCGGCTTGGCCCCGATCTGACCGGCGTCACCCGCGCGCGCCCGCACGCCTGGCTGTCACGCTGGATCCGCGAACCGGATCTGATGATCGCCGAAGGCGACCCCACAGCGCTGGCGCTAAAGGCGCGCTACCGCGATTTGCCGATGCCGAATTTGGGTCTGAACGAAGCCGAAGCGGAAGCCATCATCCAGTATTTGCGCACGCGCGATCAAAGTAGCGAAGGGCGCCGTTAATACCACCGGCCTGAAGCGTTGACTCGTGGGTCCATGATTTTCCGTCATTCCGGGGCTCGCGAAGCGAGAGCCCGGAACCCAGGGCCACGAGCGCAGATCCACGATCCTTGGATTCCGGGCTCTCGGCTATCGCCGAGCCCCGGAATGACGGGAGTCAATGATTGGGGCCGTTGGTATCCGCCGCCCCGGGCTCAGTCGCCCATGCTGTCGGAGCGCCAGGTGAGGCGCAGGCCGGCGTTATAATCGGCGGTGGCCTCGTTCAATCCGGCGCCGCCGGTAACCGACAGCCGCAGATCGTCGCTCAGTTTGTAGGACACATAAGCGCCGACCCCGCTCGGTTCCTCACCGCCGTCGAGCGAGGCTTGTCGCCACCAATAATAACCGCCGACACGGGTGTTTTCCCCGGCGCGCAGCCAGCCGCCAGCGCTGGCCTGCCAGCCGTCCTGGCGTTCGGTGGTGGCGCCGTCACGGTCGCCCAGGAAGCGCCGGCCGGCGGAAACATAGCCGCCCCCCACGGAGCCCGAATTTCCCAGTTCGCCGTTGAGCGTATAATCGGTAGCGCCGACGCCGAGGCCGGTCTCCTCGTCGCCAGTGGGCAGGCGGACCCGGCCGCTCAGGTCGAAATAGGCGCGCGAGCCGCCGAGACGGCGGAAACTGCGGGTGACGGCAAGCGTGGTGTCGCCGAGGCCTCGTTCCGTGCCTGTGCGAACAATAGTCCCGGCACCGCCATCGCCGCCGCCATCGGTGGTGTCGGCAACGTCAGCCGGGCCGGTGATTGAGAGGTAAGCGACCGAGGCGCGGAACGACCAATCGTCCATTGTGACCCGCGCCGAGAACGGCGCCGAAGTGACCTCGGTATCGACGGTTTCGCCGTAATCGCCGGAGGAATAACTGATCCCGCTGGCGAAGCTGACGCGCGTCTCGGCGCTGGCGGGAGCAATCCCGACCGCGGCGGCTGCAGCGCCGGCGGCTAAAACGGCCAAGTTCTTCATGGTCTCCCCTCTCGGAATCCGACGGACCCAGGATGCATCTCCTGGGTCCGATGTTCACCTCTATTCGTTGGCCGCGCGATCAGCCGGGCCCACTATTCCCTCCATGATCGTCATCGTCGTCGGGGCCGTCATCGTCGTCGGGGCCGTCGTCGTCATCGGGGCCGTCGTCGTGGTCGTCGTTGTCGCCGCCATGATCGTCGTCGGCGTCATGATCAGGGCCGTCGTCTAGGCCGCCGCCCGATCCGGAACTGTCGCCGTCGTCGTCGCCCTCGCCATCCTGGCCGGAATCGTCGGTTTCACCCTCATCGTTGTCGCCGTCGCCATCCTGGCCAGAATCGTCGGTTTCGCCTTCATCATTGTCATCGTCATCGCCATCGTCGTCGTCATCATTATCGCCGTCATCGTCGTCGTCATTATCATCGTCGTCGTCGTCGTCATTATCATCGTCATCGTCATCGTCATTATCATCGTCATCGTCATCGTCATCGTCATTATCATTATCATCGTCGCTGTTGGCGCTTGGGCCCGAATTGGCGCTGGGGCCAGAATTGGTGCTGGGGCCGGAATTATCGGCAGCGGCCTCACCGCTCGCCCCGCTGACGCCAGCGCCGCTCCAGACGCCTAGCGCCAAGATCGAAGCCAGGGCCGCGACTACTGAATTCTTGTCGATTTTCACTGGGAAGCCTCCTCAAGAAGGGACGATACGGGTCCACGCGTTCGCCGCGCATATTAGTAATACGTCCCGAGCGGCGAATTATTCCATAAACAAATTTCCCACCGCGACTGTGTCTCCAATTGACAACACGGGGCATCGAAAGGCTGCCTCGTCCCATGAAATTCGACTCAGAGCGGAACAAAAGGCGTACGGCGGTGGCGCTGGCGGCGGCGCTCGCGCTTTGCGCCTGCGGGCCCGATCGGCGGGCGGAAAACATCGTTCGGGCGCAGGCGGTGCTGGAGCAGGCCGGCAGCACCCTGTTCGAGGACGCCAGCACCGCGGACTATGGCGCGGTCCGTCACAATTTGAGCGGGCTCGAATGCGTGGCGCCCCGTGATGGTGATTTCGCCCTCGATCTCGCCCCGCCAACCGCCGCCAATCCCGGCGTCTTTTGCGATACCGTCGTCGGCGGCGTGGCGACCCGGCTGGGGGCGGTCTATTTTGGCGCCAGCGTCACCCTCGACACCGCCTTCGCCCAGGCGCTCGCTGACATCGCCGGGCAGGCGCCGCACGAGGATTGGTCCGGCGAGCCGAGTAGTTTCGACAAGGCGCCGCCCCAGGGCGCGCCCCATTTCCGCATCGCCCGCTACAGCATCACCATTGACGGGCAGCCGACCTACATGCGCGTCGCCATGAGCGAGGCGCGCGGCTGGTTCATGCACCAGCTGGTGCAAGGCCCGATCGCCGACGCCGAAGCCATCGAGGCCGGGGCGGGCGAGGGTTGGCGCCGGGCGTTGATCGGCTTCGCCAAGGCGCCAAACTAGGCCGCCTGCAGCTGTTCCAGCGCGTCGCGGTTGCACAGCACCACGTGGCGCGAGGAGGGCAGCGCGATGGCGTGCCCGCGCTCCATATGCGTAAAGGCGCGCGATACCGTTTCGATGGTGAGCGCCAAATAGTCGGCGATATCGGCGCGCGACATCGGCAGATCGATCTCGCGCTTGGGTCCGAACCGTTCGGCCAGTTCCAGCAGGAAAGCCGCGACCCGCTCGTTCGCGCCCTTGCGGCCGAGGATGAAACTATGCTCGCGCGCCATCATCAAGTGGCGCGAGATCATGTCCAGCAGGGCGCGGGCGGCTTCGGCATTGCTGGCGGCGGCGCGCTCAAGCAGGGTGCGGCGCACCAGCGCGATTTCGGCATCGTTCACCGCCTCGGCGGCCAGCCGGTGCGTGGCTTCAAGCTCGAACCCAAACACATCGCCGGGGAGGTGGAAGGCCATGATCTGCCTGCCGCCATCGCTGCTGAAGCGGATGGTTCGCACCGCTCCCGAAATGACGCGGTAGACGTAATCGGCTTTCTCGTCCTGGCCGAAAATCTCCTCGTTGCGCCGGAAGCGCACCGGCGTGCCTTGCAGCGCCAGCCCCGGACCCAAGGCGATTGCGCTCGAGGCGTGCGCGCGACCCAGGGATGTTTCGTGGCTATCGGTCATGTTCATGGCGCCTGCTCCGTTACCAAGCCAACTTAGTCCGATGCCGTCGGCTTGGCATTTCGGGCCAATCCCTAAGGACAATCCCGTAGTCCGTCCGCTTGGCTCAGGGACGGTGCGCGGTTAGCGTGCGGGCGATGGAGTTGAGTCAGGTTCTCCGCGAATTTTTCGCCCGCCGTCCGCAAGGCGCGGCGTATGGAGGCGTGATCCTCGCCAGCTTGTTGGCGACCGCGTTGGCGGCGGCGCTGCGCGGCGGACAGGGCGAGGGCTACGCGCTGGTGCTGTTCGCACCGGTTATCTGCACGGCGGCGGTGCTGGCGGGGTTGGGGCCCGGTCTAGCCGCCACGGCCGCGGGTTTGGTCGCCGCGATTTTCGATCGACACGACCCGACCGCTTCATTGTTGTTTGCACTGCTGGGGGCGGCGATGTCGCTGGGCGGGGAATGGCTGTTGCGGGCCCGCCGCGTCGCCGCGGCCGCTAGCGCAGCGGCGTTGCGCGAGCGCGAGGCGCATCTGAGTTCGATCTTCGACACCGCGCCGGACGCGCTAATCGTCATCGACGAGGCTGGATTGGTTCAATCCTATAGCGCCGCCGCCGAGCGGATGTTCGGCTGGACCGCCGCCGAGATGCTGGGAAATAACATCAAAATGTTGATGCCCACGCCCTATCGCCAGGAGCACGATTCCTATGTGCGGCGCTACCTGGACACCGGCGAACGGCGTATTATCGGCATCGGCCGCATCGTCGTGGGTGAGCGCAAGGACGGCTCCACCTTCCCGATGGAGTTGGCGGTCGGCGAGTTGATTTCCGAGCGCGGCCGCTTTTTCACCGGCTTTGTCCGCGATCTGAGCGAACGGCAGGCGCACGAGGCGCGGTTGCAGGAATTGCAGGGCGAGCTGATCCAGATTTCACGGCTGACTTCGATGGGGGAAATGGCCTCTGCGCTCGCTCATGAGCTCAACCAGCCGCTCAGCGCCGCCGCCAATTATCTCAGCGGCGCGCGCCGGGTGCTGGAGCAGGGCCAAGGCGTCGATGCGCGCGCGGTCGAGGCTCTCGACCGCGCCAACGAACAGATCCAGCGCGCCGGCGAAGTTATTCGCCGGCTGCGCGATTTCCTCGCCCGCGGCAAGAGCGAGCGGCGCCTGCATTCTTTTTCCAAGCTCGTGCGCGAGGCGTGTGCGCTGGCGCTGGTGGGCGCCAAGGAGCAGGGCTTACGGGTGCGCTACGAGTTCGACCCCGCCGCCGATGAAGTTGTGGTCGATCGTGTGCCGATCCAGCAGGTGGTGATCAATCTGGTGCGCAATGCCGCCGACGCCATGGCCGAAACAACCAAGCGCGAGCTCGAGATTTCCATCAAGCGCGGCGAGGGCGCCATCGCGGTGGCGTGCGTGGCCGACACCGGCCCTGGCGTCAGCGCAACCGTTGCGGCAAAACTGTTCCAGCCGTTCATGACCACCAAGGCCAACGGCATGGGCGTCGGCCTTTCCATCTCGCGCACCATCGTCGAAGCCCATGGCGGGCGCATCTGGACCGAGCCGAACCCCGGCGGAGGCGCGCGTTTCTGTTTCAGTTTGCAGCTGGCGGAGGCGGAGGGCGATGACCGCTGACGCAATCGTTCACGTCGTTGACGATGAAGAAGCAGTGCGCGCCTCGGTCGCGTTTTTGTTGGACACCGCCGGCTTGGGCTCACGTCAGTATGACTCCGCCGCCGCCTTACTGGTGTGCGCCGACCGGCTCGAACCGGGCTGTATCGTCACCGACATCCGCATGCCGGAGATGAACGGGCTCGAACTCATTGAGGAACTCACCCGTCGCGGCGTGCGCCACCCCGTGATCGTGATCACCGGCCATGGGGACGTGACCATGGCGGTGGCGGCGATGAAGGCGGGGGTGGTGGATTTTCTCGAAAAACCCTTCACCGATGAGGCGCTGCTCAACGCGGTGGGCGCGGCGCTGATCCGCCAACAAGACTTGGAAACACGCCAGCGCGAGCGCGCCGCGATAGCCCAGCGCCACGCCCAGCTGACCGCCCGCGAGCGGGAGGTATTCGAAGCTGTCAGCGGCGGGGATTCCAACAAGGAAGCCGCCCGCCGGCTGGGCATTAGCCCGCGCACGGTCGAGATTTACCGCGCCAACGTCATGGCCAAGATGCAGGCGGTCACGCTCTCGGACCTGGTGCGGATGGCGCTGGCGCTGGGTTGATTTGCGCTGGGTCAAGGCGCGCGCGGCGGCCCGCGTCTAAATGTCCCCTGTCTGCGCCTTTAGGGCGCTTGGGGGAGAAACGTGCTGGCGCTCGTCGAAGACGACGCGGCCTTGCTGCAGGCCTTGGCGTTCAGGTTCAAGCTGGCGGGCTACCAGGTGTCGGAGTTCGCCGACGCCGAGAGCGCCCTTGCGGCCGACGACCGGCGCCAATGGCGCTGCCTGATCGTTGATCTGCACCTGCCCGGGATGTCGGGGCTGGATTTGCTCGACGCGCTGCATCGGTGTGCGGTGTGCCCGCCGGCGCTGTTGGTGACCAGCAATCCATCGCCGGCGACACGCGCGCGCGCACGCGCCGCTGGCGCGGAAATCATCGAAAAACCCTTGATCGACGAGGAACTGGCGCGCAGGGTGGGCCAGCACATGGCCGATTGATTGAGCGCAAGGCGCGGCGTGCGCGGTGTGCGCGTTATGAGCCCCATGACCTATAAAAGCATCCTGGCCCCGATCATCTCCCTCGGCGAGGACGAGGCGGCGCTGATCGCCGCCGGCGACATCGCCACCCTGTTCGACGCGCGCGCCGCCGCGCTGATCGTTGCGGTGCATTTGTCGTCCGACTACGCCGATCAGCCCCACAGCCTGGCCGACGTATTGGCTGACATCGCCGCCGGCTCGCGCTCCGCGGCGGCGCTGGAGCGGGAGAAGATCACCGCCTGGCTTGAGCGCACACCGCATGATTTCGAAGTGCGTGACGTGCGGGTTGAAGGCGCGGTGGAGCAGGGCGAGGCCGAAGAGCACGCGCTGGTGAGCGACCTGGTGGTGATGGCTCGGGCCAAGCCGCACGCGCGCGCTCGCCGCGCGCTGATCGAGCGGGTCTTGTTCAAGGCGGGCCGGCCGCTGCTGCTGACGCCGGCGGCGCCGCGCGAACGCAAATGGGAGCGCTTTCTGATCGCCTGGAACGCCAAGGCCGAAGCCATGCGCGCGGTGAGCGCGGCGCTGCCGCTCTTACGCCGAGCCCAACAGGTAATGGTCGCCACCATAGACGCCCAACCGCGTTCCGGTGGACATGCCCCCGCGCCTGGGCGCGATCTGGCGGAATACCTAGCCCGCCACGACGTGCCAGTGGAAGTGCGCAACAGCGACGGCCTCGGCCGCGACGCTGACCGCGTGTTGCTCGACGAGGCGGCGGCAATGGACGCCGACGCCGTCATCCTCGGCGCCTACGGCCATTCCCGCGCCCGCGAATTCCTGTTCGGCGGCGTCACCCGCGCCCTGCTCGCGGAAGCCCCTGTGCCGCTGCTGCTCGCGCACTAGGCGACGGCCGCTGCAACGCAAACATCGCCCTGACCGCGATGCACTACATTTTCCACTCCGAGCACAACCGGCAAATCGCGGCGATCAAGGCAAGTGTTGCGGCGCAGCCGCTTGTGCTTCACTACGCTCAGCCAAGGCAAGGAGGGCTGGTAGTGAGCGTGGACAAACTTGCCCCCCTGGTCTCGCTCGCGCCAATGGCCGGTGTGACCGACATTCCGTTTCGTCGTCAGGTCAAAGCCTTCGGCGGCAGGTATTGCGTTTCCGAGATGGTGGCGTCCGAGCAATTGGCGTGCGCGCGCATTGACATGGTGCGCCGGGCCGCCGGTGCTGGCTTGATTTCCCCGCTGGTTATTCAGCTCGCCGGCCGCGAGCCGCGCTGGATGGCCGAGGGTGCGCGCATGGCCGAGGCTGTCGGCGCCGATGTGATCGACATCAATATGGGCTGCCCGGCCAAGAGCGTTACCTCGGGCCTGTGTGGATCGGCGCTGATGCGCGATCCCGCTTTAGCGCTGCGCCTAATCGAAGCGACCATTGGCGCCACCGCTTTGCCGGTCACCTTAAAGATGCGGCTTGGCTGGGACCAGGCGAGCCTGAACGCGCCTGAGATCGCCAGACACGCGCAAGCGGCGGGCGTAGGCATGCTCACCATCCATGGCCGAACGCGAAACCAATTCTTCGCAGGCCGCGCCGATTGGGCGGCGATCGCAACGGTCGTGGAGGCCGTGACCATCCCGGTCATCGCCAATGGCGACATCGCCAGCGCCGACGATGCCCGGCGCGCGCTTTCACTCTCCGGCGCCGCGGGCGTGATGATCGGGCGCGCCGCGCAAGGCCGGCCCTGGCTTCCAGGCGCCATCGAACACGCCCTCAAAGATGGGAGAGAAGCGACGCCGCCGTCGCGCGCGCGGCTGCTCTCTTCCTTGCTCGCGCTCTACGAGGACACGCTTCACTTCTACGGCCTTCGGCTTGGAATACGGGTGGCGCGCAAGCACATTGCCTGGACCATCGACGCGGTCCTCGGCGCCGCCGCGCGTGAAAGGCGCAAGACCATTTGCACGCTTGAAGACCCAGATCGTGTGCGCGAGGAATTGCGGGCGCTGTTCGACCACGAACCCGAGCGGGCGGCGGCATAACTTGCTTGCCCTCGCCAAACGCGCTGGATTCAAGCGGCGCACGCGGCACGAGTTGTGAGCACTGGCGGATTTATCTCGGTATTATAGCGAGTTACCGGTGTCTCGGACTTTTCCGCAGCCTCGCAGCGTGCCGCCAGAGGGACTCGAACCCCCGACCCCCTGATTACAAATCAGGTGCTCTACCAGCTGAGCTATGGCGGCGTGGGCTCCTTTTGCCAGGGCGCGCGGGCGCGGGGAAGGTGGTTCGCGCGGCCAGGCGGGTGCGGGGGGGGTCAAAGAACCGCACCTGATCGCTGCCGGGTCCGCGCCGGCGCCCGCCCGCTGGCCGCGCTGCGCAACTTCGCCCTCTCGCTGATCCGAAAAAGCGGAAGCTCCATCCCGCAAGCCCGCGAAAACTTCCGTGAAGACCCCGCCGAAGCCATCAAAACCGTAACCGGCCGTGTTCTTTGAATGACCCTGATCGCAAAGATCGCAAAGTGGACAAGCCCCGCCGCCCCTGCCATAAGCCCGGCTTTCTTGAACAAGACGCTTGCGGCCTTAGGAAATGCCGGCCCGAGCGCGTGCCGAGAGCTGACCGCCCCATGCAATTCACCGAAAGCCGTTCCGAGGGTCTTCTTCGGGTCTATGACGTCGTCGTCCCCGCCGCAGAGCTGCAGCAGAAGCTCAGCGCCAAGATCGAGGAAGTGCGCCCGCGAGTGAAGATCAACGGCTTCCGACCCGGCAAGGTGCCGGCGAGCCACATCCGCAAACTTTACGGGCCCTCGATGATGCAGGACATCATCAACGAGGCGGTGCAAAGCTCGACCAAGGAATCGCTCGATCGCGCCAAGGCGCGCCCGGCTTCCGAGCCCAACCTCGAGGTGAAGAGCAACATGGAGCAGGTGATGGCCGGGCAGGCCGACCTGCAATTCGCGTTGACGCTCGAAATCATCCCCGAATTCGAACCCGCCGAACTCAAGTCGATCAAGATCGCCAAGCCGGTGGCGGCGGTGAGCGATGAGCAGGTGGAAGAGGCGCTGGGCGAATTGTACGTTGGCCAGCGCGGCTTCGAGGACAAGGACGCCGCCGCCGCCGAGGGCGATGCAGTGATCGTCGATTTCGTCGGCCGCATCGACGGCGAAGCGTTTCCGGGCGGGTCGGCCAATGACGCCCAAGTGGTGATCGGCGCCAACCAATTCATCCCCGGCTTTGAAGAGCAGCTCACCGGCGCCAAGGCGGGCGAGGAACGCGTGCTGAACGTGGTTTTTCCCGCCGATTACGCGGCGGCAGAACTCCAAGGCAAAGCCGCGCAGTTCGAGACCAAGGTGAAAAGCGTGCGCGCGCCGAAAGCTGGCGCGCCGGACGATTCCTGGGCCGCCGAGCTTGGTTTTGAAAGCCTGGGCGCGGTCAAGGAAGCGCTGCGCAAACGGCTGGAAAACGACCATTCCGCGCAATCGCGCACCAAGGCCAAGCGCGCCTTGTTCGACCAGTTGGACGCGCTGCACAGCTTCGAACTGCCCCCGCGTATGGTCGAGGCCGAGTTCGCCCAGATCTGGCGCCAGATCGAACAGGATAAAGCCAAGGGCGAGCTCGATCCCAGCGATGCGGGCAAGAGCGAAGACGAACTGAAAGCGGAATATCGCAGCATCGCCGAGCGGCGGGTGCGGCTCGGCCTGCTGCTGGCCGAGATCGGCCGGCGCCACAAGCTCGAAGTCAGCGACCAGGAAGTGGCGCAGGCGATTTCCTTCCAGGCGCGACAATATCCCGGTCAGGAGAAGAAGATTTTCGAGATGTATAAGCGCAATCCGGCGATGGTCGCCAATGTGCGCGCGCCGCTCTATGAGGAAAAAGTTGTCGATTACGTGATGGAATTGGTCAGTGTGACCAATGACAATGTAAGCCGCGAGGCGCTGTTCGCCGATGACGACGCGCCCCCCGCACCGGTGGAAAAGAAAAAAGCCAAGCCGGCCAAGCCGGCGAAGGCGGCGAAGGCGGAAGAATAGCCCCGCCCGAGCCGGGCTGAGGTCTGGCGGGCAAGGCCTGGGGGCTTGCGGGCGGCGCTGAGGCGTCAAATATGACCAACGCGCCGAGGGAGCGATTCCCTCGGCGTTTCCGAAAGGCCAATATGTCAGATCCCCTCCGCCAAGCCATGACGTTCATGCCCTACGTGAACGAGCAAACCAGCCGAGGCCAGGAGCGATGGGACATTTTTTCCCGCCTGCTCAAGGAGCGGATCATTTTCGTGGCCGGGGGCATTGACGATGGCGTCGCCGCGATCGTGACGGCGCAGCTGCTGTACCTCGAATCAGAAAACCCGAAGCGCGAAATCGCCATGTATATCAATAGCCCAGGCGGTTATGTGACTTCCGGGCTGGCGATCTACGACACCATGCAATACGTGCGCAGCCCGATCTCCACGGTGTGCCTGGGGCTTGCCGCCTCGATGGGTTCGCTGCTGTTGGCGGCGGGCGAGAAGGGTATGCGCATCTGCCTGCCCAATGCGCGGGTGATGTTACACCAGCCCTCCGGCGGATTCCGAGGCCCGGCCTCCGACATCGAGCGCCACGCCGAGGATATTCTCAACACCAAGAAGCGGCTTAACGAGATTTACGTTAAGCACACCGGCCAACCCTACGAGACAGTAGAACGCACGCTGGACCGCGATTTCTTCATGAGCGCCGAACAGGCCAAAGCCTGGGGAATCGTTGATCGCGTGTTCGAAAAACGCGAGATGACGGAGACCTAGGGGGTCGGTGGCCGTCGGTTATGTATAGGAAAATACAGAGATAAACTAACTAAGCGCCCGAAGTGCGAGGCGCTTTTTCTCGCCAGTGGCGTCACCCAAGGCTGGTGCGCCAAAACGGAACTGGCGGCGGCAGTTCGCTTGCGGCCCTGTCCTTGCTATGGTCGTATTGCCCGGGTAGGCGCCGGGGCAGTGAACATTTTTGAAAGGGTTGCCGGTCAACCATCCGCATCTGTGGGGAAAATCGCGGTTCTACACACCCGATTCGATCCCCATATAGACTTGGTTAATCTGGCGCCGGCAAAGGATCGCGTATGAGCAAAGGCACAGCTGGCGGAGAGTCGAAGAACACTCTGTACTGCTCCTTCTGCGGCAAGAGCCAGCATGAGGTGCGCAAGCTTATCGCCGGCCCGACCGTGTTCATCTGCGATGAATGCGTCGAATTGTGCATGGACATCATTCGCGAGGAGCACAAAACCTCGCTGGTCAAATCCAAGGAGGGCGTGCCGAGCCCGAAAGAGATCAAGGGCGTGCTCGACGATTATGTCGTCGGCCAGGAACACGCCAAGCGCGTGCTCGCGGTGGCGGTGCACAATCACTACAAGCGCCTGAACCACGCCGCCAAGAACGGCGATGTCGAACTGGCGAAATCCAACATCCTGCTGATCGGCCCGACCGGTTGCGGCAAGACGCTGCTGGCGCAGACGCTGGCGCGGATCATCGATGTGCCGTTCACCATGGCCGACGCCACCACGCTGACCGAAGCGGGCTATGTCGGCGAAGACGTCGAGAACATCATTCTGAAATTGCTGCAATCGGCCGATTACAATGTCGAGCGCGCCCAGCGCGGCATCGTCTACATCGATGAAGTCGACAAGATTTCGCGCAAGAGCGACAATCCCTCGATCACCCGCGATGTGTCAGGCGAGGGCGTCCAACAAGCGCTGCTCAAGATCATGGAAGGCACGGTCGCTTCGGTGCCCCCGCAAGGCGGGCGCAAGCATCCGCAGCAGGAATTCCTGCAAGTCGACACCACCAATATCTTGTTTATCTGCGGCGGCGCCTTCGCGGGACTAGAGAAGATCATCAGCGCTCGCGGCAGAGGCTCGTCCATCGGCTTCGCCGCCACCGTGCGCTCGCCGGAAGACCGCCGCGCTGGCGAAGTGTTGCGCGAGGTCGAGCCTGACGATCTTTTGAAATTCGGCCTGATTCCGGAATTTGTTGGCCGTCTTCCGGTGCTGGCGACGCTCGAGGATCTCGACGAGCCGGCGCTGATCACCATCCTCACCGAGCCGAAGAACGCGCTGGTGAAGCAATATCAGCGCATGTTCGAGATGGAAAACGTTCGCCTCTCCTTCCCAGACGAAGCGCTGCGTTCAATCGCCCGCAGGGCGATCGGTCGCAAGACCGGCGCGCGCGGGCTG
>JANNQT010000108.1:0-12043 GCA_031400895.1 Alphaproteobacteria bacterium | reverse complement strand
GCCGGCGAGGACGCCGGCGGTCCATGTTCAGGCCACACCTAATTTCTTCTGCAAATCCGTCGACGAAGTCGTGTACAAGAAAACCAGCCGCTCGCCCGGGCGCGCGAGCTTGAACGCGGCTTGGCTCATCAGCGCGGCTTCGTGGAAGCCGCAGAGAATCAGTTTCAGCTTGCCGGGATAAGTGTTGATGTCGCCGATGGCGAAAATGCCGGGCGCGCTGGATTCGAACTTCTCGGTGTCCACCGGGATGAGATTCTCATGCAGGTTCAGCCCAAATTCGGCGATCGGCCCGAGCTTCATGGTCAGGCCATAGAAGGCGAGCAAATCGGTGCAGGCGATCTCGTAACCGCCCTTCTCCTTTGACTGGCACTGCACCGCGCGCAACTGGCCATCCTCGCCCACCAGCGCCTTGATGTCGCCGATCGCCAGCCGCACCTTGCCATCCGCCACCAGCTCGCGCATTTGCGCCACCGAATGCGGGGCGGCGCGGAAATCGTCGCGGCGGTGGATCAGCGTCACCGATTTGGCCAGCGGCTGCAGGTTGAGCACCCAGTCGAGCGCGCTGTCGCCGCCGCCCGCGATCACCAGATCGCGGCCGCGAAAGCGCTCCATTTTGCGCACGGCGTAGTGCACGCTTTTGCCTTCATAGGCTTCCACACCCTCGATCTTGGGCTTGCGCGGCACGAATGAGCCGCCGCCTGCGGCGATCACCAGCACCGGCGCGGTGATGCTGGTTCCGAGTTCAGTGCTGAGTTTGAAGTGCTTGTCAGCCAACTGCTCCAGCTTTTCGGCCATCTGCGCGAGGTGGAACACCGGCGCGAACGGCGCGATCTGAGCCACCAGCGCATCGGTCAGCCCCTGGCCGCTCACCACCGGCAGCGCTGGAATGTCGTAGATTGGCTTTTCGGGATAAAGTTCCGCGCACTGGCCGCCGGGATGATCGAGCACGTCAATGAGATGCGCCTTCAGTCCCAGCAAGCCCAGCTCAAACACCGCGAACAGGCCAACCGGGCCGGCCCCGACGATAATCACATCGGTTTCGTAAGCCTGCCCCGGCTCGGCCGAAGCCGTTTTCGCTGGCGCGCCGCCAGTCACTTGCATCGCCAAAACTCCAAATTCGCTTTGAAGCCGCTATAGCCGAGCGCCCCGCCCGCGTCTCCCCGGCGCGGGCGTTCCGGGTCTTTAGCGTCGCTCAAGCAGGTGTGACGCTTGTCGCCCGCGACGGCCTGCGCCCCCACAGATGGCGCGCCAGCGGCATCAGCACGAACAGCGCCAGGCACAGCGCGTAAATCAGCCCGGCCGGGGTCTTGAAATACTCGATCTGGGCGTTCAGCTGCGCCCCGCGCAGGCCGAAGCCCACGGATAAATCGGCCAATTGCTGGGCGGCGAAAGCGATCAACCCAACCGCCAGCAAAGTGCTCCAACGCCCTTCCAGCCCCGCCCAGCGCGGGGCCGCGCGCGCGCCGAACCACATGGCGGCGAGCAGGAATGGCGATTCCGCCGCCACCGACAAAGTCTCCCCCATCCAGGGCTCGAGCCAAAATTCGCGGGCGGGACCAAGCAGCATACCCGCCCCGAACACAATGGCGAAATAAAACCCCGCGGCGCGCAGGATCGGGCGCGCGTTGGATTTGCGCGCGGGTTCATAGGTCAACACCTGCCCTGGTTCGCCGCTGTTTTCCACCATGGCCTCTTCCCTCTGAGCTTGTCGCTAGCTCTATCGTCTCTTGCGCGCGACCGCCAAGCCGCGTGACACTAGGCCGCGCGAGCCGCTGATTGCACGATTTGCCGGCGCGAGGGAATTTCCGCGCCTTGGTTTGAGGTAGTCCGATGCGTATTACTGCTGTCGCCGCTTTCCTTTCCCTGCTGGCCGCGTGCGGCCAGGAGGCGCCGAGCAGTGCACCGCCAGCGCAGACTGCCGCCGCCTCGGCGCCGAGCGCGCCGCGCCCGGACGCGGCGGCGATGCAGGCGCGCGTAGCCGCGCTCGCGGCGCCCTATAGCCAAGCCAGCTACGACGCCGGGCGCCGTGGGTTCGGCGCTTGCCGTTCGTGCCATACGATTGCGGCCGGCGGGCCCAACATGGTAGGCCCCAATTTGCACGGGGTGTTCGGCCGCGCCGCCGGCTCGGTGGCGGGCTTTACATATTCGCCAGCGCTGTCGGGATCGGCCATCCGCTGGGACGCTGCGCACCTCGACGCTTGGCTCGTCGACCCGCGCGGCTATCTGCCCGGCAACCGAATGGCCTTCGCCGGCTTGCGCAACGTGATCCAGCGCCGCGATTTGATCGCTTACCTGATGGTGGAATCCGCGCCCGCTGAATAACGTCACCGGCTTGTCTTTGCGGTGCAAATGGCGGCAACCGCATCCCACCCCCTTAAGCCACTGCTTGTAAACGCCCTTATGCTAGGCTCGGGTATTGCAGAGCGGGGTGGGGTTAACGAGGAAATGACCGCAACTTCGCCCCAAAGCCCCCTTAACGGACCCTTGTCTGAAGCCTAAGTTCGGACCGCGGCCTGGATTGGCTTGCAAAGACGTTTGGCGTTGGGCCTTGTTCCAGGGCCCACAGCAGAGGATTTTCATGGCCGACCTTATTTCCAGCCTGTTCGTTCGCCGCACCCTGATCGCGGGAGCCGCGGCGGCGGCTTTGTGCCTGGGGTTCGCTGCCGCCCCGGTGCTGTTTTCGCGCGTGGCTAACGCCCAGGAAATCAGCCCTAACGCCGTCGCTCCCCCGGCCGGCGCGCCGGCCAGCTTCGCCGACCTGATCGAGCGGGTGCGCCCGGCGGTGGTGTCGATCTCGGTGCGCCAGCGCCCGGACGCGGCCGCCGGCCCGCCGATCGAGGGTCTTCCGCCGGGCTATGAGGATTTCTTCCGCGGTCGCCCGGGCCGCCCCGGCCCCGCGCCGACGGCCCTGGGTTCGGGCTTCTTCATTGACCAGAGCGGCGTGATCGTCACCAACCACCACGTGGTGCAGGGCGCGGAGGAAATCACCATCCGCACCAGCGACGGGCGCGATCATCCCGCCGACATCGTCGGCTCCGATGAGGCCACCGACCTCGCGGTGCTGCGGGTTCGCGGCGGCGGCCGCTTCCAATTCGTTTCGTTCGACGACGCTCGTCATGTGCGGGTCGGCGATTGGGTGGTTGCCGTCGGCAATCCGTTCGGCCTCGACGGCACCGCCACCGCGGGCATCGTCTCGGCCATCGGCAGGCGCGACGCGGGCAGCAATTATGTCGACTTCATGCAGATCGACGCGCCGATCAACCGCGGCAATTCCGGCGGGCCGACCTTCGACCTCGCCGGCAACGTCATCGGCGTCAACAGCCAAATTCTTTCGCCCACGGGAGGCAGCGTCGGCATTGGCTTTGCCATTCCCGCCGACAAGGCCAATGAAGTGGTGCAGCAATTGCTGCGCGAGGGCCGCGTCACCCGCGGCTGGATCGGCGTTTCCATCCAGGCGCTCGACGAAGACATCGCCCGCAGCCTCGGCCTCGAAGAAGCGCAAGGCGCGCTGGTCGGCAGTCTGGTGGCCGATGGCCCGGCCGCGCGCGCCGGCATCCAGCAAGGCGATGTGATCCTCACCTATAACGGCCAACGCATCGAGGACAGCCGCGATCTCACCCGCCGCGTCGGCGACACCCGCGTCGGCCAGAGCGCCCGCGTCGAGCTGCTGCGCAACGGCCAACGGCGCACGCTGACGCTGCGCCTGGGCGAGCGTCCCTCCGAGCAGACCCTGGCCAGCACCAACCAGCCGCCGACCCCGACACCGAATAATCCCCCCGCTCAAGGCGGCGGCGGCGTCGCTCAGGCCGCGCTTGGACTTTCCACGCGCGCCATCGCCGGCGACGACCGCAGCCGCTTTGGCCTCACCGCCAACGAAACCGGTCTGGTGATCACCAATCTCGAGCCCAGCAGCGGCCTGGCCGAGGACGGGGTGCTGCCGGGCGACATCATTCTGCAAGCGGGCGGGCGCGCCGTGCGCACGCCGGCGGACCTGAACACCGCGGTCGAAGCGGCGCGCCGCGCCAACCGGCCGCTGCTGTTGCAGTTGGTGGGACGCGGCGGACGGCGTTTCGTCGCCGCCGATCTCACCGCGCGCTAGGAGCCGGGCATGCGGGTTCTTCTGGTCGAGGATGACGAGGCGGTGGCCGCCAACGTGCGCGCCGCCTTGACCGCCGACGAGCACCAGGTCGATGTCGCTGGCGACGGCGAGCTCGGCGAGAGCATGGCGCTGAGCGGGGTCTATGACGTGATCGTGCTCGACCGCATGCTGCCGAAGAAACTAGGCGTGGCGGTGGTGCGAGAGCTGCGCGAGAAGGGCGTCGCCACACCGGTGCTGATCCTGTCGGCGCTGCACGACGAGGACCACCGCGTGGAGGGGCTCAACGCCGGCGCGAACGATTACCTTGGCAAGCCGTTCTCGACCCGAGAATTATTGGCCCGCGTGCGCGCGCTCTGGCACGGTCGTGGCCACGAGCCGCAAACCAAGCTGCAAGTGGGCGATCTGGAGATGGACCTGCTGGCCCGGCTAGTGAAGCGCGGCGGCAAGAAGCTCGACTTGCAGCCGCGCGAGTTCCGGCTGCTGGAATACCTGATGCGCCATGCCGGCCAGACGGTGACGCGCAAAATGCTGCTGGAAAACGTCTGGGACTATCATTTCGACCCGCAAACCAACGTGATCGACGTGCACATTTCCCGGCTGCGCTCGAAAATAGACCGCGATTTCGCGCAATCTCTTTTGCACACGGTGCGAGGCTCGGGCTATCGACTGGAGGTATGAGGCCAAGCCTCTCGCTCCTTCGCACCACGACCTTTCGCTTGGCGCTGGCCCAGGCCGGGGTGGTGCTGGCGTTTGTGCTGGCGCTGCTGGGTTACGTGTACTTCGCCACCGTGGGCCAATTGGTCGCCGAAGCCGACGCCGCCGCCGACCAGGAATATGCCAGCCTTGAGCGAGTGTATTCCGAAGGCGGCATCCGCCAACTTAACCTTGAGGTCACCGAACGCACCGGCCTGGACGGGCCGCTGGTTTATGTGTTGGCCGACGCTGGCGGCATCGTGCTGGCGGGGGATTTCCCGCAACTGCCCTCGATGCCCGACGCCGATGGCGGGCACATCTCGTTCAATTTCGAGCGCACCGCACCCGACGGCGCAAACATGCGCGCCAGCGCGCGCGGGCGCATCGGGCGTCTACTGGGCGGACCGATCCTGGTGGTTGGGGTTGATCACAGCGACAACGCCGCCATCACCAGCCGGATCACCAATGCGCTGTGGACGGTGGCCGTCCTTGGCGTGGCGCTGGCGCTGGCGAGCGGCCTGATCGCCGCGTCGCTCGCCAGTCGCCGCGCCGAGGCGCTGGCCAACACCGCGCGCGAAGTGATGGCCGGCGATCTGAGCCGGCGCGCCCCCGTCCGCGGCGTGGGCGACGAGTTCGACGCCCTCGCCGAGGCGCTCAACGCCATGCTCAACCGGCTGGAAAAACTTATGCACGGCATGCGCACCGCGGGCGACGCCATCGCCCACGATCTGCGCTCGCCGTTGACCCGCTTTCGCCAGCGCCTGGAATTGGCGCTCGAAGCGCCGCCCGATTCCGCCTCTGACCGCGAGGCGCTGCGCAAGGCGATCGAGGAGGCCGATCATTTGCTCGACATGTTCGGCGGCGTGCTGCGGCTCGCGCGCGTCGAAGCCAGCGGCAATTGGCGGTTGCGGCGGCTCGACGCGACCGCGATCCTGAGCGACCTGGGCGAATTCTACCAGCCCGCCGCCGAGGAACAGGGGCTGGCGTTCAGCTGCGAAGTGGAAACGGAATTGGTGGTCAACGGCGAAGCCGCGCTGTTCGCGCAGGCGGTTTCCAACCTGATCGAAAACGCCATGAAATACACCGCCGCTGGCGGCCGGGTTGAGTTCAGCGCCCGCTTGCGGCCCGATGGGCGCGTCGAGATCAACGTGCGCGATGACGGACCCGGCATCGCGCCAACCGATCGCGACCGGGTGCTGGAACGCTTCGTGCGGCTTGAGACCGCGCGCAGCAGCCCCGGCGCCGGCTTGGGGCTGAGCCTGGTGGCGGCGGTCGCGCGGCTGCATCATGGCGGACTGCACTTGCGCGACGGTTTGCCGAACAACGTCAGCTGCGGGCTCGGAGCGGCGCTGGTGCTGCCGGCGTTTGAAACGCGCCCCCGGCAATGACCGTGATCGCGCCCGCCCGCGCCACCGCACCCGCGCCGCCGGCATTTGCGGCGACGCGCTGGGAGGGCGCGGTGGCGGCCGCGCTGACGCATGCGCCTTATCTCGGCCGTTTGCTGTCGCGCCGGCCCGAGTTCGGCGAGGGCGTCACCGAGGACTGGCCGGAGCAATTGCTGCGCGAGGCGATCGCCGAGGCGCTCGCCATCGCCGGCGCGCCGCCGGTCATCGAGGACGGCATGCGCCGCCTGCGTCGCGCGAAAGACGCCGTACATCTCGCCGTCGCCATCGCCGACCTCGCCGTCGCCTGGCCGCTGGCGCGCGTCACTGGCGCGTTGAGCGATTTCGCCGACGCTTCCCTGCGCGCGGCGCTGAGCCTTGGCGTCTGCCAGATCGCCGGCCGCGGCGAGTTCGTCGCCCGCGATTTCGCCGACCCGGACGGGCCCGCGCCCGGTTTCGCGCTGATCGCCATGGGCAAAATGGGCGCGGGCGAACTCAATTATTCCAGCGACATCGATTTCTCGGTGTTCTTCGACGCCGAAGCGCTCGCTGCCGCCGGGGCGCGCGAGCCACGCGTCACCGCTGTGCGTCTGGTCGCGCCGATGGTGCGCGCGCTCGAAGCGGTGACCGCCGACGGCTACGTGTTTCGCACCGATCTGCGCCTTCGCCCCGATCCGGGCTCGACGCAAGTGGCGGTCTCGATTGCCTCAGCCGAGCATTATTATCAAACGCTGGGGCAGAATTGGGAGCGCGCGGCGTTCATCAAGGCGCGCGCGGCGGCGGGCGACCGCGCTTGTGGGCAGGCTTTCCTGGCGTCGCTCGAACCGTTCATCTGGCGCAAGCATCTGGACTTCGCCGCGGTCGAGGACGTCCATTCGATAAAACGACAAATCCTCTCTGCGTTTGGCAGCGTCGAACTGGGCGATCCCGCCTTCGACGTAAAGCTCGGCCGCGGCGGCATCCGCGACATCGAGCTGTTTGCGCAGACGCAGCAATTAATCCTCGGCGGGCGCAACCGCAAACTGCGCAAGTCCGGCACAATAGCCACGTTGGCGGCGCTGGCCGAAGCCGGCGCGATCTCGCCCAGCGCGCGCGCGGCGCTGCAACAGGCGTATGAGTTTTTCCGCGGCGTCGAGCATCGCGTGCAAATGCTGGAGGACGCCCACACCCACCGCGTGCCCGCGGACCCGGAAGTGCGCGCGCGCGTCGCCGCTTTGGCCGGCTTCGAGACGCTGGCGGCGTTCGACGCCGCGCTGCTCGAACAGCGCCGCATCGTCGCCGAGATCGATCACCAATTGTTCGGCCGCGAGGAGAGCCTGGCCGATCCGATGGGCAGCCTTTCCTTCACTGGCGTCGAGGATAATCCTGAAACCCTGGCCACCATCGCCCGGCTCGGCTTTGCCCGGCCCGAGGCGGTCAGCCAGACCATTCGCGGTTGGCACCATGGCCGCATCCGCGCCATGCGCTCCGAGCGCGCGCGCGAAGTGTTGACGCGGCTGACGCCGAAATTGCTGCGCGCGTTCGCCGCCTCGGGCGAAGCCGACCACGCCTTCGTGCGCTTTGCGGCTTTCTTTTCGGAATTGTCCGCCGGCGTGCAGGTGCTGGCGCTGATGGAGGCCAAGCCGGCGTTGCTGGATTTGCTGGCGCGGCTCTTGAGCGTGGCGCCGGCTTTGTCGGAACGATTGGCGCGCTGGCCGGCGCTGCTCGACACGCTGATCGAGCCGCGCTTTGCCGCCCCGCTGGCGCAAGATGCGGCCGGCGGGCGCGGGCGCGAGTTAGGCGAATTGCTGGCCGGCGCGAGCGAAGCGGAAGCGCGGATGAATGTGGTGCGCCGGTTTCGCCGCGAGGAGGCTTTCCGCATCGCCGCGCAAGTGCTCGAAGGCGTCGCCAGCGCGGCGGACGTCGGCGCGGCTTATTCCGATCTGGCGGAAGTCTGCCTGGCGGCGATGGCCGATGTCGCGCTGGCGGAGATGCAGCGTCTGCAGGGCCCCCAGCCTGGCCGCTTCGCGGTGCTGGCGCTGGGCAAGTTCGGCGGGCGCGAATTGGCCGAGGGCAGCGATCTTGACCTCATGGTCGTCTACGATGCCCCCGATTCCGGCGGCGGCGACTATTATGCGCGGCTGACCCAGCGGCTGATCAGCGCGCTCTCGGCCCCAACCGCTGAAGGCGCGCTCTACGAAATCGACACCAAGCTCCGCCCGTCCGGCTCGAAGGGACCGATGGCGGTGCGGCTCACCTCGTTCGAGCGCTATTACGATGAGGAAGCCTGGGTTTGGGAATTGCTGGCGCTAACACGGCTGCGAGCCGTGGCCGGCGACGCCGAACTCGGCGCGCGGGCGGCGTCGATCGCCCGCGCTGCGCTCTTGCGCCCGCGTGCGCGCGCCGCGACGCTAGAACAGGTGGCGCAGATGCGCGCGCTGATGCAGCGGGAGCGGCCGGCAAGGGATTTCTGGGACCTGAAGCTCGCGCCGGGCGGCTTCGTCGATGTCGAGTTCATTGCCCAGGGCCTGCAATTGGTTTGCGGCGACGCCGCCGCGCTGGGGGCCAATACCGGGCAAACGCTGGCGGCGCTGTGCGCGATTGGGGCGTTGGCGCCAGCCGATGCCGACAAGCTCGGCGCGGCCTGGCGGTTGTGGCGCGATCTGCACCAGCTCAGCCGGCTGAGTTTGGCCAATGGCAGGCTCGCCGACGCGCCCGCACCGCTGATGGCGCGCCTCGGCGCACTCAGCGGCGTCGCCGATTGGGCCGGCCTGGAAGCGCTGGTGCGGCGCCGGCGCGACGAAGCGCGCGAGATTTTCGTGCGTCTGATCGGCGCGGGTGCACAAGCTGGACCGTGAATGTGTGTCACCAATCCCGTCCCGCCGGCGCACCCGATCACTCGCAGCGGGTTCTGCGGCCTTGGAAAATCACTTGGCTCGGTCCATCGCCAACCAGTTCGATGCGCAGGCGGTCGCCGTGGCCATCGACGAACACGCGCCCGCCCTCGAGCGAACCGCCCCCGCCCTCGGCCACGCTCCAGCAGCGCTCGCCGGCAGGGGAGAGTTCGCAAAAGCGCCAGCCCTGGTCGCTCGGGCGCAGCACGAAGCTGCCGCCGCCCGAACGCAAGCCGTTGAGCACGCCAGCCCGGGCGGGATCGGGCAGCCAGCTCATGCTCTGGCCGGCCTGGCGGTTGAGCCAGCATCCCTCCAGCCGCGCGCCCGGCGGCGGCGCCGGCGCGGTGGCGCAGGCGGCGAGAACGAGGCTGGCGGCGAGTATTCTCATAGCGCCGGCAGGTCTCCTGAATGTTCGAGTTCGACCGGTCCGGTCATCAATACCCGGTCGTCGCCTAAGCGCCATTCAATCTCCAGTGATCCCCCGTCGAGGATCACTTCCGCACGGCGGCCGGCGCGGCCTTGGCGGTGCGCGGCGACGAGCGCGGCGCAGGCCCCGGTGCCGCAGGCCTTGGTCAGCCCCGCGCCGCGCTCCCACACCCGCAGCCGGATCAGCTCCGGCGAGCGCACCTCGGCGAAGCCGACATTGACGCGCTCCGGGAACAGCGGGTCGGTCTCGACCATGGGGCCGATCTCCTCGGCGCCGGCCGCGGCAGCGTTCTCGACGAAGAACACCACATGAGGATTGCCCATGTTGACCGCGCCGGGGCCGTCCAAGCCCCCGGCGCTGAAATCGAGTTCCGCGGTGTCCATGGCGCGGGAGAGCGGAATTTCCTCCCAGCGCAGCAAGGGAGAGCCCATATCCACCGTGATCGCCCGTTCGCCCGCGCGCTGCGCGTAGAGCAGGCCAGCGCCGGTCTCGATCCGCCGCGAGGCAGCGCCCCCTTCCTCCAACAACAGCCAGGCGACGCACCGCGCCCCATTTCCGCAGGCATCGACCTCGCCGCCATCGGCGTTCCAGATGCGCATAAAGGCGTCGCCGCGAATCGAGCGCTCCACCGCCACCACTTGGTCGCAACCGAGCCCGGCCTTGCGGTCGGCGATGGCCCTGGCCTGCGCCGGCGACAAGGGCAGGCCCCCGCGCGAGCGCGCGTCAATGATGACGAAATCATTGCCGCAGCCGTTCATCTTGAAATAGCGCATCGATGGGGAATCTAATGTGTTCGCCGCAAAAACACACCCCCGGCTTCACCAGAGGCCAGGCAATCCGCCAGCGCCCCTTTCCACCCGAGGTCGGTTCTGCTTGGTAGTCGCCACAAAGGGGACCCCCATGCGCCTTGCCGCTTTCGCCGCCGCCGCACTGGCGGCTCTTGTTCTGGGTTCGTGCAGCACCATGACCAATCTCTTCGGCTCGGACGACGATCCCTATCTTTGGCTCGAAGAGATCGAAGGCGAACGGGCACTTGCCTGGGTGCGCGAGCAGAACCAGCAATCGCTGGCTACGCTTGAGGGCGACCCGCGTTTCGCTGGCCTGCACGCCGATGCGCTCGCCATTGCCAACAGCCGCGACCGCCTGCCGCTCGGCAGCGTGCGCGAGGGCCAGATCTACAATTTCTGGCAGGACGAAACCCACGTGCGCGGGATCTGGCGCCGTTCGCCGCTGGCGGCTTACGCCGCCAACGCGCCGCGCTGGGAAACCTTGCTCGATGTTGACGCGCTGGCGGCGGCGGAGAACGCCAATTGGGTGTTCAAGGGCGCCGACTGCCTCGACGGCTCGACCCGCTGCATGATCTCGCTCTCCGACGGCGGCAAGGACGCCTCGACTTGGCGCGAATACGACATCGCCCGGCGCGCTTTCGTCGCTGACGGCTTTGTGGTGCCCGAAGCGAAATCCTCGCTCGCCTGGCAGGACCAGAACACCCTCCTCGTCGGCGCCGACTGGGGTCCGGGCACGTTGACTGAATCTGGCTACGCCTTCGTGTTGAAGCGCTGGTCGCGTGCGACCCCGCTTGCCAACGCGGCGGAGGTGTTCCGCGGCCAGGCTAGCGATGTCGGCGTATTCGCCGGCGTGCTCGAGGATGTGGACGGCTCGCGCATGCTGCTCGCCTATGAAAGCGACACCTTCTTCGAATCCAGCTATTGGCGGCTCGGCGACGCGACCCCCGAGCGCATCAATCTGCCGCCGAAATCCACCATCCAGGGGCTCCACAAGGGCCGCTTGATCGCAACGCTGGAGCAGGCGTGGACCCCGCAGGGCGGCGCATCCGCCATCCCCAGCGGCGCGCTGATCGCCATCACCGTTGACACCCTGGTTGGACCAGAGCCCGCGGTGACCGTGCTGCACGCGCCGGGCGCGCGCCAATCGATCGAGTCGGTGGCCATTACCCGCGACGCGATTCTGGTCGCCGGGTACGATAACGTGCGCGGACGCCTGCTGCGTTTCAGCTTCGACGGCCGCGCCTGGGTCGATAGTTCCATCGCCCTGCCCGAGACCGGCTCGGTAAGCTTCGCCGGCGCCTCGCCGCGGGAAGAGACCGCGTTCGCGGTGTATGAGGATTATCTCACGCCCGACACGCTCTACGCGCTTGAACAGCGGGCCACGCGTGCGCGCGCCGTGCGCGCGCTGCCAGCGCAATTCGACGCCTCGCGCTTCGTCACCGAGCAATTCGAGGCGGTGAGCCGCGACGGAACGCGCGTGCCCTATTTCGTCGTGCGTTCACGCGACACGGCGTTCAACGGCCAGAACCCGACCCTGCTGTGGGCCTATGGCGGCTTCCAGATTTCCTACCCGCCAAGCTATTCAGCTTATGTCGGCAAGCTGTGGCTGGAGCGCGGCGGGGTTTACGTGCTGGCCAATATCCGCGGCGGCGGCGAGTTTGGCCCCGCCTGGCATCAGGCCGGCCTGCGCACCCACCGGCAAGTGATCTACGACGATTTCTACGCCGTCGAGCAGGATCTGGCGGCGCGCAACATCACCAGCCCGCGCCGGCTCGGCATCA